>JABSQO010000001.1 GCA_013215775.1 Piscirickettsiaceae bacterium
AAAGGGGGGGGGCGAATGATTTTGCTCTCCCCTTTATTAATTTACAACCTCAAGGTTTAACATGGCTGAAACTATCACTGCTGATGATGTAATAGAACTCTCATCATTGTATTTATTACGGTGGGAAGAACCTCAACAGGCACATATCCTTCTCTACCCCGAAGGAGTGGTAAAACTCAATGAAACGGGTGCTGAAATATTGAAATATTGTGATGGCACACAGACTGCTGAAGAAATTATCACTGCATTAAACAAATCATATACCACCGACGTAAGTGAAAGCGTCTACAAATTTTTAGAGGTGTCCTATGCCAAAGGATGGATCAGAATTAAATCCTGATAGTTCAGAGTTAACACTTGATGGCTTAGGAATCCCAATGTGGCTCACTCTTGAGCTGACATATAAATGTCCTCTGCAATGTCCATGGTGTAGTAATCCACTCGATTTTGATAAATTCAAAAATGAGCTTTCAACGGAAGAATGGAAAAAAGTATTACGTGATGGTCGAAAAATGGGTGCATTGCAACTTGGTTTTACCGGTGGCGAACCTATGCTCCGTGATGATATTGAAGAGCTTGTTGCCTATGCTGAAGAGCTTGGCTACTACACTAATCTCATCACATCAGGTGTCGGCCTGACACCTAAACGTTTACAAGTATTAAAGGACGTGGGTCTTAAACAGATCCAGCTCAGTATACAAGCCAGCGATCGAGAGTTATCACACAAATTAGTTGGTGTTGATGTTTTCGATCAAAAAATGGCTGTTGCTAAAGATATCAAAGCCCAAGGTTTTCCTATGGTATTGAATATCCCAATCTGTAAACAGAATATTGGTCAGACCAGACAAATGTTGGAAATGGCTGAAAAGCTTGAAGTTGAATATATCGAATTTGCCAATATCCAGTATTACAATTGGGCACTACTGAACCGTGAAGAGTTTCTACCTTCATTGGAAGAACTGCAGGCTGCCGAAGAAGTCGTCAAGGAATATCGAGATCGCTTAGGCAATAAAATGCAGATCTACTTTGTTATTCCTGACTATTATGAAGAACGTCCAAAGGCATGTATGAATGGCTGGGGTGCTATTCATTTAACAATTGGACCCGATGGTGCCGCCCTTCCTTGTCAAGAGGCTCGTGTTATCAAGGGACTTGAGTTTCCTAATGTTCGAGACAATCCTTTGGATTGGATTTGGAATGAGTCCCCTGTATTTAATGCTTATCGTGGTGATAGCTGGATGAAAGAGCCCTGTATGAGCTGTGATGAAAAAGAAAATGATCATGGCGGCTGCCGTTGTCAGGCTTACCTGTTGACCGGTGATGCAGCTAATACCGATCCTGTTTGCTCCAAATCACCCATGCACGATGTTATTGAATCATGTGTGGCCAATATAGCAAGCCCACACAGAGTTGAACGACCTCTTGTATTTAGGAAAAAGGGTTCTATTACCACTGATTTTCTTGATGTGTAATCATGAAATTTCCACCTGAAAGTATAAGTGGCTGCATTGTTGTAGCCACTTTCCTAACTACTCTACTGTTTGTTATAGCCCGAATACTTATAAATGGTAGCTTCTAAATATTGGAATACTGATGACGTTAACTGCATCTATTGATGTTGCTGCACGCTTGTTGCATCTAGTGGGGCTCTTGATATGGATAGGACATAATTATGCCAATGTTATCCAAAACCCCAAGTTTAAACCTGCACAACCGAGTGATCCTGGTGCAATGCTGGCAGCAATGAAACGTGAACATGGCACCTTCCGTTATGCCTCTCTAGTAGTGCTTGTAACAGGTATATATATGCTTTGGTTTCGAGGTACATTATTTGATGCCTTAACACTATCCGGACCATCACTTGTGATTGGCATCGGAGTTTGGCTGGGCATCATTATGGTTTTAAACCTCTGGTTTGTGCTGTGGCCTCACCAGAAAAAAGTACTCGGCTTTATCCCTGCTGATGATGAAGAACGTATCCGCTGTTCTCGTATCACATTCCTATCATCCAGAACCAATACCATCCTTTCATTTGTCACTTTGTTCTTCATGATTACAGGTGCACACGGACTCTTTTTCTATACCTGATTAGGTTGAGATATCACTATGTATAATTTCTCTGCCGGTCCAGCTCAACTTCCACCAGAAGTCTTAAACAAAGCAAAAGACGAGTTATTGGACTGGCATGGTTGTGGAATGTCGGTTATGGAAATGCCGTTCACCTCTGATGAATTCAATGAAATCAGCACAAAGGCGTATCAGGATTTAAAAATCTTAATAAACCTACCTGAAAACTATCACCCCTTGTTTTTACAAGGCGGGGCTTATGCCCACTTCTCACTGCTTGCCATGAATTTATTAGGCAACAATCCAAACGCGGATTATATACAGACCGGCCACTGGTCAACCCGAGCTATTAATGAAGCCAAACGTTACGGCCATATCAATATCGCCGCCAGCAGTAAACAATCCGGATTCGACCATATCCCAGCCTTCCATCAATGGAATCTCGATCCACAAGCCGCCTATTGTCATATCACCACCAATGAAACCGCTAATGGTGTGCAATTTCAAAAAATTCCAGATTTGGAAGTACCTCTTGTTGCCGATGTCACCTCTGACTTTTTGACTCGACAAATGGATATTTCAAAGTTTGGGCTTATCTATGCC
This sequence comes from Piscirickettsiaceae bacterium, assembly GCA_013215775.1. Classification (GTDB taxonomy): domain Bacteria; phylum Pseudomonadota; class Gammaproteobacteria; order Nitrosococcales; family Methylophagaceae. Next base: position 2,671 of record JABSQO010000001.1, read on the forward strand.
AGTGCTCAGAAAAATATTGGCCCCTCAGGGCTCACCATCGTCATTATCCGTGATGATTTATTAGATCAAGCGATGGATATTGTGCCAGCAGTATTCAACTATAGTCGACAAGCCAAAACTCGAGTAAACACGCCATCAACCTACAGTATTTATATGGCTGGTCTAATGTTTTCTTGGTTATTAGAACAAGGTGGTATCGAAAAAGTTGAACAACAAAATAGCATTAAGGCCCAGCGTCTTTATGATGCTATCGACAATGATTATTTTTATCTTTGCACCGTTAATCCAGCTGATCGCTCAAAGGCAAATATCTGTTTTGAACTCACCAACGCTGATCTGGCTGATGACTTTCTTAATGACGCCAAAGAAAATGGCTTACTCAATCTAAAAGGCCACGGCGTACGCGGTGGAATTCGTGTCAGCAACTACAACGCCATGCCACTTGAAGGCTTCGATACTTTAATAGACTTTATGCAAGACTTTGCAGCAAGTCACACAATCACACCACGACAACAGCTGTGCATCGTTTAACTATCATGATTTACCACACATTATTAAAGCTACTCACCAATAAAAATGACGGTTCTATCCACCGCTTTGCTCAACGCTTAACCGTTCTTTTCTGCCAACTCTCTCGACTCAATCCAATCAAACGATCTCAACCTACATCACCGGTAAATGTAATGGGATTACAGTTTTCCAACCCTGTTGGTCTTGCAGCTGGATTTGATCGAACAGGCACGTTTTTGCCCTATTCTGAATGTATCGGCTTCGGCTTTGTTGAAATAGGCACAATCAATATCGATGCAACACAAGTACTGGATAACACGATCATTACAACACTACAGAACCTCAATAAGGCGACTAAATATAAGCAAAAGACGAAGCACCCTCAACAATGGGGCATCAGTCTCGGCAGCCTGAGAAATACGCTTGATGAACAAACCGTAGCTGACTACAGCAAAGGCATGGGGTTATTTTGGCTATTTGCTGATTACCTTGTTATTAACCTGAGTCGTCCAGAAAGTGATGCACGTGCATTGAAGCCAGATTTATATGGCTTGGATCTCTTTTTAACAAATATTCGACACCATCATAAAAAGTTAAATACAGAATATGATCTGTCTATTCCTCTTCTGGCAAAACTCGCCATTGACTACCGCCAGAATGAATCAACGGCTGAAATCATACAGTTGCTCAAACAACGAGGTTTTGATGGCGTGATCCTCGCTTTTGAAAACTGGCCAAATATTCAGCAAATCGCAGACTATTTACATAACCTCAAAGCACAACACACGGATTTTCCATTTATTGTAGTCGGCGGCATTCGCTCCACACAAGATAGTGAACAATTGCTAGCAGCTGGAGCCTCACTCGTTCAGATTTATACTGCGTTAGAACAACAAGGACCCGTAAAAACAAGGAAGGTGATTGCTAATCTTGTTTATAAAGAGTAGCTTATTAATGACGCACAGAATGTAATGGATTCAAGAAAAGGAGATCTAACCATGTGCATAACCTCCCTCCTGAAACAGAAAAAAAACTGGCCACTTTTGTCACTAAAACAGTCATTGACTTGGCCACCTAATTCCTAATAAATCACACCACACCAAAAATAATCAAAGTGTTACATAACCCCATGCTGTGCATACTTTGAATTATATGGCGGTCACATAAAACACACTGTTTGCCGAAAAATGCCTGGTTAGTCTGAAACCCATCAGTACGAACAAAAGGAGGTAAATATCGCATACAACAACGACCCACAAAAACAAGAGATGTTGGGAGCAATAATCTCCCTCATTGCATAGGGATGTCGATGCCGAGGCAGCTGACATCCACCCAAAATATCGATCCAACATTTTAGGAGAATCTTATGACAAAACCTAAATTACCCCCTGCTGGCACTGGCCCATCCTTGGATGACCAGCCTTTCGTACCCAGTGGTACACCCAACCCACTCCCTGCTGGAGAACCATTCAAAACCGACCCAGACAAATGGTATTTCCTTAAGGTGAACTATGTTGACGATAAGGGGAAGTCTGTTACTGGGTATGCATACCCGGTTGGGGCAAATCCATCCACTTCATTCTGGGATTACGTGGTGTTACAAGCAGGGACCCCTGCTAAAAAAAACGCATTAAAATTTAAATTGGCTCCACTCGATGATCAAGGATGGCAAAGGTGGGAGATACGCGATGATGCTTACAATAGCGGCTATCGCCTGTCCTGCAAAGCCACAGGCTGGCTTTATCGTGCCTCAGCGTATGATGTAAAATTTCGTATCGTTGATGGCAAATTGTATTGCAGTTACTGGCATGGCCCAGTAGGTTCTACATATCGCTCTTACCTCGTTTCTGAGGGCCAATATACAGGGATGGGCTTACCGGAGTTCACCTGCGAATTAGAATTAGCTAGCTAGGTCGAGCGGGCACCTTCATAAGGCCGAGATAACATCAACACCTTAGCCAACAACTGGGTTGAGTCAACTTAAATTCGTCTAACCCAACGCTCAAACGGAATCAATAGGGTCAAATCAATCGAGTCTGACCCTATTGATTTTTCAAAATACCCTTATTAGTGTCATTTTTTCGTCATAAAACTTGCGTATTCTTTTTACATGGTTAGAATCAAGCAACGGCCTCTTAATTTAGTCCTGTGTTCGGAGTATATAAAATGACAGACAAAGTGATACTCGTAGTTCTTGATGGTTTAGCGTATAAGATTGCCGAGGAATGTATGGGGTTTGTTCAGGCATTAAGTGAGCAAGGATTGGCAAGCCTTTACAAAGTACAATGCGAATTACCATCGATGTCTCGTCCGCTCTACGAGACCATCCTAACGGGAGTGACACCCGCAATTAGCGGAATCGTTCACAACCAAGTGATCCGTAACTCCAACCAAAAAAGCGTTTTCAGCTTGGCTCGAGAAGCAGGGTTGACCACCGCTGCAGCTGCATTTCATTGGTTCAGCGAACTGTATAACCAAAGCCCTTATAACGCTGTACGAGACCGCCATACAGTAGATACCGAACAACTCATCCAATATGGCTCTTTTTACCATGATGGGCAATACCCTGACGGCCATTTGTACCTTGATGCTGAATTGTTACGCCGCCGTTATGACCCTGACTTTCTACTGATTCATCCGATGAGTATTGACGAGGCTGGTCATCGTTCTGGACTTGATAGTTCCCATTACCGCAACACCACTCGCCGATCAGATAAAGAGCTATCTGAATACCTTCCAACTTGGATTGAAGCCGGCTACCAAATTATCATTACCGCAGATCATGGCATGAATACAGATAAAAGCCACGGAGGATCTTTAGCCGAAGAGCGAGATATTCCCTTATATGTCATTGGCGATCGTTTCTCTCACCAAGCAGGTTGCGCACCAAAACAAACGGAGATTTGTGGCGTTATCTGTGAGCTACTGGGACTCCGCGATCATAGTAAATCTGTGACTGAAAATTTATTACTGAATGAAGAGCATGAGCAATCTGAACACAAAGTCATAAAGGGTGCTTGGGGTAGCTGACCCAGTAAATCAATAGGGTCACTCGATTGATTTGAAGCAATTGATTTAAACCGCTTTACCATCCCGTTTTTATCGCCGCAAAAAAACTGTGTTTTGATGGCGTGATCCTCGCTTTTGAAAACTGGCCAACTATTCAGCAAATCGCAGACTATTTACGTAGCCTCAAAACACGACAGATGATTGCCAAAGCGGTTGGTACCGAGTAACGTCACTTTTAATTAGAAATTTTAAGTGGCGGTGTATGAGGAGTTTTTACACTGCCCCAAATATTCACAAAAAGGCTACCAACTTCACTAAGTCAGTATTTGAGGCATTAGGCGAATGTTAGAGGGAGAATGCTAGTTGACATTTATTGTGGCGGCTACCGGTTCAGATTGGATATGGATGCTCGCGGATCGACGTCTTTCGTATGGTCACGGAAGAGTAAAAGATAATGCTCGAAAAATATTTAGTCTTGAAACAAAGGATGGTACGGCATTGCTTGGCTATGCAGGTTTAGGCTCGACAGCTATGAAGAATGAGCCTAGTGACTGGATGGGCAATACCGTTAGAGGCCTTAATTTACCTTTAGAGCAAGTATTGAATGTCTTGGCTGATAGCGCAAAAAAAAGACTTCCTCGTCATCTACAAAAGCCGTCGTTTCCTGGAACTCCATCCCATAACATTATCATTCCAGCCTTTGTTGACGATCACCCTCGGATATATTCTATTGATTTGTCATTAACGAACGGCAAGAAAGATCTCAATTTTAGATACACCCGACATGTGACAGGTAAAAAATCATCTAAAGGAGATATTAGTCCTAGAATTGCTATTGCTGGTTCTGGAGCACAATATATCTGCAAACAAAAGAAGTGGGCAAAAAATATATTACGAGTCATCAAGGCTCATGACGAAGAAAAAGTAACCCCCTTTGAGGTAGCCAAGCAGTTTGCAAAGCTTAATTTTCAAGTCTCTAAGAAAGATAAATACGTGAGTAAGGAATGTGTTGTAATTTGGAGGCATAAGAAGAGTGGTGGTGGGGCTCTAAATTTCTCTGGACTTACAAAAGACACAAAGACTCAGTTCAAGCCAATTCCGGCTATTGCAAATGGCATGGATATAAATGCAATAATCAACGTTATTTTGCCGCATTTTACAAAATCTTCAGAGGCGTTTTTTGAGCGGGGAGAGAAAATGGTCGAGCCCGATAAGGATGCGATAAACCAAGAATTAGCAAAGCTGCCTGAAGGGCCTGATGACACTCTCGCCTAACAAGGTCATTAATTTTACCGTTACCATCCCGTTTTTATCGCCATCCAAAAGACTGTGTTTTGCAGATAAAGAGGATAAGTGTTTGAGCGTAGCGAGTTTTTATCCACGCTGCAAAAGATAGTTTTTTGTGTGACTAGTGATAATGTCGGGCATCTTTTTCTTTGGTTCGTTTCTTTTGGGTGAACAAAAGAAATGAACGCCCTGTGGCAGCAATAATAATTTAACCAAATTTGTTAATTAAAAGAATTAAGCCTCTACCGCAATATAATCCATCCCCGATTCACCTCGCCAATAACCATCACAAGCTGGTGCACTGAGCATTGATTCAATATCAGTATCTGACGATTCACCTTTAATCACCTGTGCGTAACGTTGAATAATGTCTGTCATATGATTCGGCTGTGGGCTAAGTCGCATGATGTCGACGCCGAGCTGCTGCATTTGTTGCCAATGCGGTAACAGATGTTGAATTCTTCCCGATTGGGTTTGAATACCGTTAATGGTGAAAAATTGTTCCCCTTCTTGGCTATCCATCGCTAAACCTTCAGGATAATCTTGGCAAACAAGCTGGCAATCATCCTTAGGCAGTTTACGAAACCTTGCCGTAAAACAACGTGCTGAAAATGCTAATGGCATGCGGCCAAATGAAAATACTTCTGTTTCAATTTTATCTTTAAAGCCCATGGTCTCAACATCTGCCAATATGTCTTTTAATGTATTGGCATCTAACTCAACCGGCATGACCCAACGCATTAAACCTTGTTGCTGTAATAGTTTGAGAGTGTAGGCATTATAGATATTGAGCGCCGGACCACCGACAAAGGGTAAAGATTGATCAGCCATGAGTTGCACAGCGCCCATGTCATTGGCTTCGACTAAAATATCGCCGTTTTGACACAAGCGTTTAACACCGGCCATATCTGATTGGGCTTCAATTAATGTCAGCGTTGATAACACCACTTGTTTGCCTGATTGAGCTAATTCTTTGGCTAGCTCAATCCATTCTGCTGTTTTTAGAAAGCGACGTTTGGCACACACTGTTTCGCCCAGATAAATAATATCTATCGGGCTATTGATGTGGGTGTGATAAAAGTCTTCCACCGTTTGGCGTGGCCAAAAATATTGTATGGCACCTAAAGAGAGTTTCATGGGTTTGGGCCTACATTATTTATTGCCATGGGCGGTTGTATGCACCCAGTGTTGTTTGGGTACCTTCTGACACGCTGGCAAGATCATTCATCCATTGTGGTTTAGCGACATAGTTTTGTGAATCTGAATGGCAACTATCGATGGCTTGTCGCCATACTTTCGCGACCTTAGATACATACGCCGTACTGCGTTGACGGCCTTCAATTTTGATCGCTTTTACCCCTGCTGCTTGTAACTCGGGTAGAAGTTCTAAGGTATTCAAACTCGTCGGTTCTTCTAAGGCATGATAGGTATGACCATCAACATTAAACCGACCTTTACACACGACGGGATAACCCGCTTTTTCATCCTTGCTGTAACGGTCAATCAACACGCCATTTAAGCGACTCTCCGTACCTTCTGGCGTTTCAACCCAACGAACCGCTTTGGCTGGGCTGCATGCACCGCAGGTATTCGGTGATTCGCCGGTGGCATAAGAAGATAATAAACAACGTCCTTCGACCATCACACATAAACTACCAAAGCCAAAGACCTCTAGTTCCACTGGGCTATCTTCTGCCAAGCGTTTAACTTGTGACATGGATAATACCCGTGGAATAACCGCTCGTTTAATATCAAACTGTTGTTTATAAAATCGTAAGGCTTCGGCATTGGTCGCTGAACCCTGTACCGATAAATGACGAGCAAGATTGGGATGGTTTTCAGTGGCATAGGCCAATACACCAGCGTCTGCAATAATCAAAGCATCAATACCTATATCAGCTGCAACATCCACCGCTTTTTGCCAACGTGACCAGCCCGCAGGTTGAGGAAAAGTATTGATGGCAACATAAACTTTGCTGCCACGATCATGGGCATAGTTGACGGCTTTTTGTGCCGTGCCATCGTTAAAATTTAGGCCAGCAAAATGTCGAGCGTTAGTATCATCTTTAAAACCGATATAAACGGCATCGGCACCGCTATCAACAGCCATTTTCAGCATCGAGATATTGCCTGCTGGGCAAACCAGTTCCATCCCTTTCCCCTTGTTTTATCTCGCTACATAATAAGGGTTTTAGTCAGCAAGAAATGGCTAGTTGATTCTCTTTTGATCCATGTCATTGTTATCCTGCTGATAAGCGCCATTATGGTCATTAAATCTAATTTACACGCTTAAAGTGAGATCAAATATGGCAGCAATTCCGCATAAACTTGCGTTATTAATTCCTCAAAAATTAGCACGCTTACCCGGCATTCAATATTTGCCGTGGAGAACGCCTTTTAGATTGTTGCCCAAGGCTGTTCAATTAACTATTGCCACAAAAGTATCTAACTACTTGCTACAACAACAACTGATGGATGGCGAACTCGATTTTCTTGAAGATGCAGTACTAAGAATTCAAATCAAAGACTTAAATTTTGATTGGCAAGTCTGTTTAAAGCAGAACCAGCTCTCTTTTAGTGAAGGCATAAACACTGCTGACACTACATTTTCTGGTAACTGCAAAGAATTTTTATTATTAGCGAGTCGGCGTGAAGATCCTGACACGTTGTTTTTTCAACGCCGCTTATCAATTGAAGGCGATACTGAATTGGGGCTGCAAGTGAAGAATCTTATTGATAGCGTTGATTTAGACGAGTTTCCACAGTCGTTAAATCATGCCATCTATTTAACCGCTGACTTTGTTGAGGCTTTGCCGCAATAGCCCATATTGCTACTTACTTTTGGTCTAAAGGGTTTGATAACTGTTTCATCACATTCCAAATAAGGCCCTTCCATCAGGTCGATGCAATACGGTACCGCAGGAAAAACAGCATCAAGACATTCTCGAATAGACTTAGGTTTGCCGGGAAGGTTAATAATCAGACTATTTCTTCTTAGCCCTGCGGTCTGGCGAGACAAAATAGCAGTTGGTACAAATTTCAATGATTCTGCCCGCATTAATTCACCAAATCCCGGCATCATACGATCACATACAGCTTCCGTTGCTTCCGGTGTCACATCACGTTTTGCCGGCCCTGTTCCACCCGTTGTCACCACAAGGCAACAGTGATCTTCATCTACCATTTTGATCAACATGGCTTCAATCTCAGCCTGTTCATCCGGAATCACCTCATAAACCGGTTGCCAAGACGATGTCAGATAATCATTTAAGGTTTCAATAATTGCCTTGCCAGAAATATCTTGATAAATACCCTTGCTGGCACGATCACTGATTGCCACGATGCCAATTTTTGCTACTGTCATAATGCTAAAACCTAAAAATTAATACGGCTAAGTGCTAAAAGCCAATTGATGAAACAAAGTCACATCATCTAATTCAGGATGAAATGTCAGCCCAATATGCCTGCCTTGTCGAACTGCCACAGCGTTATTGTTATAACTCGCTAACAGCTCAACATCTGGCCCAATATCACTGATTATTGGCGCTCGAATAAAGGTAGCAGGAATGGTTTCCTGCTTATCCTTAAGATTGACGACCACATCATCCACAAATGAATCTAATTGTCGCCCATAGGCATTGCGTGTCACATTGACATCGATCAAGCCAAACGTATTTATATCTGCGTCACTGTGTAGTGCGTTACCTAGCATGATCAAACCAGCACAGGTGCCTAATATGGGATATTGCTGAGCAAAAGTCTGGATTGGCTGCCTTAATCCAGTCGTATCTAACAACTTGCTCATCGTTGTAGATTCCCCGCCGGGTATAACCAAACCAGATACTTGCCCTAGTTGCTCTTGGTAACGTACTAATATCGGCTCAAAATTTAACTGCAATAAAATCTGACTGTGTTTTTCAACATTACCCTGTAAGGCAAGTAAGCCTATCTTCACTACCAACCTCGTTCCTGTAAACGCTGTTCAACTGGAATTTCCGCAATAACAAGACCTTTCATCGCACTTCTTAGGCCTGTTGAAATCTCAGCCAATTTTTGAGCATCATCAAAATACGTTACCGCTTCAACGATAGCTTTGGCCCTATCCGCGGGATCGTCACTCATAAATATTCCTGATCCGACAAATACCGTTTCTGCACCTAATTGCATCATCAATGCCGCATCAGCTGGGGTTGCCACGCCACCAGCTGCAAAATTAGGTACGGGTAATTTTCCTGTTTCTGCGACCTGACGAACCAAATCAAACGGCGCACCAAAATCTCTCGCTTTTGCCATCAGTTCTTCAATTCCCAAGCCGGTCAGACTTTTCATATCATATTGAAGCTGACGCATATGTCGTACCGCTTCAACAATGTTACCGCTACCCGCCTCACCTTTAGTTCGAATCATGGCGGCACCTTCACCTATCCGTCTTAATGCTTCCCCTAGATTTCGACAACCACAGACAAAGGGTACTTTAAACTCATTTTTCCAAATATGATTCGTTTCATCGGCTGGAGTTAGTACTTCACTTTCATCAATAAAATCAACGTCCAGTGCTTGTAAAATCTGAGCCTCAACAAAATGACCAATTCGGCATTTCGCCATCACAGGAATAGAAACCTCATTCTGTATTCCTTTGATCATTTCTGGATCACTCATTCGTGCAATGCCACCATCTTTTCGAATGTCAGATGGAATTCGCTCCAATGCCATCACGGCAACAGCGCCCGCGTCTTGTGCAATTTTTGCTTGCTCAGGATTGGTAACATCCATAATTACTCCACCTTTGAGCATTTCAGCCAAACCAATTTTCAGCTTAAATGAATCTGTACTTTGTGCCATCTATCAAAACCTCATTAAATAATTAGGATGTTCTTAACGTAAATTTGGGAAACATGGCATTGATCGTATTTATAAAAATACCGTCAAGTACAAAGGGAGTGCCATCAAAATCATAATCTTCAACCGCACGACATTGCTGTAATGCGTAATTTTTCACCCCTACTGCCGCCAATATTTTTGCCAGTTCAAGCAGTGTATTTCCGGCAAAGAAATTGGGATCAACCGTAGTGCGAACTTCATAATCAATACCACTTTCCAGAAGTAGTTTCAGGCTTTCACGAACCTTTTTGCCACTTCCTTCTATCCCCGTTAGATCTGCATAGTTGGTAAATGTTGTTTTGACATCAAGACCTACCCAATCCAGCAGTGGCAAGCATCGGGATAAACGTTGTGGATTGCCACCCGCAGTATGGAGTGCAACTTTAAAACCCATATCCTTCACAGCAGCTATCGCTTCTGATAAACCAGATTGCAATAATGGTTCACCACCACTAAAGACCACGCCATCCAACAATCCACGTCGCTTTTCTAAAAAACATCGCAACATTTCCCAATCATCAGCGGCTTCATCTACCTTCAGCAGATGAGGGTTCTGACAATAAGCACATCGCCAAGCACAGCCTTGTAAAAACACGACTGCAGCTAAATGACCGGGGAAATCAATGGTAGTGAACGGGGTCATGCCACCAATATTGAGGTGCATTTAACGAGTACCGTTTTTGTTAATGATGTGTTGGGTGTTCAACAAAGTGTTTGCGTTCAGCATGCTCACTTTGCTTACCAGGGTTGAATGACGTTACTGGGCGGTGATAGCCCATCACGCGTGTCCATATTTCACAGCGCTGACGTTCTTCTTCACGCAATTCAATAGTCATAGTGTTGTTAGTTGACATAGTTTTCTCCTGTTTAACATATTTAAATGATTAGGCAGCAGCCTGTTGAGTCCGCTTTTCTGCCAATATTTCTTTATCACAATCTGGACAGAATTCATGTTCACCTGAAAGATAGCCGTGCTTGGGACAAATTGAGAATGTGGGTGTAATCGTAATGTAGGGAAGTCGGAAACGTTCCAATACTCGCCGAACCAATGTGCTACATGCTTTTGAATCCGAGATCCGTTCGTTCATATAAAGGTGCAGCACTGTGCCGCCAGTGTATTGAGTTTGCAACTCATCTTGTAGTGATAAAGCCTCAAACGGATCATCCGTCAACCCAACGGGTAACTGTGAAGAATTCGTATAGTAGGGTGCATCCTTAGTGCCGGCCTGAATAATGTCAGTAAAACGCTTACGATCTTCTTTTGCAAAGCGGTAAGTCGTTCCTTCAGCAGGTGTTGCCTCCAGGTTATACATATTCCCCGTTTCATCCTGAAAAGCGATTAACTTTTCTCTAATATGGGTAAGGAGACGTGAAGAAAAACTCCGACCCCACTCATCACTAATATCATGGGTGTCATCACTGAAGTTACGGATCATCTCGTTAAGTCCGTTGACACCAATAGTGGAGAAATGATTTCTCAGCGTCCCCAGATAACGCTTGGTATAAGGATATAATCCACCATCCATATAACGTTGAATCATCTTACGTTTGATCTCTAGGCTGTTCTTGGCCAGTTCCATCAACCTGTCAACATTTTTAATTAAAGCGGTTTCGTCATTGCTATACAGATAACCAAGACGAGCACAGTTGATGGTGACAACCCCAATAGAACCCGTTTGTTCAGCAGAACCAAACAGGCCGTTACCACGTTTCAACAACTCTCGAAGATCCAGTTGTAGGCGGCAACACATTGAACGAACCTGACTTGGCTCCATATCAGAGTTAATAAAATTCTGGAAATACGGCAATCCATATTTGGCTGTCATATCAAATAACCGTATTGCATTATCACTTTCCCAAGGGAAATCTTTAGTGATGTTGTAGGTAGGAATTGGAAAGGTAAAAACGCGACCCTTGGCATCACCAGCAATCATTACTTCAATATAGGCTTGATTGATCATGTCCATTTCTACTTGCAAGTCGCCATAAGAAAAGTCCATTTCTTCACCAGCAATTACCGGAATTTGTTCCTGCAAGTCATTGGGGCAAACCCAGTCAAAAGTTAGGTTAGTAAAGGGTGTTTGTGTTCCCCATCGTGAAGGAACGTTAAGGTTATAGATAAACTCCTGAATACATTGGCGAACAGTATCGTAGCTCAACTCTCCACGGCGTATATAAGGTGCTAAATAAGTATCAAAGGAACTAAAAGCCTGTGCTCCAGCCCATTCATTTTGCAAGGCTCCAAGGAAATTCACCATCTGCCCTAACGCACTGGAAAAATGCTTTGGAGGGCCGGCTTCAACCTTACCCGGCACACCGTTGAAACCCTCAGTCAATAAAGTTCGCAATGACCAACCTGCACAGTAACCTGCCAACATATCGAGGTCATGAATATGAAGATCCCCTTCACGGTGAACCAATCCTATTTCTTTAGGATAGACATGGTTAAGCCAATAGTTAGCAGTAACCTTACCTGCCGTGTTGAGGATCAAGCCACCTAAAGAATAGCCTTGGTTGGCATTTGCATTGACCCGCCAGTCGAGTTGTTGCAGATATTCATTCATCGAGGACTCAACATCGATCATAGACTTTTGATCTTGACGCAACTTTCCATGTTGTTCGCGATAGACAATATATGCACGTGCAGTGCGGTAATGGTCAGAAGTAATTAAGACCTGTTCGACCACATCCTGAATTTGTTCAATCTCAAGTGTACGAGTTGCATAACGATGGCGCAGCACCTTTAATACTTGAAGGGTTAATCGTTGAGCCTCGTCTTTGGAAAATTCATCGGTGGCAAGACCTGCACGTTGGATCGCTAAGAGAATCTTATCCGTATTAAATTTAGCCTGCTGACCATCACGTTTCATTACCATTATGGGTAATTTGTCTACCGAGGGATCTTTAGTCGTTGTTGCTTTCTCTGTATACATACTCGCTTTCCCTTTATCCAAATAGTGTATTTCAAGTTACACCAAATGCAACATAACACAACATGTAGTATGTAAGACGAGTTAAAACCACAACATGTTGTGGTTTTGATCTAGATCAATATTTACACTTACTTGTAAGATAGTTCTTTCTCAAACAGTCCAATCATTTCATTACAAAAAACACAGTTTTATGTGTAAAAACTGGTTGTCCACATCAAATACTCAAACCACTATGTGTAAATTGATGGGATACGTTGGTATTTAAGATAAAACTCATAAGCTAGGCAAAAATAACTGTAATGGTTGAAAACAGCACTAAATCCATACATTAATACAATATTGTATGGCTAATTGTTTGCTACAAGAACAAAGACATGTTACTTTTGTATGGAAATATTGCATACAAGGTAATTGATAATGTCCTCATGGAAACCAAGAATTGAACAAAGTGCCCGTCTTAAATACTTAGGTATTGTTGAAGCGCTTGAAGCTGATATCTATGCAGGCTATGTTAATACCGGTGATCGACTACCGTCACAACGAACTATTGCCGAGGAATTAAGCGTTGATCTGACAACCGTTACCCGTGCATTTAATGAAGCGCGACGACGAGGGTTAATTGACGCAAAAGCAGGGCGTGGCACCTTCATTAAGGAAGGCGTTGAAAGTAAGATCATTTCACGCGATTCAGAAGATAATCCACCATTGGATTTGAGTATGAATAATCCACCTCAGCCTGAAAAAGCCAATCTGCAACAACGCATACCCGATGGCATTGCCAGCCTTATTTCTGGTGCACGTCAAATGTTGCAATTACATTATCAAGACAGTGCCGGCAGTCCCCACGATCGCGAAGCAGCGGCCACCTGGCTACGAAAGAAAATTACTGATGTTTCCGCAGAGCGTATATTAATAACCGGCGGAGCCCAGGCGGCATTATTTGCTATCGCCAAATGCCTCATCAAACCTGGAGAAACCATTGCAGCTGGTGAGTTTAGCTATCCAGGATTGAAATCCGTAGCCGAACAATTAGACTTTAATCTTACTCCTTTGGCGATGGATGATGGCGGCATCATTCCCGAGTCGTTTGAACAGTGCTGCCAACTACACCGACCAAAAGCACTCTATGTCATTCCCGCTATCGATAATCCAACAACAGCCACCTTGTCTACAGAACGACGCAAAGCCATTGCTGAGATCGCCCGTCGATTTAATGTTTCGATTATTGAAGATGATCCCTACACGTCATTACAAAGTAATCCTTTTCCACCTATAGCAAATATGGCTCCTGAGTTAACTTGGCATATCTCAACGCTGTCTAAATGTGTCACCCCGGCGTTACGAATTGCCTATGTTATTGCGCCATCCTCTGCTGAAGCATTGAGCCTGTCTGCTGTATTAAGGGCAATCAGTGTGATGGCCTCACCATTAATGTCTGCGTTAGTTTCACGCTGGATTTACGATGGCACCATCGACGATATTGCAACCGCGATTAGAGACGAAAATGTAAAACGGCAGACCTTAGCCAAGAAATTATTAGCGGGTTATACGTTTTCAACGGATGTCGAAGGTCATCATCTCTGGCTGACACTACCTAATAATTGGCATGCTGATGACTTTGTTGCTCAGGCCAGTCGCTTAGGTGTGTCCATAGTGCCTAGCTCAATCTTTGCTATTGGTGATAGAACAACCCAAGCAGTAAGAATTTCATTAGGGCTTACTCCCGATATTCAAACATTAAACGCCTTGTCCATTTTGGCGAAACTCATGTTGCAATCATCATTAACACCTAGAGCAATCGTATAGATCAGTTTCAATAGTTATACCCACACAGTTTTAACGAGTAACAAGTAATGAGTAACGAGCAAAAAGAATCAGCCATCACAGTAGGTATCTACCAAGAAATGACAGAGTGGCATGTTAACGATGGTGGTAGCAAAATTGTTGCTAAACGTATGCCAGGCAAGTTTAGGAATCTAAAATGGTTGGGCATGTTGACTTGGCTTCCTTTCTTCTTGGGCCCCTATATTCGCTGGGATGGCTCGCAAGCTATCTTGTTTGATATACCGAATCAACAATTTCACATTTTTGATATCACCATTTTCCCACAAGATATTTGGATGCTATCTCTAACGCTCCTTTTCTTTGCCATTCTATTAGCAGCAGTAACCAGTATTGCCGGGCGCGTTTTCTGTGGGTATTTTTGTTTTCAAACGGTATGGACCGATGTGTTCTCTTTTATAGAGGCTAAACTTGAGGGAGATACGCCTTCAAAAGCACAGAAATTTAAAAATGCCCCCTGGACTATCAATAAAAGTATGCGTGTTTTAACCAAACATTCACTTTGGTTGATGATTTCCTTATTAACAGGGCTTTCATTTGTGGCATGGTTTATCGATGTTTTTCAACTATGGGTTGATTATTTCACGCTACAGGCTCCGATGGCTGCATGGTTAATTCTGGCGACTTTTGCCGTGTTTACATATGGCTTTGCAGGGTTTATGCGTGAACAAGTTTGTTTTTGGTTATGTCCATATGCACGGTTACAAGGGGTGATGTATGACCAAGATACGGTATTGCCAGCTTATGATGCAGAACGTGGTGAACCCAGAGGGAAACTGAATCAAGATGGGGTAGATAGCAGTCAAGGGAGTTGTATTGATTGTAAAGTCTGTGTTGCCGTTTGCCCAACAGGTATTGATATCAGACAGGGTCAACAGGAAGGCTGTATTACCTGTGGTATATGTATTGATGCCTGCGACAGCATAATGGATAAAATCGATCAGCCAAGAGGATTGATTCGTTATGCATCGTACAAAGAACTACATCACAATGCACCTGCTATCGCTTTATGGAAACGGCCTCGAGTGCTTATTTATACCTTGATTTTATTAAGCTCAGTTGCAGGTGTGGTTTATGGGTTTACGCATTTATCACCTACGGAGTTTAAAGTGATTCATGAACGTCAGCCGCTCTTTGTTCTTCTTAGTGATGGCTCAATTCAAAATAAATATACCCTGAAGTTATTAAATAAAACTAAAAAAGATATTGAGGTGGAATATCAGATCGAAGGGATAGATGGCGCGACAGCACGCGGCATAAAGAAAGTGTTCACTGTAGAACCCGGAAAAATAGTTCCTGTGACTGCCTTTGTAAAAGTACCAAAAGAAAACCTCACTGCCAATCTGATGCCAATTTTATTCAAGGCCAAGGTGATTTCAGGACCTAATATTACCGCACGTTATAAAAGTATGTTTATTGGACCGAACTCAATACACAATAAGTAGTGAGTGAAAAAGATAAGATTTGAGGCGAACGATGAACATCTATAATGGTTATGACTGAGCAATTGTAGCGAAACGTGTTGCTCAGTTTAGAGAACAAATTGAACGGTATAAAACACTTGCTGGATTAGCTAAACGAAACCTCAGTTCCCTTTATGGGTGCTGGGGTTTTTTATTGGGTTCTTAGTCGCTTACTCGGAACAAATATGCCTATAAACACCATCAACCCCATCATTAGATGCGTCACAACTAAAATGGGCTTGCTATAACTCAAATCTTGTTGGAGTAGATAGATGGCTAAATGACTGTTAGCTAACTCTTGGTCACCAAGCGCTTTTATATCAAAGGCAATCATATCAATTTGGTTCAGCAAGTTAATGCTTATTAATAAATTGATACTTGCAAAGAGCCCATAAAAAAATAAAAAACCCCATTTAAAACTTGTTTTGATTTCAATGTCGAATGCAAACAAGCCCCCCAATAAAGCTAAGTGAAGGCTAATAAAAATTGCCCAATGTTCATAAAGCTGAGTGTGAATATCTGTTGATAGAGTAATTAATTCAGCAAGAGTCATGTTACTTCCTATTCCTGCGGTTAAGTTTATATACTTGTATTAAGTCGCATAGTACTATTAAATCTTTCCTATTTGAAAGCAAGGATGTTGAATAGATTTTAGATTCTTGAAAACAGGGTTGTTTATGTAGTAAATTACTCGTTGAGAACTCTTTTTAGTGATGAATATATGAAAGCGAAAATTACAATCTTTAGTCTTGCTGTTGTTATGAGCGGTTGCGCTATTGACCCAGTTTCAATTGCTGGGCCTGACGGTAAACAGCGTTACACTCTAAGTTGCAATTCAGGTACAGACAAGTGTCATCAGAAAGCTGCTAAGTTGTGTCCTAGCGGATACGATGTTATTGAACACTCTAAAGAATCATCTACACGTGTAGCACATTATGGTGAATATCCTATAACTACCAACATAGAGAACTTTACTATTGATTGTCAGTAGTTAGATAAAAGAAAAGTGTTGATATAAACATGGTTGGAGAATTATTTAACTAAAGAATTCTTTAAATCTTGAGCTAGCCAATCAACTAGTGTTCGCACTCTCGTTGCCATCAGCCGGGAATGAGGGTACACAAGATTTAATGGCTTAGGTGCTGGCTCAAATTCGCTCAACACTATTTCTAACTCACCACTTTCAACCCATGGCATAACTTGGTAATTAAAGAATAATCCAAAGCCAAGTCCCGCAACACAAGCGTCAACAGAGGCTTTTACCTGATTACACCTAAAACTACCGCCCACCTTAACATCTAGATCTTTTCCACTATCATTGAAATGCCAAATGGAATTCGATGAAATTCCTGAGAAACGCACGCAGGGTAGATCTGATAATTCTTCTGGTCGTTGAGGTCTGCTTTCCAATTTTTCTAATAGATTTGGGCTGACACAAACCACCTGACGAATCTCTCCTGCAGGCTTAGCAATCAGTGAAGAATCATGTAAGTGAGCAATACGTACCGCCAAATCAATCCCTTCATCCACAATATTAACAACTCTATCAAACAACAATAGATTGATTTCAACATGAGGGTATTGTTCAAGAAAACGAGTAACGGATGGAGCAACATGCATTTCACCAAAACGGACTGGGGCAGACAATGTAATCATGCCTCTTGGCACAATTTTCTCTTGGCTAAGTGCAAGCTCAGACTCTTCAACTTCTGCAAGAATCTTACGACAACGCTCTAAATAGATCCGTCCTTCTTCTGTTAGTGCAATCCGACGGGTCGTACGATTAAAAAGGCGTGTCTGAAGTAGCTCTTCTAAAGCGGCTAGTATTCTGACAACTGCTGGTAACGACTTACCAAGTACATTAGCTGCAGCCGTTAAACTCCCTTCATCGGCAATTTTTACAAATACCGTCATCGCGTTAAGTTTATCCATAAAACCATATTACTCCACTTTATGGAGTAGTTAAATAGGATTTAAGGCATTTATTGTTAATAACGGATTAACTAATCTAGTCAGCAAGGAATACAACTTATTCCGAGTTACATTTAATAAATAACATTTTTGATTAGGAGTTTTATCATGAAAGCAGCAATAATTATTTTATCTGATCCAAAGTCTGGTAGCGAAGATGCACTTGGCAGAGTATTTAATGCCTTAGCGACAGCCTATGATTTTAAACAAGGTGGTGATGAAGTCACCGTCTTATTTCAAGGTGCCGGAACAAGATGGATTGCCGAACTTAGTAATCCAACTCATCCCGTTTATGAATTGTTTGAAACAGTTAAAGATACTGTAGCAGGCGTTTCTTGTGGCTGTGCCGAAGTATTTGGTGCGACTGAAGAAATTGAAAAATCCGCTTTTGATCTTATTACAGATAATGCAGTTCCAGGGACATCTGGTCTGCCTAGTTTACGAAAACTAGCGGCAGAGGGTCACACAATTTTGACATTTTAAACTTGATATTTGGGCGGATGTCATAACGTTTGTCATTTGCCCAAATTTTTAATATTTAACCTGCGTTATTCGTAGGTCATTATTTTCCAAATCCTACATTATTAATCATAATGTACCGAGCAAACATCTCAATAATAGGAGACATTGCTATGTCAAATTCAAGCTTTCCATACCATGAAGGTGAACTTGCCGTACAACAACTAGCCAATGAATCTGAAATGGCACGTATGAATGGTGCTGTGGTAAGTAACACGATTATTGGTGGGGCATTACGCTTTATTGAACAGCAGTCGATGGCTGTGATCGGTAGTGTCAGTGAAGATGGCTCTATTTGGTCTTCAGTGTTATTTGGCCCTCCTGGATTTGTGCGAGCCTTAGATGACCACACATTAGAAATTGATCTATTACAATCACCTTCAGCTCAAGACGATCCGTTGTGGACTAACCTAAATACAAACCCAAATGTAGGCATACTGTTAATTGAACTGAGTTCACGTAGACGGATCCGAATAAATGGCCAGGCAAGAAAAGTGTCTGCTAATCGCTATATTATCGATGTTGAACGCTCCTATCCTAACTGCCCCAAATATATTCAACGTCGACAATTAAAAACATTCGTAGCTAATGAATATTTTCCTAATTCACAACCAAGCACAAAGGGAAAGATAATCAATGAAAAACAAAAATCATTGATTGCAAAATCAGATACTTTATTTGTCGCTAGTGCTCATCCCGAGCATGGTGTTGACTCTTCACACCGTGGAGGACATCCCGGATTCGTACAACTTATAGACAACCACACCCTTCGCATACCTGATTTTTCCGGAAATAGTATGTTTAATACATTAGGAAATTTTGTCAGCTATCCATATGCTGGTTTAGTTTTTATTGATTTTGAGCGTGGTGGTGTACTTCAATTATCGGGGCAAGTGGAAATTCTTTGGGATTTAGATGACCCTAATGATGAGACAGGTGGTACTCAACGATACTGGCAATTCAAAATATCAGCCTGGCAAGAATGTACCATTCCAACAGATCTGGACTGGGAATTTATGGACTCTTCCCCTTTCATTCCGAAACAGTTACGCACGTTACCAAATGATGGAAAACTACTACTCAAGATTGGACACATTCAAAGTGAAACAGATCAAATAAAATCATTTAGATTATTTTCAGCAAACAACGAACCACTGCCAGAGTTTGAACCGGGCTCGCATATACAAGTTAAGGTAAAACTACCCGATGGAAGTGATGTCGATCGTCACTACTCACTGCTGTCTGATCCTAATAATAGGGCGTTCTACGAAATAGCCGTACTTGCTGAACCGCATGGTCGAGGAGGCTCACTCTATTTTCATAAGTCTGTTCAGGAAGGCGATATGATAGAAAGTAAGCCCCCTAAAAATGAGTTTCCTATGGTTAACAACTCATGTCACAACATACTCATTGCCGGTGGGATCGGTATTACACCCATTCTTTCCATGTTGCACAAACTAGCATCTAACCAACAATCCTTTGAGATGCACTATAGTGCCCGCACGAAAGCAAAACTTGCATTCCGAAATAGAATAGAAAGCTTAGCTGGTGATAGAGTAAATTTTTATGCCGCAGATAAATCAAATGGACAACGACTTGATCTAGATAGGTTGCTATCAACACCTAAGCCTAATGTGCACGTTTATGTCTGTGGCCCACGTAGACTGATCAGTGCTGTGCGTGATATTGCTACTTCTCGAGGTTGGCCTTCAACGCAGATCCACTTTGAGAGTTTCGGTGCACCAACTTTAGTGACAGATCTTCCTCTTCAAGTCCATTTGGCTAAATCCAAAATGATAGTCACTGTTCCTGCAGATCGTTCTATTCTTGATACTCTACTGGATGCAGGCGTGAGTGTTCCTCATGAATGTAAACGTGGTGAGTGTTCAATGTGTGCCACAAAGGTATTAGCAGGTGAGCCAGACCATCGTGATCTATGTTTGAGTCAAGAAGATAGGATGACCTCCATGTGTGTTTGTGTTTCACGGGCACAAGGTGAAGAATTACAGTTAGACCTCTAATCGGGCGATGCCCTCTCGGCTTTGCTTCGGCATAAAGATAGTCTGGATAAAACCCAAAAATGTAGTACATTGTGCCTACTCGTATGGATAAGACCGATACATATAGTGATGATCAAGCGTGAAACTATAAGACACGCAATATTTTCTGATACTATTTAGTTCTTGATTCACTCTATCTTCAACTAGGAAAGGATTTACTCTCGTGCACTCAACATTATTAAAAACGGCAACAGCAGCCTTTCTCAGCTGTATTGTTTTGATGTCAACACAAGTAATTGCTCTAGATTTGAATCTGAACTTGGAAGATAAATCTGCATTAACAAGGCTAACTGATACTGACTGGACCTTATTAAAGTCAACAGCTAAAAATGCATTAGACAATAGTGACGATGGCAGCAGCCATGTTTGGAAAAACCCTGAAACATCGAATGCGGGTGTAATCACCATATTATCTACAGATGAAAGTAACGGTATATTTTGTCGCAAGGCTAGGTTTATTAATACTGCGGGAGAATTAACGAGTACGACTTTTGTTGACTTGTGCAAACAAGAAGGTATCTGGACAGAGGTTAGCCTCAGATCAACAACAACCTCTTCACAACTACCCGCTAATGACTCATCCTCTGAAATGTTTGATGATGCGTCAGTTAGGTCAACTGACATAACAAATAAAACCCTTGGACAAACCTCTGAATATTGCCTTGAATTATTCCGAAATATTGAGGATCTTAAAGGAAAGCCTGCAAGACGATCAGTTGCTATTGATTTACATAAAGCAGAGTGCCTGAGGTAATTTAAACAACAACTATTCGTCTATAGGTACCAACAAATACAAGACCTCAGTTCCCTATCGGGTACTGGGAGTTTTTATTTCCAACTGCTGGCGGGCATGCTCGGCAAAACCAGCACCTGCTTCAGCATAGAAATTAAAACTCTCATGAACTCCTGCTGCTTCCAGAGCAATACGATCATCATCGTGTTTAGCCACCGCGGCAATAGCACCGCTGTAACCTACGTTATTCAAAAATTTAACAGCTTGCTGCATGTCTCTCATACTTGGCATCGCCAGCATAATCAAGCGTAATTTACTGATGTCAACATCGTGCCAGAAATCAATATCCTCTGCATCACCTAATATCACCTGATGTCCTGACCGCTGGTGACTATTCACCTTATCAATATCAGCATCAATTCCATAAACCATATCGGCATACGTTTCTCGCATCGCCAGATAAGCACCACTACCAACCCTACCCATTCCAACAACTAAAATTTCTGCATCACCCAGATCGGGTCGAACATAACTTGCAAGTCGTTTATCTGTCTCAAAATAATGCAGATAATGTTCAATAGATGCATACAGACTATGTACTCGGACATTCACAATCGAACCAATAACAAAACTGAAAGACAGAGAAATAGCAATAATCATTAGCCATTGCTGATCAATCCAACCTGCCCCACCCCCTACTGCAGCGACAATCAAGCCGAATTCACTATAGTTTGCCAAGCTCGTGGTGCTGAGATAAGCCGTACGTGCTCGTATGCGGAATCGAGTAAGAATTCCAAAAAATAGTAACGTTTTTATCGGTAACACTAACAACACTAATCCAACGGCAATCACTAAATCAGACATAGTCGGTAGTGCATTGATGCCTATCGAGAGAAAAAAACCAATTAAAAACAAGTCTTTAAAACTCAATAAAGTGCGTGATAGTTCACCTGATTTACGTTGTCCACTTAGCATTACACCTATAATGAGTGCACCCAAATCGGCCTTCATGCCCACTAGTTCGAATAGCTCACCACCACCGATAGCCATGAATATTCCGAACAATACCAATATTTCACCATGACCACTACGTTCCATAAAGTGGTTAAGCAGTGGTCGAAGAAAAGGCAAACATAACAATAGCAGCGCCCAGAGAGTAGGCGATTTGTCCGTTGCTAACGTCAGAAAGATTACCGCGATAATATCTTGAATAATAAGAATACCTATCGCCACCTGTCCATGGCGAGATTTCATTTCGCCCCGATCTTCCAAAGTCTTTACCGCGAATACAGTACTACTGAAGCTTAATGCGAAAGAGATAACAGCCGCGGCCTGCCAATCCAACACCCCTAACCAAGAAAGTCCCATTAAAGTGGGTATCAATAATAACCCGACAAGAATGACAATGAGTGATGCCATATGTAGACATGCCGTACCCCACACTTCTGGTGCCAGTAAGTTACGCAAACGTAATTTTAGACCAATAGTAAAGAGCAACAGGGTGATGCCTAAATCAGCAAACTTTTCTAATGCTGGACCACCTTCAATACCTAAGGCATGCAAAGCGAAGCCCGCACATAAAAAACCCACTAATGGCGGCAGACGAATTTGTTGAGCAGTAAAACCAAGAGCTAGGGCTATCAACAACCAAAGAAAATCCATGTCACACGCCTTATTTAAAGTGTTACTACAAAAATTAGAGTCCTAAATAATATAAGACCTTGTTTTATGAACGACCCACTGCCCGATTTTCCAGTGCACGTATTCTTGCTTCAATAGGTGGATGTGATGAAAATAATGCCATAATCCCACCTTTATCGTTAATACCAAAAGCAGCCATTTGCTCAGGCAATGCTTCGGGTTCAACCCGCCCAAGACGTTTAAGAGCATTTATCATGTTTTGATGGCCAGCCAAGTCCGCACCACCCGTATCGGCAATAAATTCACGTTTTCTCGAAAAATACATCACAATAGTTGATGCAAGTATGGACAAAACAATCTGAGACACGATTACCGTGACGAAGTAGCCTATACCGTGACCCTGATTATTTTTTAAGATGACGCGATCTACAATATGTCCAATAATCCGTGATAAAAAGACCACGAATGTATTAACAACACCCTGAATTAACGCCAGAGTCACCATATCTCCATTGGCGATATGACTCATTTCATGCCCAACTACCGCTTCAATTTCTCCTTGCGACATTTCATTTAATAAGCCTTGAGACACGGCCATCAAAGCATTGTTTTTACTAGCCCCTGTCGCAAAAGCATTCATTGCGGACGATGGAAAAATGGCAACTTCCGGCATTTTTATACCAACAATTTTTGCCTGCTTTTCAACTGTGCTCACTAACCATTTCTCAATATTGCTTGTTGGGTTAGTAATGACGACCGCACCCGTCATCCGTTTTGCCATCCATTTTGAAATGAGTAATGAAATGAGTGAGCCACCAAAACCGATAACACCTGAAAGTATGACTAATGCCTGAATATTAAGATCAGAGCCATTTTCAGCTAATATACTGTCAACACCCAATATCCTCAACGTGATGCTCAGCACCACCATAATGGCAATATTGGTCATAATAAATAACATAATTCGTTTCATCGTTTTTTCCCATCTCATCATAAATATTTGGTCACTATGGCGCTTCTCGTTTATTAACACAGGCAACGGAGCCACATTAGTAATACGTGATAATTATACAGCTCACCTTAACAATAATTCGAATATATCGGAGGATTTTACAACCGAAATCTCATCTAGGACATAATCCATCGCCCCCGACCCCTTTACTTCTTTTTCAGCCACACAATAGTTCCATTACTAGGCAAAAAACCGATGTTACAATTAGGCTAGAAAACCTCCTCATGCCGAGAAGTTTAAATTAACGTATATCAATACCCTCCGATAGAATGAACAAGGATAAACAATGAAACTAGAATCGCTTGCCTTACATCATGGATATGAATCTGAAGCCACAACGAAAGCGGCGGCAGTACCCATTTATCAAACCACTTCTTATACGTTTGATAATACCCAGCATGGTGCCGATCTTTTTGATCTCAAAGTGCCCGGTAATATCTACACACGGATAATGAACCCAACGACTGATGTACTAGAGCAACGCTTATCGGCGATGGAAGGCGGCATTGCCGCATTAGTCGTCGCATCAGGAATGGCTGCGATCACTTATGCGCTTCAATGCATCTGTGATCTTGGTTCTAATGTTATCAGCACAAGTCAGTTATATGGAGGCACTTACAATCTGTTTGCACATGGCTTACCTAGACAAGGTATTGATGTTCGAATGGTGTCAGCTAATGACTTTGCTGGCTTTGAGAAAGCGATAGATGACAACACACGAGCCATCTTCTGTGAATCCATCGGCAATCCAGCAGGTAATATTGTCGACATCGAAAAACTAGCAGAAATTGCCCATCGACATGGCGTGCCCCTCATTGTTGATAATACTGTTGCCACACCCTACCTGTGTCGCCCCATTGATTTAGGTGCAGATATAGTTATTCACTCACTCACAAAATACATCGGCGGGCACGGGAACTCTATTGGTGGGGTAATTATCGATTCTGGTAAATTTGATTGGGTAGCCAATAAAAACAGGTTCCCTATGTTGAATGAACCGGATCCTTCATATCATGGTGTTGTTTACACAGAAGCGCTTGGTGAAGCCGCTTATATTGGACGTTGTCGTGTTGTACCTCTTCGAAATACCGGTGCAGCCATCTCACCGCATAATTCATTTTTAATTTTACAAGGTTTGGAAACACTTGGACTCCGGATGGAAAGACATTGTGAAAATGCAGAAAAATTGGCTGCTTTTCTCAAAGATCATCCAAAAATAAATTGGGTAAATTATGCCGGCCTCCCCGATAGCCCTTATTATCAAGCTTGTAAAAAAATCACTGGTGGTAAAGCGTCAGGAATTTTAAGCTTTGGCATTGAAGGTGGGGCTACTGCAGGTGCCCAGTTTATTGATGCATTAGAAATGATCCTTCGCTTAGTCAATATCGGTGATGCTAAATCTCTAGCATGCCATCCTGCATCAACTACGCATCGGCAATTAAATGAAGAAGAATTAATATCCGCTGGGGTAAGCTCGGATCTAGTGAGAATTTCAGTAGGTATCGAACATATTGACGATATCATTGCTGACGTCAGTCAGGCATTGGATAAAGTTTCATAGAGTTTGGCGTAAGCTTAGACTAGTAAGTTGAGTGAACAAAGATGCTATCAGTTTTCATCTAAAGGAATACAACCTTAATTGTCATTTCTTTAGATGAAAACCATTTATCTGCAACACTTTTCTCCTTCCCTTGAGTTGATGCAATAGTTAATAACCGTGACAAGGTATCACTGCTCCCCTGCCCCCCCCCTTAAATCCTGTCTATTTCTCACTAAACTCAGCCATTTCTTCAATGCTATATCTTGGTGTAATATGCTGTGAACAGTTTCCATCCCAAGTCTCGACTCGAATGATAAAGGCACGTTCAGCTTTGCCTTTGTAATCTGCAACTGATAGTTGGTTAATAAGATCTTGATCATCTTCTTTTACTTCGGCAGTACCCCAAATTTTGATTCTGCCTCGATTTGGATAATCCATTAGGAACAAGCTCACTTTATTGTTTTCTTCCAGATTTCCATATGAAATATATTGACGGTTACCTCTAAAATCAGCAAAACCCAAAGTATGATCATCTAATACTTTTAGAAAACCTTTTGGTCCACCACGATGTTGAATATAGGGTTGTCCATCACTATTTACTGTTGCCATATAAAAAGAATCACGTTCTGCAATAAACGTAGCTAAGTCTGGTGTGATCGTATCTGGCCACCAGTTTTGCTCAATCTTGGCATAAGATTTCCTGGAACCATATCGTGTTTGAATCTTTTTCACACTATCTGTAAACGCTATATCACTTGCATACTGTTTCATGATGTTCTCCATCTTGTGTTAAACAAGCCGTCGAAACAAATTATTAATGAGTATCGTCGGCCTGTTTAGGTGAATTACTGACGCTATTTAGCTGGAATAAAGTTTCTGATATATTCGGCAACCACTTCACTATCTTCTTCTAATACAAAGTGACCCGTGTCTAACAAATGGAATTCTAAATTCTTTAGATCACGCTTATAAGGATGAGCGCCTGCTGCTGGGAAAATTTCATCTTTTTCTCCCCACACAATCAACGTAGGTGGCTGGTGTTTACGCATATAAGCCTGCCACGCTGGGTACAACGGTGGATTTGAACCGTAGCTGTAGAAAAGTTGAAGCTGAATGGCATTACTACCTTCCCGATCTAATAACGGTTGCACATGATTCCAGGTATCAGGGCTAATATTTTCAACATTACGAACACCGTTGGTATATTGCCATTTTGTGGCACCTTCAGTGAGTAGAAAACGTAGTGCTGCATCATTAGTCATATTGGGTTGTTTATATGCTGCTTTTACGTTTTTCCACCAATCGTTATCCAAACCTTGATTTACTGCATTACGGTCTTTCCAATACGCTTGAATAGGCTGCCAAAAGTTATTGTTAATACCTTCAACATAGGCGTTACCATTTTGAATAATTAATGATTCAATACGCTCTGGATATTTTGTAGCAATACGGAAACCAACGGGAGCACCGTAATCCATCATGTATAAGCTATATTTTTTCAGACCGATTTTATTGATAAATTTATCAACAACATTGGCCAAATTATCAAAGCTATAGTCGAACTTATCGACTGCTGGCATTGAGCTATAACCATAACCTGGATAATCCGGTGCGATTAGGTGAAAGCGATCAGATAGTTCTGGAATCAAATCACGAAACATATGTGATGATGTGGGAAATCCATGCAATAACAAGATGGTTGGATTTTTAGGATCGCCTGCTTCGCGATAGAAAATATCTAAGCCATCAATGGCGACTGTTTTATATTTAACGTCATTGATATGCTCTTTTGCAAAAGTTGCTGGTGAAAGTCCAACACTAAAAAGTAAAGTAATTAAAACAATTTTAAAAATACCGACTCTTGGTGTATTCATGCTCTTTTCTCCTGATATTAATTAAGTAGCAACTTAACTATTGCAGGAGATGTGCCAAGACATAAAATATATATTTATACAAGCAATATCAACATGTTATGTTTATTTTGAGTTTTATGTAGCGCGGCCATAATTAACGATATATCGTTAAACAACGACATTATGTTTTTTGGTGCTTACTCAATATACAAATCTATTCTATATAGAAGTTATCGTTACATCACGCAGCGGATGTAGATCGTCTGATGCCTAATTTACTCATTCTGGAACGCAGCGTATTAGGATGCATTTCTAGGATGGATGCAGCCCCATGCTCACCAGATATTCGCCAATCTGTATGTTCAAGCACTTTAATAATGTAGTCTTTTTCCATCTCAGAAAATGTTTTCAAATTGGCCTGGACATTCACACTACTTCTATCGGTTAACCTATCTTGTAACTTCAGTACATTATTGTTCGATAGGATAACGGCACGCTCGATAATGTTTTCCAATTCACGTACGTTCCCCGGCCAAGAATAATTACTCAATTCATCCATAACTGCCTGAGGGATAATATCAATCTGCTTGGCCATCTTTTGAGAAAACTTAGTTACAAAAGATTGAACAACAATCGCAATATCCTTACCTCGCTCTCTTAACGGTGGCAATGTAATCGGGAACACATTGAGTCGGTAAAACAAATCTTCTCTAAAATCACCTTTCGCAACCATCGCTTTTAAATCTCTATGAGTAGCAGCAATAATCCTTACGTCAACAGAAATAGTGGTTGTTCCACCTAAGCGTTCAAACTCCCCTTCTTGTACTACTCTTAACAATTTAACTTGCAAGTCTAATGACAACTCACCAATTTCATCTAAGAAAATCGTTCCACCGTCAGCCAATTCAAACCGGCCAATTCGTCGTGATATTGCTCCAGTAAAACTACCTTTTTCATGGCCAAATAATTCGCTTTCTATTAAGTTTATAGGTAATGCTGTGCAATTAACCTTCACTAATGGTCGTTCTTTTCGCTGACTTAGGTTATGAACAGAGCGAGCAAATAACTCTTTTCCCGTGCCGGTTTCACCTAGCAACAAAACGGTTGTGTCGGTCGGTGCAACTTGTTCTACTTGATGAAACACTTTTTTTAACTTGGGGCTCTGGCCTAAAATCTCTTCAAAGTTACTGTTATGCTTGATCTCTTCTTGTAAATAGGTGTTTTCTGCTTCGATACGCTCTTTAAGCTGACTGATTTCCTCTAGGGCTTTCTTCAATTTAGTTTCAGACTGTTTTATCTCCGTGACATCTTGAAACACAACAACTGCACCGATGATTTCACCGTCATCAATGATAGGTGTACTACTGTAATACACGGGAAAACTTGTGCCATCCTTACGCCAAAACACTTCATCACGCACTTGATGATGGACTTCACCATCTTTCAACGCAGCATAAATAGGGCATTCTTCGCGGGGGTATAGGTTGCCATCTGCACGGCTATGGTGATGCTGTTCATGGCCTGCTTCACCAATCGTATCTTCAACACTCCATCCCGTTATTTCAACTGCAGCGGGGTTAACAAAAGTGACCTTGCCATTTTTATCTAAGCCATAAATACCTTCACCAGCAGCATTTAATATCAGTTCATATCTTTCTTTTATTTGATCAATATTTGTCATAAAATTTACCTATCAAATTGGCAATGTAAACGATACTCACACATCGTTTACACGCAATCCATAAATTGAAACATATCGTTGTTGCACGATATATCGTATTTAATTTAAAAGCAAGCCAACCACTGACAACATCTAATATCAACCGTATCTATTTGTTTCATATTGACTTGTTTTAAAACACCTCCTGTTGGCACATCATCTGCAGTGTACTTCACTACACCAATCTTTAAATCCCCAAAAGAAGGAATAAATTATGAATACTAGACCGCCACTACCTCCGTTCAATCAACAGACTGCTGCAGAAAAAGTGCTGTTGGCTGAAAAAGGATGGAATTCTCGTGATCCGCTCAAAGTTGCAATGGCATACACTATTAATAGTGAATGGCGTAATCGTGCTGAAATATTTTCAGGCAGAGAAAAGATAATCGAATTCCTCACCAGAAAATGGCAAAAAGAACTCGATTATCAGCTAAAAAAAGAACTGTGGTGCTTTGATGACAATAGAATTGCCGTGACGTTTAAATACGAATGGCATGATGATTCAGGACAATGGCATCGTTCCTACGGTAATGAGCTCTGGGAGTTTGCAGAAGACGGTCTGATGCAACGCCGAATAGCCAGTATTAATGACAAACCAATCACATTTGATGATCGTGAAATCTTTTAATTAATTTCAAAATTAATTCCGGAAAAAGTCAATTTCATTTTTTAGCATTTTAGATATTGAAAAGCATTCGGAATTAGTCCAGAAATTATCCGTTACTTTTATTTAACTTATCGGTATAATGCCCGCCAGTTAAACGTACTTTAAACCTTTTGGCTTCATGGTCGTACTGATCGACGTTCAGGCTTAAGTACCAATATACATCTGAAATTCCTGACTCAATATGGCATTAGGGGTTTTTGATGTATTCACTGAAAGATATCTTGGCTGCGTGGCAGAGTGGTTATGCAGCGGACTGCAACTCCGTATACGCCGGTTCGATTCCGACCGCAGCCTCCATTTCTTTCTATCTTGCTTGCTTGCTTGGATTCCACCCCCAAGCGACAACAAGATAGGCTTCCCCATTCCAGTTTTGGCTTTACAGTTCGAACTGTAAATCTTAAACATCTGAGAATCATATCGGATGCAGGAGGCAACGCCCTATCTACAAACCTCCGTTATGTCTTAACATCAATACTGTAAGTATCTGTTAATAAATACTTATTAATTGACAGCTCTTAAATAAAGTCTATAATTCGAAAGGTCTAAATTAATTGATTGGGTGAGTTTAGCTAAAAGGACTTTAAAGATATTATTGTGTGGCTTCGTTAGGCCTACCAATGAAACGTCGTTTTTTCTGACATTCAAACTGTTCTTAACAATATAATAAAAAAGAGACATTAGAATGAACAAATTATGCCGTTTATCTCTACTTGCCATCGTTGCTTTTGCGATGACCGGTTGTAGCACGATCCACAACAGTATCAGCCCAGACAAATTACAGTCTGACTTACGTGCATCAGTAGAAGCGCCCCTTGAACTCAGCGGTGTCGAATCTCAAGTTTGTATTGTGCATCCTATACAAGCACAACCCAAACTCGTCAGAATACCGGAACCTTATAACGCTAAACTGTATTTCTTATTAGACCAAACGGTGTTCACGCCAGAATCAACCGTCGAGTCGCAAGAAGTCTATCAAACACTTATTGATCGCAATGACCGTGAAGTGATTATTAGTGGACATACTGACACTTCGGCTTCAAACGAATATAACGATGCCCTGTCTCAACGTCGATCAGAAAAAGTTCGCCAAGATTTAATTGATTTCGGGGTACCATCTCACGCCATCAGTATTTCATCTGAAGGTGAATATAGACTGCTTGTTGACACCCCTGATGAAACGGTAGAAGTAAGAAATCGTCGCGTCGAAATTAACGTACGCTGACCAACGGAGTTTTATAATGATTCATAAACGTAAATTGCTGTCTTTTTCAGTCTCAATAATAAGTGCTGCCTTAATGTCTGTGCCAGTTCTAGCTCAGACGATTACCGAGGCTGTTGAAAAAACGATTCAAAGCAACCCACAAATATTGGCCGAATCTAGCCGTAGTCTTAGTGTTGATCAAACAATCGATCAAGCTCGTTCAGGTTATTACCCTAAAGTAGATTTAAGTCTAGGTGCTGGTTACGAAAGATCAGATACTCCAACAACCAGACCAGACCACAATAAATCATATCATCGCGGTGAGGCCGAAATAACAGCCACACAAATGTTATACGATGGTCTTGCTACTAAAAACAGCATCGATCAAACTACATCTCTGTCTGAATCTGCAGGTTATAGTGTGGCTGATACGACTGAAACAACAAGTCTCAGTGCTATCCAAGTCTATCTTGATGTATTACGTGGAAATCAACTGGTTTCGTTCACTGAAGATAATTTAAATAGTCACGAGCGAATTAATTCACAAATCCAACTACGTGCAGATAGTGGCGTAGGTACTCAAGCAGATGTTGATCAATCAACGGGGCGTGTTGCACTTTCACAAGCCAATTTAGCGGCTAACCAAGGCAACGTTGTAGATGCAAGAACCAACTACCTTCGTGTTATTGGTAATGTGCCCGAAGCACCTATTGATCCAAGTGATGAATGTTGTAACGATGTGCCAGCCACTTTAGATGATGCAATTGAAATTGCCTATCACCAGCATCCCGCACTCCGCTCATCTATTGCAGAGCATGAAGCAGCTTTAGCACAACAACAAGGTGCTTACGCACCAATGGAACCCCGTGTTGATTTAGAACTCAGCATGAGTGCCGACAATAATTTAGATGGTATTTCTGGACATAATAATGATGCTTTAGCGATGTTCCGTCTGCGCTACAACCTACTTAATGGTGGTGCAGATGCAGCACGAATCGACGAAACAGAGTTCCTAAGTGAACAAGCAAAAGAAAATGCCAACATTGCTAAACGTGACATAGAACAAGAGGTACGTTTAGCTTGGAATGCGCTTGATTCAATTACCAGCCGCCTACAATATTTAGAGTCACATGTTCAATCATCAGAAAAAACGCGTGACGCTTATCAACAACAGTTCAATCTAGGTCAAAGAACATTAATTGATTTACTGGATACTGAGAACGAACTACTAACGGCTCGCATTAATCACACTAACGCCTATTATGACCGTATCTATGCTTGTTACTGGTTAACAGAAACTATGGGTAAATTGCTAGAATCATTAGAACTAGCATCACCTGAACAAGCAATTACTGTATCTAGTGCGGAATAAACTTAACTTTATATATAGTTAGTCACGTTAGAAACATATATAAGGCTTGGTCTATTTTTAGATCAAGCCTTTTTAATACCGTAGATTCCCGCTTTCGCGAGAATGACAAACATTCCTCCGTCACTCTGTGCTTATCCACTCGTCATTCCCCATTCCGCACATTCTTTCCCTGTGTCATTCCGTACACTTTCCTGCCGTTATTGCGACACAATCCAATCACGCTCGTCATTGCATTGCGAACACTTTTCCCCGTCATTCCGTACTTGATACGGAATCCAACAACCATAAAAGCGAAAACAATTTTTCCCTTTCTCAAAGAAAGCGAATGCTCCAGATATAATAGAAACCACAATATATCTATCTTTCACCTTAACTTGTGGTAAAAATAATACAAAACTTAAAGTAATTTCTATTTTTGTTGCAAAAGTGTTGCAAACCTCCTCCAGATGTGGAAAATACAACGTTAACCGAGTTTATCTCTGGTTACGAGAAGAAATAAGTAATCTGTTAACAACAATAAAGGTATACAGAAATGACATTTAACAAAAAAGTATTAGCTGGTCTAGTTGCGCTTGCAGCTGCAAGCTCTGCTCAATCAGCAACATTAGTCGCTGAAGATGGTTGGGAAGTTAAAGTTGGTGGTTTAATCAACCAATTTTTAGTTTACACTGACGATGATAACGGTGAAGACAACACAGAAATTCGTGATGGTCTTTTACCAGCATTCTTGAACTTTGATTTTAAAGCACCAACAATGAATGGTCTTGATATCGCTGCTCATATTTCTATCAGCCCTGGTACAAACCAATCTAGCTATGACACATTTGAACAACGTGAAGTTTACTTCACTGTAGACGGTTCATTCGGTCAAATCTTAGCAGGTAAAGCATTAGGTCTTTATGGTTCACACAACATCCTAACTGAGCAAACTCTCTGGGGTGTTGGTTACGGTACAGGCGGTAACGGTGGTACAACTCTAGGTGGTATCGGTCTTGGTTATGACTACGCTGCTTGGCGTTCACAGTTCAAATGGACTTCACCTGACATGAACGGCTTTAAAATTGCTGTAGCAATTGTTGATAGCACTGATGGTGGTTTACTTCTATCTGGCAAACCAACTGGTCCTCTTTCAACGGGTCAAGAAGATTCTGAAGATTTACGTTACGAAATTGACTTCTCTTACGCGGGCACAATGGATAACGGTAGTTACTCTGCATGGTTATCTGCAATGACTCAAGACCATGATGCTCTTGCTGACGATGCTCAAGCATGGACTGTCGGTGGTACATTAACAATGGGTAATTTTGAGTTTATGGCTCAATACTCTGATTCTGAAGATGCAACTAACGCTACTGCTGAAACATACGTAGCTGGTTCATTTGTAATTGATGAGCCTGCAGCAGCTTCTGAAAAATTAGAGTGGAGTCAATACATCGTTCAAGCGGGTTACCGTTTCGGTGGTACTACTTTAGTGTCTGTTAACTACTCTGAACTTACAGATGATAGTTCATCAGCTCTTAGAGCTGCACGTTACGGTGACGCTAGTGATGATACTATCGAACGTTTCACTCTTGGTGTATACCATGATGTAAACGCTAACCTTAAATTGGTTGCTGAGTGGACAAACGTAGAAGACGATGCTGATGCTGGTTTAGACCAAGACATCTACTCTATCGGTGGTTTCGTATTCTTCTAAAGTTTACAAAAACTGCTTAACGTTTCAAATCGTATGATTTGATTCGAGTGTAAGATTAAAAAAGCCTCAGCCTTCTGGTTGGGGCTTTTTTTTGCCCGTCATTACGGGAAGTGCAACGACGACGCAATCTACTTGCCCTCTCCCGTCATTGCGAGCACAGCGAAACAATCTACCCCTATGGATTATCACGGGACTTCATCCCTCGAATGACAAACCTTCCGTCATTGCGAGAAGTGACACGACGACGCAATCTAATCCTTCTGGATTGCCACGGGACTTCATCCCTCGCAATGACAGTTCATCTATTTTCCTCTGTACTCTCCGTGTCTCTGTGGTAAATTTAGCTATTATTATTTAATAAAACATCATCACACCGGAATGACTATGACCATATTATTGCCGACGATTATTAATGCCATACAAAATACGATTGATGAAAATTCAACTGAAGTAACTGAATTAGATAAAGCCATTGGTGATGGTGATCATGTGGTGAATTTACAACGAGGCTTAGATGCCTTATCACAAATCAGTGACGAATTAAGTTCGATGACATGGTCTGCTGCTTTTATGAAAATAGGTATGACTTTAATGTCCACTATGGGAGGCGCTTCAGGCTCTCTATTCGGCTCGATGTTTATTAGCATGGCTAAGGCGGCTAAAGATAAAGAACTTAATGCTATCTCCTTTGCAGAAATATTTAATCAGGGTATCGAATCCGTTAAACAGCGTGGCAAATCTGATATCGGCGAAAAGACCATGTTAGATACTTTGATTCCTGTTGCAAATAGTCTACAAACCGATGTGGCAAACAATATTGATTACCATCAAATGCTCGAAAACATTGTTCGGCAAGCCATTAAAGGAATGGAATCAACTAAAGAATTGATCGCCACCAAAGGTCGCGCTTCTTTTCTTGGAGAACGTGCTATTGGCCATATTGATCCTGGAGCTAGGACTAGTCAACTTATGATTTGTGCTGTTGTTGCTGTTTTAAAACAATAAATTCACCACAAAGTCACAGAAGATAATCAGTCATTCCCGCGAAAGCGGGAATCCATTGATATCAACATATACTTTGATATAAGTCTCTCCAATTAACATTTTCTTTTTCAATCAATTCGGTTTTCCATTGTCGTCGCCATTTTTTTAATTTCTTTTCACGCGAGATGGCCGATGCCATTTCCTGATGAAGTTCATACCAAACTAGATTATGCACGTGATATTTCTGGCTAAAACCTCCGAATACATTATTCTTGTGTTCCCATATACGCTTAATCAAATTTGATGTTACACCGATATAGAGTGTGCCATTCCTTTTGCTGGCCAAGATATAAACACAGGGTTGTTTCTCCATAACGCTCCTTGAATATGTGTTTCTGCTTCATAGATTCCGTGATTGACACGGAATGACGAAATATCCTTTGTAGAAACTTCCAATACAATCAACAACCCCAACGTAAATTAGCGGTATGCACTGGCGCATCCCATAATTCAATAAATTCATCATCGAGCAGAGTCAAAGTAATAGATGCACCCGCCATCTCTAGTGATGTGGTGTAATTACCCACTAATGACCGTACTACTGCCACACCACGATCTTGCCAATATTGGGCGGCTAAATCATACATTAAATATAACTCCATTAATGGTGTGCCACCAAAGCCATTAATATGTAGTAATACTCTTTGCCCAGACTGTGGTTTTAAGTCTTCGTCAATGGCTGTTGTTAAATGCTTAACAATATCACTGGCACTCGTTAATTCCATCGGTTCACGACCACGTTCTCCGTGTATTCCCACACCCATTTCGATTTCATTATCGCCAATATCAAATGTAGGAGACCCTATTGCAGGAACAGTACAGCTCGTCAGTGCGACCCCCATGGAAGCGGTTGCATTATTGACTCGGTCACCTAAAGCTTTGCACTCAGCTAAACTTGCGCCAGCCTCTGCAGCTGCACCCACTATCTTTTCAACAATAAGTGTCCCCGCTACACCACGGCGACCAGTGCTGTGATCTTTTGGTAATGAAACATCATCACTGACCAGTACTGTTTCATGTTCACAATCCAACATTTCTGCAGCAATTTCAAAATTCATCACATCACCAGCATAGTTCTTAACTATAAATAAAACTCCGCCACCTGTTTCAACAGCTTCAACTGCGGCCATCATTTGATCCGGTGTAGGGGATGTGAAGATTTGACCTGGGCATGCGGCATCTAACATGCCTTTTCCGACTAATCCTGTGTGCAAAGGCTCATGACCAGAACCTCCGCCTGACACTAGTACCACTTTGCCGGGGGCAGAATTTTGTTTCCGATTGATAAAATGAGGCGTTAAATTAAATTGGATAATGTCATCATGCGCTTTGGCAAAACCTGTCAGACTTTCTTCTAATAAGCTTTCAACACCATTCATTATCTTCTTCATTTTGAACTCTCCAGCTATTTATAAATTCTTTAAGGTTTGGCTAATTTCTTGAATATCCGCCATTATCCATGTTGGCTCATAATCCACATCTGCAATATCTTGCTCTGACGACACACCCGTTAATACTAAAATACTGCGAATACCAGCATTCACAGCGCCCAAAATATCAGTGTCTAAGCGATCACCTATGGCAATGATGTTATTGGGTTCTATCGCTAATATTTCTAAAGCCTGTTGATAAAGAATGGGTTGTGGTTTACCTATACATGTCGGCTTAACGCCCGTCGCCGCTTCAAGTGCAGCAATGGTACCGCCATTCCCCATCACTTCACCCAATTCTGTTGGCAACGTTGTATCGGCATTAGTTGCAAAAAATTGCGCACCCGCCCTAATATTAAGCGTGGCTGTTGCCAATTTATCCCACGTTAATTGTCTATCAAGACCTGAAACAACAATATCGGCACCTTGGTCAGTAATTGCCTTGTCTGGCTGATTAACTTGATACAGATCCGTTAAGATAAAACCCTGTTCAATAAGTGGTTGTCGAAGGCCATCTTCACCAATCACAAAGACACGGCGTTTATCTGCCGGCAGATGTTTCTTAAGATAACTTGCCGTCGCCATGCTCGAGGTAAGAATCTCTTCTAAAGACACATCAACATCCATTTTAGCTAATTTGTCAACATACTGCTGCTGAGTCAAACTAGCATTATTAGTCGCTAAAACAAAAGGAATATTGGCTATTCTCAATGTTGAAAAAAAGTCTACTATGCCATCGACCGGGTCATTGCCATGCCACAGCACACCATCCATATCGATAATTAATCCACCAACATTCTCTATAATTTCCATTTCACCAATACTTTATTATCTAAAAATTAATCTATCTCAAACAGAGCTTGTCACAAATCAAATCACTCTGTCTAGCTATTTTGAAGCCGCTGTTTTTCCATTGCCCTCTGTGGTAAATTGACAAAGCATGGTGTTTTGCTATATATTATTCCGGCGTATTTTTGACGTAATTTACTAATTTAATAACCTTTTTAGGAGCATGTCCGCATGGCAAAAGCACTTATTCAAATGGCTCTAGACTCTCTAGATTTCGACGCGACAATGGCACTTGCTGAGCAAGTAGCACCTTATGTTGACATCTTAGAGATTGGTACACCTTGTATCAAATATAACGGTTTAGAACTTGTTACAGCATTAAAAGCAAAATTCCCAGAAAAATTAATCCTAGTTGATCTTAAAACTATGGATGCTGGTGAATATGAATCAACTCCATTCTACGAAGCAGGTGGTGACATCTGTACTGTTCTTGGTGCTTCTGATAAAGCAACAATGGGTGGTGTTATCAAAGCCGCTAATGCTAACAATGCTGAAGCTCAAATTGACTTAATCAGCGTTAAAGATAAAGCAAAATGTGCAACTGAAGCAGCTGCAAATGGCGCTCAAATCATCGGTGTTCAC
The DNA here is from genome assembly GCA_013215775.1 of Piscirickettsiaceae bacterium. GTDB lineage: Bacteria > Pseudomonadota > Gammaproteobacteria > Nitrosococcales > Methylophagaceae. Next base: position 40,486 of record JABSQO010000001.1, read on the forward strand.
ACTGGTCTTGATGCTCAAGCAGCAGGTCAAACACCTTTTGCTGATTTAAAACTGATTGCTGACTTGAACCTTGGCGTTCGTATTTCAGTTGCCGGTGGTATCAACAAAGATACGATCCAAGGCACAGTTCAAGCTGGCGCAACAATCGTTGTTGTTGGTGCTGCAATCTACGGTGCAGATTCTCCAGCTGATTCAGCTAAAGAATTGCGTGCACTAGTTGACGCAGCATAAGCTGAACGCTTACGTTAAAACAAATGAGCAGCCAACATGGCTGCTCATTTATTTAATAACAACCAGAATCAATTATTGAAAAGCTGGTTCAAAAAATAGTATTTAACCTTTATATCCTTACAAAAACATAATCTCAGGATATTTAGAACAAATAAAACAGGGGTAGTTTCTTATGAGTAAAAAAGGTTTATTTGCTTCAATCTGCAGCTTTTTCAGCGGTTTGTGTTCATCTTCATCCACCAGCACTTCATCGGATAACGATGGTTTGACAGGGGTTGAACGTTACATCCGTAACCAAGCTACTACAGCATCAACATCTACTGGTGTTGAAAACTATATTCAAAACCAAGCAAGTACAACACCAACTGGCGTTGAACAATATATCCAAAATCAAGCTAATGCTGCACAGCTTACAAGTGTTGAGAGATATATCCGCAAGCAAGGCTAATAACGCCTTAACAAACATTTAAGGTTTATTCTGCTGTTGACTCTAGAGCCATAATAATCTCTCGACTTCCAAAGCCCAGCACAATAAACAATTCATTTTTCTGACAATATAACGCCATCCGCGATCTTGTTAGAATATTTTAACTTCACTTTAGAAAGGTATTTTTTAACATGGCAAATTTACTTGACCAACTTAAAAGTATGACCGTTGTTGTTGCCGACACAGGTAACATCGCTGCTATTGAGCAATTTACACCTCGTGATGCAACAACAAACCCATCTTTGATTACAGCTGCATCACAAATGCCAGAATATCAAAGCATTGTTGACGACACATTAAAAGGCGCACGCGAAACAGTCGGTGCTGATGCTGATGCATCTGAAGTGGTTACGCTTGCTTTTGACCGTCTGGCCGTATCATTCGGTTTAAAAATTCTTGAAATAGTTCCTAAACGTGTTTCAACAGAAGTTGATGCTCGTTTATCTTATGATACCGATGCAACTATTGCTAAAGGTCGCGACCTTATTGCTCAATACGAAGCAGCTGGCGTATCACGTGAACGCATCCTAATTAAAATTGCAGCAACTTGGGAAGGTGTTCAAGCGGCTAAAGTACTTGAACAAGAAGGCATTCACTGTAACCTAACATTGGTATTTGGTCTTCACCAAGCAATCGCTTGTGCTGAAAATGGCATTACACTCATTTCACCTTTCGTGGGCCGTATCCTAGACTGGTACAAAAAAGACACTGGTCGTGATTCTTACCCAGCAGATGAAGATCCTGGTGTTGTATCGGTTACTGAAATCTACAATTACTATAAAAAATTCGGTTATAACACTGAAGTGATGGGCGCAAGCTTCCGTAACTTAGGTGAAATCACTGAGTTAGCAGGTGTTGATCTACTCACCATTGCACCAGCATTACTTGATCAGTTGCAATCAACTGAAGGCGACTTACCACAAAAATTAAATGCTGATAATGCCGCTTCAATGGATATTGCTAAAATCGATATGGACAAAGCAATGTTTGAAAAAATGCATGCCGCAGATCCAATGGCTACTGAAAAACTAGCTGAAGGTATTGATGGTTTTGCAAAAGCACTAGAAGTGCTTGAAGAATTACTTGCCAATCGTCTAGCAGAAATTGAAGCTTAATTTCTCAAGATTATTGCAGTAACAAACTTGTCGACCCTAATTCCTTAATTGGAACTAGGGTCGATATTTTAAAAGCCGGCTCAATTGACATTGTGCGGGCTTGTGAATTATAGTTATTAGTCGCGTATTTGACGTGTACTAAAAATAAATATACTACTTTAAGGAGTAAGTAACATGGCACAAATCCAAATGGCTCTAGATTCTCTAGATTTCGACGCAACAATGGCTTTAGCAGAAGCAGTTGCACCATACGTGGACATCTTAGAAATTGGTACACCTTGTATCAAATATAATGGCCTTAAACTTGTTAAAGCTTTAAAAGCTGCTCACCCTGACAAAACAATCTTAGTTGATCTTAAAACTATGGATGCAGGTGAGTATGAATCAACACCTTTCTTTGAAGCTGGTGGTAGCATCTGTACCGTATTAGGCGCAGCTGATACTGCTACCGTCAATGGTGTTATTACAGCGGCCAATGCAAACGGTGCTGAATGTCAAGTTGACTTAATCGGTGTTGAAGATAAAGCTGCTGTTGCTAAAGAAGCGGCTGCAAACGGCGCACAAATCATCGGTGTTCACACTGGTCTTGATGCACAAGCTGCAGGTCAAACACCTTTTGCTGATTTAGCGATGATCGCTGGTCTTGGCTTAGATGTTAAAATCTCAGTTGCTGGTGGTATCAACAAAGATACAATCCAAGGCACAGTTCAAGCTGGTGCTGCAATTGTTGTTGTTGGTGCAGCTATCTACGGTGCAGATTCTCCAGCTGATTCAGCTAAAGAATTACGTGCTTTAGTTGACGCAGCATAAGGAATATTACAATGCATCGTGATCTACTCTTAAATAAAATTACTACTATCCTTGGTTCTACTGATGATTCATTGGAGGCTACTTTAGTTTCAATGTGTGATGATGCTAAACGCATCTTTATTACAGGTGCAGGTCGCTCAAAACTGGTTGGTAACTTCCTAGGGATGAGATTGATGCATAGTGGTTATGAAATATTTGTTCAAGGTGAAATCAGCACACCAAGCATCCGCGAAGGCGATTTATTAATCGTTATCTCTGGTTCTGGTGAAACGACTCAACTTGTTTCATTTACTAATAAAGCCAAATCTGAGGGCGCTAAAGTGGTTTTGATTTGTTCAAAATCTAGCTCAACGATTGGTGATTTAGCTGACCAAACAATTCAAGTCGGTGCCGATGATAGTTTTGCTCCTACAAAGGGCATGCCTATGGGTACTATGTTTGAATTATCAACACTCATCTTCTTAGAAGCAATGGTGTCTCATCTAATCCATGAGCGCGGTATTGCTGAAGAAGAAATGAGAGCGCGTCACGCTAATATGGAATAATCACTTTTCCTGAAAAGCATTAAGAAACGAGTAGTCTCCGGGCTACTCGTTTTTTTTTGCCTATATTTAACCAAATATAGAGCATTTCGATCCTTAGCTGTATAATCTCTATTTTAAGCACTTCACACATATTGATTATGACTACTGCTACTGCCAACACACTTTACGATAAATTATGGGATCAGCACGTTGTACGATCCGAAGAAAGCGGTACAACACTGCTTTACATCGACCGCCAACTTGTCCATGAAGTTACCTCACCACAGGCATTTGAAGGCCTTCGCATGGCGAACCGTGTTCCTCATCGGATAGATTCAATTTTGGCAACACCTGATCATAATGTGCCAACGAATCATCGCGACCAAGGTATTGCCGATCCTATTTCTCGCTTACAAGTAGAGACTTTAGATAAAAACTGCAAAGAGTTTGGCGTAACTGAATTTGATTTGTCTGATATACGTCAAGGTATTGTCCATGTCGTGGGGCCTGAACAAGGCGCTACACTACCAGGAATGACTGTCGTATGTGGTGACTCACATACATCAACCCATGGGGCCTTTGGGGCCTTAGCTTTCGGTATCGGCACCTCAGAAGTTGAGCACGTGATGGCTACCCAATGTTTAATCCAGCAAAAAGCCAAAAACATGTTAGTTCGTGTAGATGGTCACGTTAGAGATGGCGTGACAGCTAAGGATATTGTGTTGGCCATCATTGGTAAATTAGGGACTGCTGGTGGTACTGGTTATACCATTGAGTTTGCTGGTGAAGCTATCCGGTCACTCAGTATGGAAGGTCGTATGACTGTCTGTAATATGACAATTGAAGCAGGGGCTCGTGCTGGCGTAATCGCTGTTGATGACATTACCGTTAACTATTTAAAAGGCCGCCCTTTTGCACCATCAGGCGATAACTGGGGAAAAGCAGTCGAGGCTTGGCAAGATTTGCATAGCGATGAGGGTGCTGTATTTGATAAAACACTCGTACTCAATGCTGCAGATATCAAACCACAAGTAACATGGGGAACATCACCTGAGATGGTTATTTCCATTGATGATAATGTGCCTGACCCTGCCAACGAGACTGACTTAGTCAAACGCAACGGCATGGAAAGAGCCTTAACTTATATGGGGCTTACAGCCAATCAGGCTCTTGCAGATATTCAGCTAGATCGGGTATTTATTGGCTCTTGCACAAATTCTCGTATTGAGGATTTACGCCAAGCAGCGGATGCTATTAAAGGCGGTAAAGTAGCATCAACATTAAAACAAGCTTTGGTCGTTCCCGGTTCTGGCTTAGTGAAACAACTGGCTGAACAAGAAGGTTTAGATAAAATCTTTATCGAAGCAGGTTTTGAATGGCGTGATCCCGGCTGCTCTATGTGCTTGGCAATGAATGCTGATCGTTTAGAATCAGGCGAACATTGTGCCTCTACATCAAATAGAAACTTTGAAGGGCGACAAGGCTTAGGTGGCCGCACACATTTAGTGAGTCCAGCGATGGCAGCAGCAGCAGCAATTGCCGGACATTTTGTCGACATTACTCGTTAAGTGGCTTCTATCCAACAAACGATTGTTGAGGAATTACATACTTTAAGAGATGTCCTTCGTTGGGCAACCTCACAATTTAATGCTGCTGAGTTGTTTTATGGCCATGGTAATGCGGATGCCTTTAATGATGCATTGCAACTCATCTTACACAGCTTGCATTTGCCTGCTACTGAGTTTCCCGAACACTTTGCTGATGCACGATTAACCCATGCTGAAAAACAGGCGATTGCAGACTTAATAGAACGCCGTATCACAGAGCGTGTACCTGTTCCTTACCTCACCCATGAGGCATGGTTTGCTAGCATGCCATTTTATGTCGATGAACGCGTATTAATCCCTCGTTCTCCTTTCGCAGAATTAATTAATGAACAATTTTCGCCTTGGGTCAATGATCCTAATTCCGTAAGCCATATTCTTGATTTATGCACTGGCGGGGGCTGTATTGCTATTGCTTGTGCTAACGCTTTCCCTAATGCCCACGTTGATGCTGTTGATATCAGTGAAGATGCTCTAGATGTGGCTAATATTAATATTGTTAAACATCTCTTAGATGACAGTGTTCATACCCTTCAATCTGATTTATGGACTGCATTAGATAATCAACAATACGATCTTATTGTCAGTAACCCACCTTATGTTGGGGCTGAAGAAATGGCGACATTGCCGGATGAATATCGTCATGAACCTACTTCAGCTCTTGAGGCTGATGATAATGGACTGGCATTAGTCGAACAGATTTTGTTGCGTGCTGCCGAGTTCTTAACACCTGATGGACTCTTATTTGTCGAAGTAGGAAACAGCGATCTTGCCGTAATGGAAAAATGGCCCGATATCGAGTTTTTATGGTTGGATTTTGAACACGGTGGCCATGGTATATTTATGCTAGAACACCATCAATGTATTGATTTTTCCCAACGATATAAAACGCGTTAACTGTTAGTTATTTTCCTGATAAATTTTGACACAATTTCTACCTGACATTTTAGCCTGATACATCGCACCATCTGCCAATTCAAATAAACTATTTAATGTCTGTGAAGCCTCACCGGTCATAGTCGCAATACCAATGCTCACTGTCAGTGTCAGATTTGCTGGTTTGAATTGAGATAAGCGTTTTTGTAGCCTATTCATCAATGACTCTGCTTTTGTTGAATCACAATTTGGTAATAGAAAAATAAACTCTTCCCCCGCCCATCTTGCGACGAGATCCTCATCCCGTACAAAGCGTTTTAGCCATGTTCCTAGTCCAGCCAATACTTCATCACCCTTCGGATAGCCGTATGTTTCATTAATATTCTTAAAGTGATCAATATCCAGAACAGCTAGGGTTAAAGGACGATTAAAACGGCGAGATTCACTAAAATATTTACCCGAAAATTCACGCAAAGCATGGCGATTGAATAATTGGGTTAATTCATCCAGCATGGCTAGGCTATAAAGTGATTTTTGCTGGGCTTGCAGTTCCAATAATCCTTGATAACCCGTTACATGATTGTAAACACGTTGGCGCAGTTCTTCACGAATAATAGGCTTCGCCACATAATCATTCACACCCAAATGAAATAGCTCTATTTTCCGGGAAACATTGTCAAAACCTGATGTTGCAATAATTGGGATATTGCCGTATTCACCTTGCGACCGCCGGATCTTCCTCACTAATGAAATACCACTCATTGCACCTTCAAGCATGATGTCGGTAATAACAAGATCATAGTAACCATCTTCGTATGCTTCCCACGCCCCCTCGGCATGAGTGTATGCATCAACATCGAGCCCCATATCGGTTAGTAGATCAATAATTATCTCTTGTAAAACACGGGAATCCTCAATAAACAGTACACGCCCTGATAATTGCCTAGTTTCTCGCTCTGCGAACCGATCTAAATAGACTTCTAATTCCGTCAGATCTTTCTTACTAAAAATATCTGTTGCACCGGCTAATAATGCCTGCTTAACAAGCTTAGAATTATCTTCATCAGCTAGTACGATAACCGAAGCAAAATCATATCCTGCTATTGATCGTATTTGGCCACAGAATTCACTGCCCGACATGCCTCCCAGATGAAAACAACAACACACCAGCGTAAATCGCTCTTGCTTGGCGAGCTCTAACCCTGACTCGCCTGACTCTGCAACCGTCACGGTAAATCCTGATTTTTCTAACAGTTCCTGAACAATGCTCCGGAATAATTTTGATCCATCAATTACTAATGCATTTAACTTACGCATTTATCTTCCATATTTGTTATTTAACTTCATTCTGCCTTGTTATCAGCATCAACGCCAACTTTTCATCCACGTTCTAATAATTGCTTGGTAAAGACAGTCCTTAAATAAAACCCCTTAGGATTGATTTTTTCTGTCAAACCTACCCTTGAAACACCTTTTGCGAGGACTCTGCTATGAGCAGCCTTAGGACGAATTTGTAAATACTCGCCCTCTTTAGCAGTCAATTCATCTTGCTGTCCTAAAACAACACGATCCATTAACTCTTCCCAATCATGCTGTAGTACCAAATCCTGTTCTATCGTTGGTTGCCATAACCATGCTTGACCAATATAACGTTCTGCTAGTGGAATGGTATTTTCAGCTTCCACCGGAACCCAGAGTACCTGTGCTAATTTACGCCGTACCCAACTAGCTTGCCACGTCATTTCTCCTGTTTGTTGTAGTGATACCGTACACACATAAGTGGATTCTTTAGGCAAACCTTGTGCATTTAATGGCAGTGTTTTCATTTCAATACCTAACGCCACAAAGTCAGGTTGTGCTTTATTGCCCGCATCGGCACCCAATGCTATTTCTAACAGATTACCGACCCATCCCTTATGTCGCTTTAAGTCATCGGGCACACTTACGCCTAATTCTGTAGCAATTTGTCCCAATGTTTTCCCTGCTAAATTGCCGCATCGAACTAATAATTCCTCTGCTGATTGTGGCGGAAAAATTCTGCGTTTCGGCAATGATTGAGTATTATCATTCATACAAGCATGATAACCTAGCGCTCTTTATTATGCTGTGACAAAACTGTGAAAGCACTTTCAATCCACAATCTCTCCAAGACATATAGTAATGGTCTCGAAGCACTAAAAGGTATTGACCTCGAAGTTGAACAAGGTGATTTTTTTGCCTTGCTGGGCCCTAACGGTGCAGGTAAATCAACCACTATCGGCATCATTACATCTCTAGTGACTAAAACAGCTGGTAAGGTCAAAATCTTTGGCACTTGCATTGATCGTCATCCTGAACTAGCCAAATCCTATCTCGGTTTAGTGCCTCAAGAATTTAACTTTAATGGTTTTGAGCAAGTTAAACACATACTGATTAATCAGGCAGGCTATTACGGCATGCCTGTAAAACAAGCCGAACCACGTACTGATGAGCTCTTACGTCAACTTGGCCTATGGGATAAACGTCATACACCTGCACGCGCCTTATCTGGCGGTATGAAACGTCGATTAATGATTGCTCGAGCTCTAGTACATAAACCTCAATTACTCATTCTTGATGAACCGACTGCCGGTGTCGATATTGAGCTTCGCCGTTCCATGTGGGCATTTTTACAAGATATCAATGCCCAAGGCACCACAATCATTTTAACAACACATTATTTGGAAGAAGCCGAAAATCTCTGTCGTAATATTGCCATTATTGACCGTGGTAACATCGTTGAAAATACCGATATGAAATCACTGCTTAATCGACTCGATAAGGAAACATTTATTTTCGATCTTAAATCACCTTTACCGGCCGATTTCAGTCTAGATAACTTTTCCTATCAACGTGTGGACAGCACCACCATTGAAGTTGAACTCAAGCGAGATGACAGTCTTAACGACTTGTTTTCTACTCTCTCTGAAAAAGGCATTGAAGTCTGTAGCATGAAAAATAAAGCCAACCGACTGGAAGAGCTCTTTTTAAGTTTGGTCGAAAAATCAGAGGCGACGTTATGAGTACACAACAGTACCGCCATTGGATCGCTTTTCACACTTTATTGACCCGTGAGATTCGCCGCTTTGTTCGAATTTGGCCACAAACCTTATTACCTCCCGCTATCACCATGACCTTGTATTTCATTATCTTTGGTAATTTAATTGGCAGTCGTATTGGAAGCATGGGTGGATTTAGCTATATGGAATATATTGCACCCGGCATTATTATGATGTCAGTCATTAATAGTGCTTATTCAAATGTCGCTTCCTCATTTTTCAGTGCCAAATTTCAGAATCATATTGAAGAGCTAATTGTTGCCCCCGTGCCTAACTACTTAATTCTAGGAGGCTATGTTGTCGGCGGTATGGCAAGAGGTTTATGTGTTGGTTTAATTGTAACGATTGTGTCGCTGTTTTTTACATTAATTGAAATCCAACACCTGTGGGTCACTATCAGCATGATCATCCTCTGTTCAATGATGTTTGCTTTGGGTGGCTTTATTAATGCTATTTATGCCACCAGCTTTGATGAAATATCGATTATCCCAACCTTTATTCTGACGCCGTTGACCTATTTAGGCGGCGTGTTTTATTCCATTAGTTTACTGCCCGAATTTTGGCAAAATGTATCACTACTCAACCCCATTCTATATATGGTTAATGCATTCCGTTTTGGTATGCTCGGCGTGTCAGATATTCCAGTCGCTATTGCCTTCGGTATTATTCTCATTTGTATTGTCGGACTGACTAGTTTTGCTCTATACCTACTCAATAAAGGCACTGGCATCAGGAACTAAAGCTAAGGCATTTTCTAACACTTCGAGACCTGCACCCTTAAGATGTGCATTCTCACTCAAATGACGCCGCCAAGCCTTAGCCCCGGGCTGACCTTGAAACAATCCTAATAGATGCCGTGTTATCGACTTAATGGGGCGACCTTGTGACATTCGCTGCTCAATATAGGGCAACATATTTTGAATAACTTCATGGCGTGATACTACGTGATGCTGATCGCCAAATAGAACACTATCAGCCTGTGCTAATAGATAGGGATTATGATAAATCGCTCGCCCCATCATTACACCATCAATCTGTTTTAGATGCTGTTGTACTTCTTCAAGAGTATGAATACCCCCATTAATATCAATATGGAGGTGTGGAAAATCCTGTTTGAGTTGATATACCCGCTGATAATCTAGTGGTGGCACATCGCGGTTTTCTTTAGGACTCAAACCCTGCAACCACGCTTTACGTGCATGCAATATAAATATTTCACAACCTGCATCTGCGACTTGTGAAATAAAATCGGTCAAAAACTCATAACTATCAAGTTTATCAATTCCTAATCGTGTTTTAACCGTTATCGGAATATCGACTGCCGATCGCATAGCGCCAACGCCTTCTGCCACCAATTTCGGATCTGCCATTAAACAAGCACCAAAACTCCCCGACTGTACTCGATCACTTGGGCAACCTACATTAAGGTTAATTTCGCTATAACCTGATTTCTGACCTAATAATGCACATTTTGCCAAGGCATCAGGATCGCTGCCACCTAATTGTAATCCCAGAGGGTATTCACTGGCATCATGGGCAAGAAAACGGTCACTATCACCATGAATTAATGCTCCTGTAGTCACCATGTCGGTATAGAGCAAACAATGCTTGGAAATCAGACGTAGGAAATAACGAAAATCCCGATCGGTCCAATCTAACATGGGGGCGACAGATAATCGATGTGCTTGTTTTAAAGTGAATTGGCTTTCAGTCATCTTACTATTTTATCTTCTCTTACAAAAAAGCCCTGAACAAAGAACAGGGCTTTTTAGATTTTCTACATAGTTTTTAAACAAGATAAAAGCTAGTAATTTTGCTCTCTGGTTAGGCGGATAATTTTTGAGCACCGGAATGTATAATCAATACATGAGGAGCGTAGAAAATAATCCAACACCGCCAGAGGGTAAAAGGCCAGCTTTTTTACATCATACCGCCCATACCACCCATACCGCCCATATCCGGCGCAGCAGCAGCACTATCTTGTGGCGCATCAGCAACCATCGCTTCTGTAGTCAACATTAAACCAGCAACAGAACCCGCATTTTGCAATGCAGTACGTGTTACTTTTGTTGGGTCAAGGATACCCATGTCAATCATATCGCCATATTCACCAGTTGCAGCATTGTAACCATAGTCACCTTTACCTGCTGCTACTTTATTCAAAATAACAGAAGCTTCTTCCCCAGCATTGCTCACGATTTGACGTAATGGCTCTTCCATTGCACGACGTGCGATTGTGATACCTGCATCTTGGTCATCGTTATCACCTTTCAACTTGCCTAAACTACCTTCAGCGCGAACAAGTGCGACACCACCACCTGCAACAATACCTTCTTCAACCGCTGCACGAGTTGCATGCAAAGCATCTTCAACACGCGCTTTCTTCTCTTTCATTTCCATTTCAGTGGCTGCACCTACTTTAATAACTGCAACACCACCAGCTAGTTTAGCAACACGTTCTTGCAATTTTTCTTTATCGTAATCAGAAGAAGAATCTTCAATTTGGGTACGAATTTGATCAACACGAGCCGTAATGTCACTGTTTTCACCAGCGCCATCAATAATTGTTGTGTTTTCTTTGCTGATAGCAATTTTTTTCGCTTGGCCAAGATCGTCTAATGTGACTTTCTCAAGACTTAAGCCAACTTCTTCAGAAATAACAACGCCGCCTGTCAATGTAGCAATATCTTGCAACATCGCTTTACGACGGTCACCAAAACCAGGTGCTTTAACAGCACATACTTTGACAATACCGCGCATGCTGTTAACAACCAATGTAGCTAAAGCTTCACCTTCAATGTCTTCTGCAATAATTAACAGTGGACGACTTGCTTGTGCAACAGCTTCTAATGTTGGTAACAATTCACGAATATTTGAGATTTTTTTGTCGAATAATAAGACATACGGATTCTCAAGATCAGCTGTCATTGCTTGTTGGTCATTAACAAAGTAAGGAGATAGATAACCACGATCAAACTGCATACCTTCAACAACATCTAATTCGTTATCAAAGCCACTACCATCTTCAACAGTAATAACACCTTCTTTACCTACTTTTTGCATTGCTTCAGCAATAATGCCACCAACAGATAAATCTGAGTTTGCAGAAATGGTACCCACTTGAGCAATTGATTTATCATCATCACATGCAACAGACATATTTTCTAGTTCGATTACAGCTGCTGCAACAGCTTTATCAATACCACGTTTTAAATCCATTGGATTCATACCCGCTGCAACGGCTTTTACACCTTCACGTAAAATAGCTTGTGCCAATACGGTTGCAGTTGTTGTGCCGTCACCGGCAGCATCGGAAGTGTGTGAGGCAACTTCCTTAATCATTTGTGCGCCCATATTTTCGAATTTATTTTCTAATTCGATTTCTTTAGCAACAGAAACACCATCTTTAGTAATTGTTGGAGCGCCGTAACTCTTCTCCAAGATAACGTTACGACCTTTAGGTCCTAATGTTACTTTTACCGCATCAGCCAAGATATTTACACCGTTGACCATTAAACTACGCGCATCTGCGCCAAATTTGACTTCTTTAGCCGCCATGATTTATTCCTCTTTAAATATTCTTTATTAATTTAGTTTTCGATGACAGCAACGATATCGTCTTCACGCATCACTAGTAATTCTTCGCCATCAACTTTGATTTCTGTGCCGGCATATTTACCGAATAAAATTTGGTCACCAACGCTAACATCTAAAGCACGGACATCTCCAGAATCAGTAATTTTGCCTTTACCTGTGGCAATAATCTCACCACGTACTGGTTTTTCAGCTGCATTATCAGGGATAACAATACCGCCTGCACTCATAGTTTCTTCTTCCATGCGGCGAACAATCACACGATCATGTAGGGGACGAATATTCATTAATATTTCCTTAAAAAAATGTCTAATAAAATGTGTCTAAATAAATCTAGAACCCCATACATGGGGTTGCAAAAATAAACTTCAAGGGGGGACAAGCTAAAAAAGTTATCGTAAATGTCGGTCTTCATCCTTATCAACAATTTCACCTTCAATAATCGTCGAATCAGTTTGTCCATAATGTGAATGCATCGTTTGGCCATGGAAAACAAAATTTCCTTTGCTAAATACTCTCTTAATTAAGCTTTGGCGAAAAAATGGGACTAACAAAATAAAACCAATGATATCGGTAAAAAATCCCGGGGTGAGTAACATCGCACCACTGAATAGCAAGGCAACACCTTCTAACATTGCAATAGCGGGGATCTGGCCTTGAGCCATTGATAATTGCGCTCGCTGCAGTGTATTTAAACCCTGCATTCGCAATAAACCGGCGCCAATAACTGCCGTAGCAACCACTGCAAATATTGTCCAAGCGGCGCCAATAACTTCACCCACTTGAATCAAAAAATAAATCTCAATTAGCGGCACTAATAGAAACAATACCAATAAGGAACGAAACATAATATTTTCTGTGTAATTAATTGTTACTGATTAGATTGGGATGCTGCTTACTGTTTTCAAGTAAAAAATAATTTTGATGCATTTAGTGCAAATCAATTTCTACAATGAGGCAAGACTTTTGCTAAATTAATAGCGGAGATCGATCTTATACCCAAAATCATTGGAACTGCATGATTTCAGCGGGAATTAAAATCGATCAGTGGCAAGGCATTTGTTTGTAGACTTAGTCATTCTAAGTTTCAAACAAATAACGCAGGCAGTGACTATTTTAAACCCGCCCCATGGGAGCTAAGATGAAAAGACAGCGCTGCGTTTCAACGCTTATGAAGGACCAGTCCTTCACTGTGCCTTGTGCCTTGCTCTAACTTCCCACCTTAGCTCTGAAACAAGTAGTTCCAATGACTTTGGGTATAGACTAATGTCTGATAAAATAGCCACTTCACTTAACTGAATATAGAAGACTTATCGTGAAAAGAATTTTTGCTAGCTTATTGCTAGTTCTACCATTATTAACACCTTTAACAAGTATTGCAGAAACAACTCGTTATGTTTCTGATGAACTTGAAATCACTATGCGTTCAGGCCAAGGGGTGAAATTTGGCATTCGTAAAATGTTAAAGAGTGGCGCCAAACTAGATGTTATTGAAACCGACCCTTCGGGCTACTCTAAGGTTCGTACCAATAAAGGAACAACGGGCTGGGTATTAACTCGTTATCTCAGCAATACCCCTAGTTCACGGAACCTGCTTGAGGCGAGCGACCAAAAAGCAGCTAATTTGGAATTAGAACTTGCTAACTATAAGGAAGAGATTCAGGCTATATCTTCACAAAACTCTACAACGGGTAGTGAAAACTTATCACTGAAAGAAACATCACAACGCTTAAGCAAAGAACTGGATGACCTGCGTAGCACAGCATCAAATGCCGTTGCATTAGATAATGAAAATAGACAATTGAAAGAAAAATTACAGCAAATTGATCATCAAATACAATCCTTGGTCATTGAAAATAGTGCCCTTAAAGATAGTGATGCTAAAAGCTGGTTCTTGATTGGTGCTGCAGTATTATTTGGTGGCATTATATTGGGTCTAATTTTGCCACGCTTACGTCTTCAACGGAAAAGTAGCTGGGGCAACTTGTAATCTAGAATCCTTCATTCAATGGCTTTGAGAAAGCCGTATTAACGAGAGTGTTGATACGGCTTTTTTGTGGGCGAAATTGTATATATACAAAACTATATATATAATATTCGGAATATATATTTTGAATGATGCTAATGACTTTACAGGCTGTCGATTTTTACTCCGTATTATCTCACCCGATGAGATTAAGAGCGCTTATTTTAATTAAACAGCTTGATGAATTATGCGTGTGTGAACTCACTCATTCATTAGGCCTGGCACAGCCAGTGATTTCCCGTCATCTCGCTCAACTTAAACAAGCCGGTTTATTGTTATCCCGTCGTCAGGGTCTATGGATTTATTACCGCCTCAATAATGATATTCCTAACTGGGTAAACGATGTTATTCAATCCACCGCTGATGGCATTGCCGATACATCCCCCTATAAAGAGGATCGAATTGCCCTCAATACAATGCTAGACAGACCCAATCAGGCCTGCTGCTGACAATAGGAATAAAACAATGACAATACGCGTGGCTATCAATGGCTTTGGACGCATGGGTAAACTGGCTTTACAAGCCGGCTGGAACAGTGATGACATCCAGTTTGTACATATTAATGAAATCAGCGGTGATGCTGCATGTCATGCTCATTTATTACAATTCGACTCTATCCATGGTCGCTGGGGCGACGATAAAACGATCACGAGTACCGATTCACAGATAAATATTGATGGTCATGCCATTAGTTTTAGCCAAAGCAACACTCCAGCAGAAGTAAACTGGTCTGACTATGACATTGATTTAGTGCTGGAATGCTCTGGAAAATTCAAAACATCACAACAACTTCAGCCTTATTTTGATCAAGGTATTAAAAAGATTCTAGTCTCCGCACCCTGTCCTGAACCTGCTCTCAATCTAGTCTACGGTGTCAATCATGATCGTTATGCTCCCAAGCAACATCATATTGTGACAGCCGCATCTTGCACCACAAACTGTCTGGCACCAATCGTTAAAGTTATGCATGAATCATTAGGTATTAAGCATGGTTCAATGACCACTATTCACAACATTACCAACACCCAAACGATTGTTGATAAAGGTCATACAGATTTACGCCGTGCTCGTGCCTGTGGCCAATCCCTCATCCCAACTACGACTGGCTCTGCCAAAGCTATCACCAATATCTTTCCCGAACTGCAAGGCAAATTAAATGGTCTGGCTGTTCGCGTGCCATTGCTCAACGGCTCCTTAACTGACTTTGTATTTGAGTCCAATAGAGAAACGACTATTGAAGAAGTAAATTCTTATTTTAAGTTGGCTTCCGAAAATGCATTAAAAGGTATTTTAGGTTATGAGACTCGCCCACTAGTATCGGCAGACTACATCAATGATCCTCACTCAGGTGTTATTGATGCACCATCGACAATGGTCATTGATAATACCCAAGTGAAAATATTAGCGTGGTATGACAATGAATGGGGTTATGTTAATCGTATGATTGATCTTGCCAATATGATTTCTCGGACAATGTAACCATGAACTCGTCCCATAATTTACGTAATTATGCGGTTATCACCGGAGGTTACTGGGCATTCACTCTGACTGATGGTGCGATCCGAATGTTAGTAGTGCTCTATTTTCATCAACTTGGTTACACACCATTAGCCATTGCCAGCTTGTTCTTGTTTTATGAATTTTTTGGCATTATCACTAATTTAGTAGGTGGCTGGTTAGGCTCTCGTATTGGTCTTAACAACACCATGCATATCGGTATGGCGTTACAAGTTGCGGCCTTAATGATGTTAACCGTGCCGGTAGAATACCTGAGCATTACTTATGTGATGGTGGCACAAGCCTTATCGGGAATTGCCAAAGATTTAAATAAAATGAGCGCCAAAGCCAGCGTTAAATTATTTATTCCTAGCGATGGCAAGCGACAATCATCAACAACCTTATTTAAATGGGTGGCGGCTTTAACCGGATCTAAAAACACGCTCAAAGGTGTCGGTTACTTTTTAGGCGGTTTGTTATTAGCGGTATATGGTTTTCAGGGTGCACTTTATATCTTGGCTGGCAGCTTATTTGTGATATTGATTTTAACCTGGCTACTCTTACCCACTGATCTCGGAAAAACCAAAAACAAAGCCAAATTTTCACAGCTATTTTCCAATGATCCCGCCATTAATTGGTTATCCGCTGCACGATTTTTCTTATTTGGCTCGCGCGATGTGTGGTTTGTAGTGGCCCTGCCGGTCTATATGACCGCCAGTTTGGGGTGGAACTATCAACAAACTGGTAGCTTCTTTGCGTTATGGATCATTGGCTACGGTCTGATACAAGCCCTCACCCCAAAACTATTAAAAGGACACTCACCAAATGGTAATTCCGCACAATGGTTAGCATGGATTTTAATGTTACTGCCCGCTGGTATTGCCTTGGCTCTTTATCAAGGCTTAGAGCCTGCTGGGGTGATCCTTATCGGCTTGAGCCTTTTTGCCATTGTTTTTGCCATTAACTCAGCCGTGCATTCTTATCTGATTGTCGAATGGTCAGATCATGACAAGGTAGCGATGAATATTGGTTTTTATTATATGGCCAATGCGGGTGGGCGACTCACTGGCACCGTGTTATCAGGTCTATTATTCCAATACTATGGCTTGACTAGCTGCTTAATAGCTTCAAGTGTTTTTATTGCCTGTGCAGCTTTTCTCTCTATCAAACTGCCACAAAAAAGCCCCACTTAAACAAGTGAGGCTTCTTAATCTATAGATCTAAATTTATTTATTTTTAAGCTGTTCTACATCCCGTACAGCGCCTTTTGATGCTGATGTGGTTAATGCAGCATAAGCTTGTAATGCTAAGCTTACTTTACGCTCACGACCTACTGGCTGCCATGCATCGTCACCCTTAGCTTCCATTGCAACACGACGCTCGGCCAACGCCTCATCAGATATGTCTACTTTAATGATGCGATTAGGAATATCGATCACAATAGTATCGCCCTCTTCCACCAAACCAATAGCACCACCTTCTGCCGCTTCCGGTGAAGCATGGCCAATTGATAATCCAGATGTGCCACCTGAGAATCGACCGTCGGTCAATAAAGCACAAGCCTTACCCAAGCCTTTGGCTTTCAGGTAACTAGTTGGATACAACATTTCTTGCATGCCTGGACCACCTTTAGGCCCTTCATAACGAATAATAATGACGTCACCTTCAACCACTTGTTCGGTCAATATCGCCGTCACTGCCGTATCTTGCGACTCAAAAATACGCGCTGGGCCAGAGAAAGTTAAGTTAGATTCATCAACACCAGCCGTTTTGACAATACAGCCTTCTATAGCAATATTGCCGAACAGCACAGCCAAACCACCATCTTGACTATAGGCATGTTCAATATCACGGATACAACCTGTTTCACGATCTAGATCAAGACTTGGCCAACGTGTACTTTGACTAAAAGCGACTTGAGTTGGAATACCGGCTGGGCCAGCTAAGAAACGCTGTTTTGCGACTTCACTATTGCCACGAGCCACATCCCATTCTGCTAATGCATCCGCTAAGCTTGCACTATGTACTGTCGGTAAATCAGTATGCAATAAACCACCTGCGGCTAACTCTCCCAAAATACTAAACACACCACCCGCGCGATGCACATCTTCCATATGATAATCGGGAGAAGCTGGTGCAACTTTGCATAAATTAGGGATTTTACGCGACATACGGTCAATATCATCCATAGTGAAATCAACATGACCTTCGTGGGCTGCTGCCAATAAGTGCAATACTGTATTTGTCGAACCGCCCATAGCAACATCTAAGGCAATGGCATTTTCAAATGCCTCTTTGCTCGCAATAGATCGTGGTAACGCCGAGTCATCATCGCCTTCATAATAACGCTTAGCTAAGTCAACAATTGTCCGTCCCGCTTCAAGGAATAATTCTTCACGATCAGCATGCGTCGCTAATAGTGAACCATTACCCGGAAGAGACAAACCCAAGGCTTCTGTCAAACAGTTCATTGAATTAGCCGTAAACATTCCTGAACATGAGCCACATGTTGGACAAGCTGAACGTTCTATTTGCGCCACATCTTCATCACTGACATTCTCATCAGCGGCTTGCACCATAGCGTCTACCAAATCTAATTTGACATCTTTGCCCGCTAATCTGGTTTTCCCAGCCTCCATTGGTCCGCCGGAAACAAAGATCACCGGAATATTCAACCTTAAGGCTGCCATCAACATGCCTGGGGTAATTTTGTCGCAGTTTGAAATACACACAATGGCATCAGCACAATGTGCATTGACCATATATTCAACTGAATCCGCAATAATCTCACGTGAAGGCAAACTGTACAGCATGCCACTATGACCCATGGCAATACCGTCATCCACTGCAATTGTATTAAATTCTTTCGCAACACCGCCCGCTTTTTCAATCTCGCGCGCAACTAACTGCCCCATATCCTTCAAATGCACATGTCCCGGTACAAATTGAGTAAAGGAGTTAGAGATCGCAATAATGGGCTTGCTAAAGTCCTCGTCTTTCATTCCTGTTGCACGCCACAAAGCGCGCGCTCCCGCCATATTACGGCCGGCTGTCGATGTTCTTGAACGATATTCAGGCATAACTATTCTCCAAACTTATGTCTTAGTTTCTGCACCAAATATTTCATTTTCGCGCACGTTATCTAATAAATTTTACACGCAACTTTGCAAGCTTGCTGAGACTAAGCGAAAATTACCGTATGAAAACGCCTAACTCTACCAATATTGACACAACTACAAGCTGGTTTCGTACCGCTGCGCCTTATATTCATGCGCACCGTGGCGCAACCTTTGTGATCGCTTTTGATGGAGAGACTCTCGCAACAGAAGGTTTTGATAACCTGATCCACGATTTTGCTTTATTAAATAGCTTGGGCATTAAATTAATTTTAGTTTATGGCGCCAGACCACAAATCGATATTCAATCTAAGCTACACAAGGTTAATATCAATTTTCATAACGATCTGCGCATAACTGACGAAAATAGTCTAAAAATAGCAAAGTCAGTAATCGGCAAACTACGTCTTGATATCGAAGCTAAATTATCTTTTGGGCTTCCTCATACACCCATGGCCGATGCACAGGTACGTTGCACCAGCGGTAATTTTGTTACCGCACGCCCCGTAGGCATTAAAGATGGCATTGATTTTGGCTATACCGGCGAAGTACGTCGGGTGGATACTCAAGGTATAAATGAGCAACTTGCTTTAGGCAATATGGTGTTATTACCACCAATGGGGTTTTCGCCAACCGGTGAAATTTTTAATCTGTCTTATGAAGCCATTGCCACAAAAGTGGCAACTGAATTAACGGCCGATAAGCTGATATTGATCGGCGATGCTCATTCGGAATTACCACGCGAATTAACGCTTCAACAGGCCGAAAACATCTCCAATCCTGACAGCCACACCCTTCAAGCAGCAATAGAAGCCTGTAATACGGGTGTGCAACGTGTCCATTTATTAGACCGTTTACAAGATGGCGCCTTATTACAAGAATTGTTTAGTCGCGATGGTGCTGGCACATTAATCAGTGCAACTTCTTTTGAAACTATTCGTCAGGCGACAATTGATGATGTGGCGGGAATTTTAGAACTTATCCAGCCATTGGAAGAAAGTGGTGTGCTAGTTAAACGTTCACGTGAACGTCTAGAAATAGAAATCGACCATTTTACTGTTATGGAGCGCGATGGAACTGTTATCGCTTGTGCAGCTTTATACCCATTCTCAAACACTACAATGGCTGAACTGGCATGTCTTGTAGTCGTTAAAGACTATCAGAGTGTTGGTCGAGGGAATCAATTGCTAGCGAGTATTGAACAACAAGCTGTGGGTATGGGGTTAACTGATTTATGTGTTCTCAGCACCCAAACTACACACTGGTTTTTGGAGAATGGCTTTCAAACTGCTCAAACCGCAGATTTACCCATTGCCAAACAGGAGCTCTATAATTTTCAACGTAATGCTAAGGTCTTTACTAAAACCTTGTAACGTTATCTTTTTCGCTGGCTCTCAACCCGTTTTTTATATTCAGGAAAAAGAATGGGGGCTAACTCATGTAGTGCTTTTTCATAAACCCGACGCTTGAAGAACACGATTTCTTGCGCAGGTGTCCAATAATCAACCCAACGCCAATTATCAAATTCTGGCTTCTCAAATTGATCTAATTTAACGTCTTCTTCTTTGCCGATAAATCGTAATAAGAACCAGCGCTGTTTTTGGCCTATACACAGTGGTTTATTGCCATGTCGCAAATATCGTTTCGGCAAACGGTAACGAAGCCAATCGCTTGTCATGCCTAACACTTCTACATGTTCCGGCAACAAGCCTACTTCTTCCATTAATTCGCGATAAACCGCTTGTTCAGGCGTTTCATCACACTTAATGCCTCCTTGGGGAAATTGCCAAGAATCATGTTGCGCTCGTTGCGCCCACAGCACCTGATTATGTTTATTGCAAACAATAATGCCTACATTAGGCCTATAGCCATCCTCATCAATCACACTCTTAATCTCTTGTTATGGAAGTATTCGCTTCTATAACGTTATAATTCTTCAATACTCTCTAGATTAGACAAAGCACTCACGGTATGCAATTCATTTTGCATACAATGTTGTTTGTTTCTCTTACTAACCGTGAAATCAAACACTATGGCACTAGCAATTTTCGACTTAGATAACACGCTACTTAGCGGGGATAGCGATTATTTATGGGGGCAGTTTTTAGTTGAAAATAATATTGTTGATGGCACTTGGTATCAACAAGCCAATCAAGATTTTTACGACCAGTATCTTGCTGGCACCATGGATATATTTGAATTCCTAGCGTTCCAACTTAAACCACTGGCGGATAATTCCTTGGTCGATTTGCATCGCTGGCGAAAGCAGTATTTAACCGAAAAAATAGAGCCAATTCTATTGTTAGAAGGACGTTCTTTTATAGCTCAACATCAACAACAAGGTGATACCTTACTCATCATCACTGCTACCAATAGCTTTATAACCACTCCCATTGCTGAAAAATTAGGCATTCAGAATTTAATCGCAACTGAACCTGAAATAGTTGATGGGATTTACACAGGGAAAGTAACCGGTACTCCTTCTTATCAACAGGGTAAAGTTGAACGCTTAATGGATTGGCTAAACAAACATAGTCAGACACTTGAAGGTAGTTATTTTTATAGTGATTCACATAATGATTTGCCCTTATTAAATCTTGTCGATCATCCTATTGCAGTGGATCCCGATCCAAAATTACAAGCGATTGCTCAGCAGAAAGACTGGAAAATTCTCAGTTTCCGTCAATAATTGGTACAATTCTTCGTTTTTATTATTCACATCAGGCCATCATTATGGAATGGGAAGTCGTCATTGGATTAGAAATCCACGCCCAACTCGCCACCAAAAGTAAAATTTTCTCCAGCGCTTCTACCGCATACGGTGCGGAACCTAATACACAAGCCTGCGCTGTTGATTTAGGTCTCCCTGGTGTTCTGCCGGTGCTGAACCAAGAAGCGGTTAAAATGGCGATTAAATTTGGTTTAGCTATTGGTGCTGAGTTACCTAAACGATCTGTCTTTGCGCGTAAAAACTATTTTTACCCTGACTTACCCAAAGGTTACCAAATTAGCCAATTTGAACACCCTATCGTTGCAAAAGGTGAGCTATCAATTGAATTAGAGGATGGTTCTGAACGGATCATCGGTATTACTCGTGCCCATTTAGAAGAAGATGCTGGTAAATCAATGCATGGCAACTTTCATGGTCAAACAGGTGTTGACCTCAACCGTGCCGGCACACCTTTATTAGAAATCGTCTCTGATCCAGACATGCGCAGTGCAAAAGAAGCCGTCGCTTATATGAAGAAAATTCATTCCCTCGTGCGTTATCTTGAAATTTGTGATGGCAATATGCAAGAAGGTTCTTTCCGCTGTGATTCCAATGTCTCTGTTCGTCCAAAAGGCCAAAAAGAGTTGGGCACTCGTGCTGAAGTAAAAAACGTTAATTCATTTCGTAATGTTGAGCGCGCAATCAATATTGAAATTGAGCGTCAAATTGAATTGATTGAAGATGGTGGCACCGTTGTACAAGAAACTCGTTTATACGACGCCGATAAAAATGAAACTCGCTCCATGCGTAGTAAAGAAGAAGCGAATGATTACCGTTATTTCCCTGATCCTGATTTATTACCCGTCGTTTTAGAACAAGAAATGATCGAACAAATTCGTGCTACTTTGCCTGAACTACCTAACGCTAAACGTGACCGATTTGTGGCCGATATGAACTTGTCACTTTATGATGCTTCGGTGCTGACTAGTAGCCGAGAATTGGCTGATTATTATGAAACTGTTCTAACTGCCTCTGATAATAAAGATCCTAAATTGTGTGCTAATTGGATTATTACCCAACTCTTAGGCGCTCTGAATAAAGCAGGTATTGATATTTCTGATTCCCCTATCAGTGCTCAACAGCTGGGCGGCTTATTAACTCGCATTAATGACAACACCATTTCAGGAAAAATTGCTAAACAAATCTTCGATAACCTCTGGAATGGAGAAGGTAAAGATGCTGATAGCATCATCGAATCACAAGGTCTGAAACAAGTAACTGACAGTGGTGCAATTGAAGCCTTGGTCGATGAAGTAATTGCAAACAATCCTGATCAAGTTGAACAATACCGTAGCGGTAAAGAGCAATTGTTAGGTTTCTTTGTTGGCCAGATTATGAAAGCTTCAAAGGGTAAAGCGAATCCAGCCCAAGTTAGTGAATTATTAAAATCAAAACTCACTGACTAAACTGATAATTTATTTTATCTATAAAAAAGGCTGTGTTCTTTCGAACACAGCCTTTTTAATTTATAACGTTGATGGTTATTTAGTCACTCGTTAATATCGCTGATAACTTACCAGACAACATGCCGAAGACGGTACCAACAATCATTGATAATGAAATCACAACAACAGGATTAGATAAATCCATTGCTGTAGTGCTTCCACCAACATGAATTGCATAAGCAGCTGTAGCTGCATAACCATAAACAAGCGTTGGCACAACAGATAATGCTGGTACTTGAGAAGCGAATACCAATATAAATACTGTTACGGCTACCCATACTGGTGCAGTGAGTGTATCACCAAGAGGAACCATGCCCATCATTGCAAACGCAATGCCGGCCATTACCGCACCGAAAATACCACAAGCAATCGTATTTTTTAATGCTGCGCTATCAGCGCCATTGTGAAAATAAGAGCCCCACGCAATAAAGATTGCCCAAATGGTAACCATACCTGCTAATAGTCCGAAAGATAACCAAGTGGCTATGCCACCCAAAACACCAATACTTAATGATAATGCAACTAATCCTGACATAATCTTCTCTCTCTCTGTTATTTAAGTAAATAATTCATATCCATCAGATCACACTGTATTTTTATTTTCTGACGCTGATGGGATTCCTATTCGAGGTTGCGTTAATCCGCAAATTCCTCGCCAGCCACTAGAACATATTTTTATATATTTATCAATAACTCCGTTTTTGTATCTAAATCAAGTCACTAACACTACCTATTAATATTCGTGTGCTAAATAGATGTTTTTTTCTTCCCATATTAAGAGTTTTTATTGGGGAACTATTTTTTGTGGGCTGCTTCACAGTTTTTCAAACTGAATATTTCTCTCCGAATAAAGTCAGGTAGTATTCACCAATCGTTCATACAATGGATTACAGTTACGGATGTCTGTCATTAATATTTATCTTCAACACTATTTAAATAGTTAAATTATGCAGTTTGAACAAGAACATCTCTCCTCGAAAATGGCATTGAATAAGTTGCCATCTGAATCTCCACTTCCTGATGCCGACTGGGTGCTGGTATTTGGTTCTGTTAAGCGCTTTAAAGAACGCAATTTCGGCCAAATATTACAAGATCGTTACCCAAATGCGCAGTTAATGGGCTGTACAACATCAGGTGAAATTGCTGATGATGGCGTTCATGATGACAGTATTCAAATTACGGCTATGAAATGGGAGAAAAGTACGCTTAAATTTGTTGCGAAACCTATCCCTAGTATGGCCCAATCATTCGCATTAGGCGCTCAGATTGCCGAAGAACTTGACGGCACCGATCTTAAAGGCATATTTGTTTTAAGTGATGGTCTGCATGTAAATGGCTCCGATCTTGTTGAAGGCCTACAAAGCGTACTGCCAGATACACCAATCACTGGTGGATTAGCTGGAGATGGAGCCGCCTTTACACAAACATTCCTATTACATGGCACCAAAATACATGACAAAATCGTCACCGCTGTTGGCATTTATGGCAAAGATGCCATGATGACCAGTGGTGCCTTAGGTGGTTGGAAACCCTATGGTCCGCCCAGAAAAGTAACCCATTCAGTCCATAACGTTGTGTATGCGCTCGACGATAAACCTGCTCTACCTTTATACAAAATGTATATCGGATACTATGCCAAGGAACTACCCGCATCGGGGCTCAACTTCCCTTTTGCGATCATGTCTGAAGATAAAAATATTAGTGTCATCCGAACTCTATTATCAATTGATGGGAAAGATAACAGTCTGACTTTTGCAGGTAATATTGCTCAAGGCTCAACCGTGCGCTTTCTGAAATCTGATCACGACAAGTTGGTTGATGGCGCCAGTGATGCTGCCCAACAAATTATTAATAAAAACATTAATCCTAATGACACGGCCATTGCCATTTGCGTGAGCTGTGTTGGTCGTAAACTTGTTATGGCAGATCAAGTCTCTGATGAGGTATTTGCCGTACAACGATTATTAGGAGTGAAAACAGGCATCACCGGCTTCTATTCTAATGGTGAAATATGTTCTGGTGAGGATGATGCTCACAGTCAGTTACATAATCAAACCATGACCATTGCCTATCTCAGTGAACACTAAATCTGAGCCAACTCCCTCGCTGCAGCCAATAATGCTAAGCGTGCAATCACACCATAAGCATAAAAACGATTAGGCTCTGCATCCGGCTCACCTTGCTTATCAGGGACATTACAGGGCTGAGCAAAAGCTAATGGCTCAAAATGCATACCTGGCGCATTAAGGTTCTCGTCTTGGCCACGCCCAGTATGGACGCGATAAAAACCACCGACAACGAAATGGTCCATCATATAAATAACAGGCTCTGCAACAGCATTATCATCACCTATCGTTTCAAAAGTATAAACCCCTTCTTGTACCAATACATTTTCAACTGTCATCCCCTCTTTAGCTGAAGACATTTTAGTTCGTTGTTTCCGATTTAGGCTAGCAATTTCATCGGCACTTTTTATCGTCATTATGCCCATTCCATAGGTGCCTGAATCAGCTTTAACGATGACAAAAGGTTCTTTATCAATACCATATTCGTCATATTTGTTTTGAATAGATTGCAGCATGCTTTCTACATTCTTATATAAACACTCACTTCCTGAGCGATCCATAAAATTGACTTCGCCGCACTGCAATGACATAGGAGATACCAGCCAAGGATCAATATCAATTTGCTTAGCGAATTCCTGGGCAACACTATGATAATGTGTGAAGTGGTCGGATTTTTTGCGATCGGACCAACCTGCTGATAATGGTGGGATAACCTCTTGCTCTAATCCTTCCAAAATAGCTGGGCGACCCGCTGATAAATCATTATTCAATAAAACCAAACAAGGCGAAAAGTCACCTAATGCAACACGATTACCAACGCGTGTTAACGGTTCCAATCGGCATGTTTTTCCTGAAGGTAATTCAATCTCCATCAGCTCAGTCAGATCGTCACGAAGATTACCTATCCTTACTTCAACCCCTGCCTTCTCAAAAATTTCACGTAAGGTTTCCAAGCTCTCCAGATAAAACAAATTACGGGTGTGATTTTCAGCCACAATTAATACTTTTTTAGCACGAGGACAAACATGCTCAATTGCTGCTTGTACGGCATGGATACAAAGAGGCATGAAGGAAGAATTAAGATTATTAAACCCTGCAGGGAATAGATTAGTATCAACGGGGGCTAATTTAAATCCCGCGTTACGTAAATCCACTGAAGCATAAAATGGCGCCGGTGTTAACAACCACTGTTCCCTTAACCATGATTCTACTTGTGTTTGATGTTGTAACAGATGCCTCTCAAGCTGCAATAAAGGGCCTTTTACAGCTGTTATAAGATGAGGAACGCCAGAAATCATAGTCTTGTCCTTATAAAATAGTCGAAATGAGGGTTATTGTGCTTACAACATGTGAACTACTGCACAGTTTGACAACTCTATCTCGTTCATACTGCATTTTCGTATGAAAATAACCCATCTAGCAATGAACACTTTATATTATTAAAGTGACTAGCCTGACAGTAAAAAATGGGGTATCTTCATTATCTAATTTTCGAATATATTAAGTCTACAGGTATTGTTTTAGTGTGAGTGATAATCAAACAGAATTTTCTGGCTTAAAGGTCATGATAATCGATGATAGCAAGACCATTCGTCGTTCTGCTGAGACCCTGCTTAAAAAAGCTGGGTGTGATGTATTAACGGCTGAGAATGGTTTTGAAGCATTGCCGATTATCAGTTCTCAACATCCTGATATACTTTTTATTGATATTATGATGCCGCGTCTAGATGGCTATCAAACTTGCTCATTAGTTAAAAGCAATCCCAATTTTAGTGATATACCTATCATTATGCTTTCAAGTAAAGATGGATTATTTGATCGTGCCAAAGGACGTGTTGTCGGAGCGGAACAATATCTTACCAAGCCATTTACCCGAGAGGATCTACTTGGTGCTATTCGTACTCATCTTCTCAACAAAGACAAGGATGTTTAATCGACATGGCTCTTATCCTCATAGCTGATGATTCACCAACGGAAGTTTATGTCCTAAAGAAAATCTTGGAAAAACATGATCACCAGGTCATTATTGCTGATGACGGCGAACAAGCAATGGAATTAACACATAGCAAACATCCCGCTCTCATCCTAATGGATGTCGTCATGCCAAAACTAAATGGTTTTCAAGCAACACGCCGTTTGAGCAAAGACCCAGCAACACAAAATATTCCTATCATTATCGTATCCTCAAAAAATCAAGAGACTGATCGGCTTTGGGGCTTACGACAAGGTGCAAAGGGCTACTTGAGCAAACCCGTTACTGAAGAGCAGTTAATTACTGAAATTAACAATTTATTAGGGCTTTCCTCATGACTGTTGTCACTTCTCCAGCGGATATAATTGCTGTACTTCAGGATATTGAACGTCGCAGTCGGCAAGGCGCTATCAATACGACGCAAGATGATAACCAGAAAACATGGACTGCCATTGGTTTTCGAATAGCACAAAATAATTTTCTTATTCCTCTAAATGAAATTCTCGAAATATTCCCTGTGCCTGAGCAAGTAACGCCTGTCCCAAAATCACAACCTTGGGTATTTGGAATCGCTAATCTTCGCGGAGAAATGTTACCGTTATTCGATCTTAAATATTTTTTATCGGGACATCCAACCAAGAGAAACAAACGTAGTCGTATCATCGTTATTAATCATCCCGAATTATACTCAGGACTACTCCTTGACGAAGTGTTTGGCTTAAAACACTTTCCTCAAGAACCAAATTACGATGAGGTCCCTTCATCAGACAGTGATTTTTCGCCTTACATTAATGGCAAGATTACTCAACAAGATACGCGCTGGGACGTGTTTAGCTTTAACAAGCTGACTGCTGACCCACGATTTTTAAATGCCGCTGCATAATATTTGATTTCAGGATAATCATTATGAACTCAACAAGTAAACTCTTTATTTCCTCTCTAGTTTCAAAGAGAAATTTTTTAAACTTGATACTCACCTTCGCCTTTTCTGGCCTAACGGCTTATGGTGTCTGGCTGCTTGCCACTAATCAATATCAACAATTTCTAAATGACCCATTAATGTTTGCTGCCGCTATTATTGCCAGTTTAGTTCTAACCATTATCATGGTGCTACGGCTGGGCTACTTGCCTTCAAAAATATTAAAAAACTCTCTAGACACGATGGAGCTGCAAAATCGTCATAACCAAGATGCCATTTTAAGGTTGCTTGATGAGATGGGTGACCTTGCTGATGGTGACCTCACTGTATCGGCAACTGTCACCGAAGATATCACCGGCGCTATCGCAGACTCTGTTAACTATACTATTGACGCCTTACGTAACCTAGTCGAGAACATCAACAATACCACGCTACAAGTTGCTTCAGCCGCGCAAGAAACACAGGCAACCGCATTGCACTTGACTGATGCCAGTGATCACCAAGCAACACAAATAACTGAGGTCACAACAGCCATTACCGATATGGCCGCTTCTATTGAGCAAGTATCTCAAAATGCTAGCCAATCTTCCGATGTGGCAGCACAATCGGTAAGTCTTGCGGTGCAAGGTAATGCGGCGGTAAAAAAAGCCATCAATGGTATGGATACTATTCGCGAACAAATTCAAGAAACATCAAAACGTATTAAACGACTTGGTGAAAGTTCACAACAAATTGGCGACATCGTTGAATTAATCAATGACATCGCTGAACAAACTAACATTCTCTCGCTAAATGCTGCCGTTCAAGCAGCAATGGCAGGCGAAGCAGGTCGTGGTTTTGCCGTAGTTGCCGATGAAGTACAACGCTTGGCTGAACGTTCTGGTAACGCCACCAAACAAATTGATGCCTTAGTCAAAACCATTCAAAGCGATACTAATGAGGCCATTAGTTCAATGGAACAAAGTACATCTGAGGTTGTTTCTGGAGCGAAATTATCACAAGATGCTGGGGCAGCACTTGAACAAATTGAAACTGTATCGCAACAACTTGCTGACTTAATTAACAATATTTCAGATGCCGCCAAACAACAAGCTCAAGCGGCAGTGAGCACGGCAGATAACATGAACATAATTCAAGAGATAACGATGCAAACATCGACAGGCACCAACGAAAGTGCTGCATCTATTGGGCGGTTATTAGAATTAACGAATGAACTCCGTACATCTGTTTCTGGCTTCAAACTACCGTAACATTCAGCGACGATTAAAAGATGCCTTATTTCATCACAATATTTACCACTGGCCTGGAGTAACACATGGCAGCAATAAACAGTGGAAATTATGATGCCCTTATCTGGGTGCAGGATGAAGTACAAGAGTCACTGGCCAGTGCTTTACAAGCACTCACTACTTTTATTGATGCCCCTGAAGATAGTACTGTATTAAATCCGTGCGTCACCCAATTACATCAAGTTACCGGCACAATGGAAATGCTCAATCTACAAGGGGCTCATCTATTAGTTCGTGAAATGTTAGCTTCAGCAATTGCTATTCGCGATCAACAAAATACTCAAATACAGGATAGTCTTTTAAAAGGACTGTTGTTATTGCCCAATTATTTAACATTGCTTGGTCCAAAACTATCTGATCATCCATTACGCCTACTTGATTCTATCAATGAATTACGTATCGCCCGTAATGATTCTATTATTGAAATCAATGATGTATTCACTCCGAACTTGTCTATTGATTTACCTAGTCATATCGTCTTTAACTCCGAAAGAGACTTGCCAAATATAGGCTTATCATTTCACAAGATAAGTCATGCTTTCCAAATTTCACTGCTAAATTGGATAAAAACTGACGATCGAAAAAGTCTGCGTAAGATGGCAAGCCTGATCAATTATTTACGCCTGAATTCGACTAATAATAAACCCACTGCATTTTGGTGGATCGCGGAAGGTTTCATTGAAGCTATCCTAGATGATGGTTTGGTAACAGACTCAAAAGTTAAGCTCATTATGGGCAAGTTAAATCAACCTATAAAGCTGTTTACCACACAAGGTGAACAACAATTATTGGCTTTATTTCCTGATAAACTCACTCAACAATTACTCCTGCTCTTGGCGGAGGCCACAAGTGAAGGCGAGAAAGTATCCACTCTCAAAGAGCTTTTCCATCTCGATTTCTTTGACCCTCAACAACATCACCAAATCTATAATTTTGGTGACAATGCCTTGGCTGATGTACATACCCAACTATTAGAACAATTACAGGAAATTAAAGAACAAATCGACCAGTTCAATCGAGATTCTGATGATGTAGTAATCGCGGCTCTTGCTGTTATATCAGAGCAATTTTCATCAATGGCAGATACGCTAATACTATTAGCTGAATCCGCTACTAGTACACTGCTTCAACATCAATCTGAACAACTCAACGCTTTCGTTTCATCACAACATCGCCCTAATGATGAGCAACTATTATCGTTAGCAGATGTCCTGTTACAAGCCGAGATCCAGCTACAAAAGAACAGTGGGATTGCCGGATCAACTGCCGATAACGATCAACTTCTTCGTACGGTTGTCGGTGAATGTTTAGATGAACTCAACAATATTAAAGAAACTTTGGCCTTATTGGAAAATCGCCCTGATGGTGCTTCTGAAATATTATCTGATGCCGCCACTCAGTTAGAGTTAATGGCCGGCAGTATCCGCATGTTGAATATGGATGATGCAGCTACTTTACTCACAAATACTGCTCTTCAAATGAAAAATACCAGTGATGGAGCACAGAAACTTACCCCCGATGAACTTGACTCATTTGCTGAAGTAATTGCCGCCATTGAGTTATACATGGAGGGTTTTTCTCAGCATGGACAACAGCAACTGCTCTTACTGGATCGAGCTCAACATATTCTCTCTAACTTTGAAATCCTTGACACTGATGACATTGAATCAATCATCTTGGATGCTAGTGAAAATTTGACTAGTGTTGAACGCTATATTCAAGCACGGGCTGAAATAGAAACAAATAATATTGACCCCCCTGTTGAAGATAAGGCTCTAGAACCTATCGCATCAGAGATCAGCAATAACTTAACCGGCGTTGAGCGCTATATCCAAGCACTGGCTGAAATAGAAACAAGTAATCTTGAATCTACTGTTGAAGATAACGCTCTAGAATCTATCGCATTAGAGAGCGGCAATAACTTAACTGGCGTTGAACGCTACATTCAAGCACAAAGTGAAGATCAAGCACCACAATTCGCTGAAGGCATCGATGCTGAAATTGCTGAAATCTTTATTGAAGAAGTCAATGAAGTGCACGATGAGTTACACACACTCATTCCAACATGGATCGATCAACATGATTTAGCAATATTGGCGACTATCCGTCGCCACTTCCACACCCTCAAAGGAAGTGGTCGTATGGCCGGAGCTAATATAATTGGTGAATTATCCTGGTCCATTGAAAATTTGCTCAACCAAGTCATCGAGGGTGGTCATTCCGTTACTCCTACTTTAGAGCAACTGCTCCTCGACAGCTACCAAATTATTCCTGAGTTATTATCGCTGTTCACCCGTGGTGATATGAATTCTACGGAGCAGGTTGATGAATTAGCAAGCCGTGCCTATAACTTGCTATCAGCCGAAGAAGCCGAAGAAGCCGAAGAAGCCGAAGAAGCCAGTATCAACTTATCTGAACATGATGAGTTACAACAAATATTTAACAATGAAGCAAAACAACATATTGCTTCATTTAAGCATGTTCTCTCCCAAGCAAAACCACCATTCAGTCTGAGCAAAGACTTATTACGTGCAGCACACTCTCTAAAAGGCTGTGCCAGTATTGCCCAAGTAACACCTATCACCATCATTGCTAGTCAATTAGATGCTGCTTTACGAAAAATTCATGGGCAGGCACTCACCCTAGATGAACAACAATTATCATTATTGGCTGACACAGTTGATGGTATTGACCAGATTATCGCTCATTTAGAGCAGTCAGATACTGAAGAACCTGATATTCGCCTACTGTCAGATAATCTTTACCAGATTACCCCGCAAGATACCCAACAGCGCGTTATTGACCCTGAATTCCTTCTCGTTTATTTGGAAGAAACAGATGAATTACTGGCACAATACACCCAGCAAATTGAGCAACTTCAACAACAGCCTGATAATACAGAATATCAAACCTCCATTCAAAACACCTTAAAAGCACTTATATCCAGTGCTCAACATGCACAATTGACGGTTATTGCTGAGTTATATCAATTATTAGGGCAGCTTACTCAACATGCTAATGGAGCAAATACAACGGTCTTCCCCTTGTTGGAACAAGGCTATGAAGAACTCAATAACCAGATTGAAAACATAATACAAAACCAACCCGCAACGAATATTGATGACTTCAAACAGCAAGTTGATCAATGTCTCGAACAATTATCACCTGAAATAAACACGGTAACTGATAGCCTTACACAAGAATTCACAGAATTTACTATTCCAACAGGTGATACTGAATTACTAGAAGCCTTTACCGAAGAGTGTGGTGAACTACTCGAATCCAGTGATAATGCGATTAAAAACTGGCAGCAAGATAATAAAAATAAAGATGATTTTAAACAGCTACAACGTGATTTGCACACGATTAAAGGTGGCGCACGTTTAACGGGTATTACACCTATTGCTGACCTCGCCCACCACACAGAATCATTAGTATTATCAACTATTGGTCAACAAGATACACTTGATGCTCCTTTCTTCAATTTATTACAACGTTGCCAAGATCGTTTGGCCGATATGCAAGAGCAATTAGCTAATAACGCTGAAATATCATTTGCTCATGATTTATTAACAGAAATTGCACGATCTCCTTCCGATCAAGCAAAAGTTGATGAATCACCAACAGAAACCAAAACATCCCAACAAGCTGTCAGCGTAATTGCTAAATTACCACCGAAAGCAATCCTCCCTGCAGCAGAAAAAACAACGAAATCAGCCCCCGTTGAGCAAGTTCGAGTTCGATCTGACTTGCTTGACCTCCTGACTAATTTTGCTGGTGAGGTCATTATCTCCCGTGATCGTGTCAGCCAACAGAATGTAGCTATGCGGCAACAATTAGCAGAGATGGAATCAACTGTCGAGAGACTACAAGACCAATTACGTAACTTAGAAATTGAAACTGAAGCTCAGATTCTATTCCGTTATGAGGATGAAGCTCTCAAACAACAATCAGAATTTGACCCGCTTGAATTAGACCGTTTTTCAATGATGCAACAATTATCACGAGGACTGACAGAAAGTGTCAGTGATTTGAACGATATCACTCAATCATTGGACACTTTAGTACGCGAATCGGATACTATTTTATTACAACAATCTCGCCTTAGCACTGATCTACAACAAGGCTTGATGACTACTCGATTACTGCCATTTACAGGTCTTGTCCCCCGTTTTGAACGTATTGTTCGTCAAACCAATGATGAACTAGGTAAAAAATCTAAATTGACCATTTATGGTGCCGATTATGAATTAGATAGAACCATCCTTGACCACCTTGTCGCCCCCATTGAACACATTCTTCGCAATGCAATTGCTCACGGCATAGAATCCGAAGATCAACGTAAAGAATTAGGTAAGGAAGAAATTGCTCAATTAACATTGACTATCACTCGAGATGGCTCAGAGATTCTAATTACGTTATCAGATGATGGTCAAGGCATTAATGTTGAAAAAATCAAGCAGAAAGCATTAGAACAAAATCTCATTGACTCAGACAATATGCCTAGTGATGAAGAATTGATTCAATTGATTTTGTCTTCTGGATTTAGTACTGCTGATAATGTGTCTCAACTCGCAGGTCGTGGCGTAGGCATGGATGTAGTCAGCAATGAAATTCGTGCATTGAAGGGTCGATTATCAATCCAATCCACTGTTGGACAAGGTACAACATTCACTATCCGTTTACCGATGACATTATCGATTATGCGAGCACTACTCGTTAGTAGTCATGATCAACAATATGCCATTCCTTTAGCCGCTATTAGTGGTGGTGAACGTATCACCGTTAATGCCATTAAGGCATTGTTAGAACAAGATGAAGCACATTATGAATTTAATGGTGAACAATATCGGTTTATCGCCTTAGCTAATCTACTTGATCGAGCACTTAAATTACCCGATGAGCCGACATTACAGCTACCACTTTTATTGTTCAAATACGGTGATATTCAAGTCGCTCTATTAGTTGATTCGATTAACAGTAATCGTGAAATTGTACTCAAATCCGTAGGTGAACAATTAGGTCAGATTACGGCTATCAATGGTGCAACTATCTTAGGTGATGGCCAAGTTGTCTTTATTCTAGATATTCCAACGTTAATTGATAGCGCAAAACTTACCTCATCTCATGAAGAGTCCGAAGCATCTGAACTTGCATTAAATATTGAAGAGTTCACTAACCGAACACCACTCGCTCTGGTTGTCGATGATTCAATTACGATGCGAAAAGCCTCAACCAATATGCTAAAACGCCATGGTTTTGATGTAACAACGGCCCGCGATGGTGTGGATGCCGTGAGTCAATTGAATGAACAAATTCCAGATATTATTTTACTGGATGTTGAAATGCCCCGTATGGATGGATTTGAATTCGCCACTTTGGTGAGAAATGATTCTGACTTAAAAGATCTCCCTATCATCATGATTACCTCTCGTACTGGAGATAAGCATCGTGACCGAGCAATGAATATTGGCGTTAATGCCTATATGGGCAAACCATACCAAGAAACGGAAATTGTTGAAACCTTACAAAAATTATTGGGTGATAAGTACCCAACTGTAGGGGACTAAAAGGAGCTTAATATGGCTGATAACGCTACTGATTTTATTCCCTGTATGTTGATCCCTTTACAGCAACATTACTTGTTATTGCCCAACACTACCATTGCCGAAGTTATTCCGATGCCGCGACTAACACTGGATGATTCGAAAACACACTACTGGGTGGGACAATATAATTGGAATTCTCAACAACTTCCTGTTATCGATCTTGAAAGTTTAGTGGAAGGTAACCCTTCAAAGTCAGCAGAAGCAAATAAACTTTGTATTTTGCATGGAATCAACTCCGATCTCGGTATTACTGCTTACGCCTTACCTTGTTATGGTGCACCGCAACTGATTCATCTTAACGAAGATGCCTTAAAACTAGTTTCAGATACGGAAGATTCTGAGTTCTTGCACTGCCAAATTCATATTGGCAATAAAGTCGCCTACATCCCCAACCTAGATACCATCGAAACAACTATTAGCCAACAGCAATAAACACTGGAAAGACATCATCATCACACCCTTTTAGTTTATGATAACGTCATGAGTTTTTTTAGCGTTATATTAAGTGCTTTCTGGCTATTGATGCCAACGCTCGCCATTGCCACGGATAACAGTCCTCTAGAAAAACAACGTACTATTTTCCAACAAGCAAATAAAGCACTACAAACTAACCAAATTAGCCAATTCCAACGTCTCAAACAGCAGCTTGATGATTACCCATTGCAAGCCTATTTAGATTATCTCTATTTACGACACCGATTAAATCACACTAATAATGAAACGATTGCCCAATTTCTCGACCTCAATCAAAATACATTTTATGCCGACCGATTACGTAATGCGTGGTTAGATCGCTTAGCTCAACAGAAACAGTGGCCGCTCTACCTTCTTCATTATCAAGAGCCGCAACCCGTATCAAGACAATGTGTACGACTAAAAGCACTCATTAACACCGGTAAAAGTGAACAAGCTTTAGCGGAGACAACCGCCCTCTGGTTGGTGCCCCGCTCACAAAATAGTGCCTGCGATCCTGCCTTTAAATATTGGCAAAATCAAGGCCGCTTAACTGACGAACTCCGCTGGCAACGGATCCGGTTAGCCTTACAAGAAAATCAATTTAGTCTGGCTAAATATTTAGCAAAGACACTTTCCAATCCAAATGAAGCAATGGCATGGATTTCCCGATGGCAACAAATCCATAGCAACCCACAGTCACTATTAAAACAATTGCCGAAAACACCGCCTGCAGCACAAACTATCAATCTATTTAATGATGTTCCACTAGCTCGCGATATTATTAAACACGGTATCGAACGTCTTGCTCGAAAATCTACTGATAAGGCTTATGAGGCCTGGCAGCGTATTGCGCCTGCCTACCAGTTTAGCGAACAAGACAAGCTGACAACGCAACGTTATATCGCCAATCGAGCAGCACTTAGTAGAGAAGACCGTACATTAGAATTTTTTTCCGATATTCCGGCTGAGCCTTGGCGGGTTCGTGCGGCACTTTG
Organism: Piscirickettsiaceae bacterium; assembly: GCA_013215775.1. GTDB lineage: Bacteria > Pseudomonadota > Gammaproteobacteria > Nitrosococcales > Methylophagaceae. The sequence continues at coordinate 76,964 of JABSQO010000001.1, forward strand.
GCAGCAAGATTGGTCCGCTGTGCAGAAAGCCATTTTTAGTCTTAACATTAATGAACAACAATCAAATCGCTGGCAATATTGGTTAGGCCGTAGTCAAGCTGAACTTGGCAATCAACAAGCGGCTAATGAAACCTACCAAGGTTTAATTATGGATCGTGATTATTATTCTTTTCTGGCTGCAGACAGACTAAGACAACCTTATCAAATGAATCATAATCCAATTCAATATGAACAATATGAACTGAGTAATTTCGCTCGTCGACCTGCGATTGCCAGACTAAAAGAGTTTTACACTCTGAACATGCAGCTTGAAGCAAGTCGACAAGCCTACGCCCTTAAAATCAGATTATCTCCTCGAGAATTACAGCTTCTTGCGACACTCACTCACCAATGGAACTGGCATAACCAAACTATATTTCTACTCGGTAAGGCGAAGTATTGGGATGCATTAAATCTTCGTTTTCCAATTGTTTATGACAATGCCATCTTAAAAGCCAGTAAAACTAATGGTCTTGATCCATCATGGCTGTTCGGCATCGCTCGTCAGGAAAGTGCTTTTAATCCACAAGCCCGTTCACCTGTTGGCGCAACAGGACTAATGCAACTAATGCCCAAAACGGGCAAACTCATTGCACGACTAATTAACCAACCTTTGAAAAGAACAGCTGAATTATTAGATCCAAACAGAAACATACAATTAGGCAGTGCTTATTTACGTCGAATGTATGATCAGAACCAGCATAATCCTGTGCTTGCTACCGCATCATACAATGCAGGACCTCATCGAATTAAGCGCTGGTTACCTGAACAAACTCTCGCCGCTGACATCTGGATCGAAAATATTCCCTTTAATGAAACTAGGAAATATGCCAGCAATGTCATTAGTTATGCCGCTATTTTTGACTATCAACGTAAGAAAACTGTTCTCCCGCTGTCTAAGCGTATGCCAGCAGTAAAACCTAAAAACCATTAAACTAGTACCATGAAAACATACCTTGTCGGCGGCAGTGTCCGCGATAAATTACTTGGATTACCGATTAAAGATCGAGACTGGGTTGTGGTTGGCAGCACGCCTAAAGAAATGTTGGACAAAAAATTTCAGCCGGTAGGAAAAGATTTTCCCGTTTTTTTACACCCTAAAACACATGAAGAATATGCCCTTGCTCGTACTGAACGTAAAACAGCGCCTGGCTATCGCGGATTTGTTGTTCATGCTGCACCCGATGTCACTCTTGAACAAGATCTTGCTCGACGTGATCTAACAATTAATGCCATTGCTCAAGATGAGGATGGCAACTTAATTGATCCTTTTAATGGCCAGCAAGATATAAAGAATAAAGTCCTCCGCCATGTCTCACCCGCCTTTACCGAAGATCCTGTCCGAGTATTGCGTATCGCTCGTTTTGCTGCTCGTTTTGGCTTTACCATCGCCGATGAGACTAAAGTTTTAATCAACGAAATGATTAAAGCCAAAGAACTCGATCATTTAGTGCCAGAGCGTGTTTGGCAAGAATTAGAAAAGGCGTTAGCAACACCCAAACCATCACTTTTCTTTATGGCATTGCGAGATGTTGGCGCGTTGGCCAGTTTATTTCCTGAAGTTGACCGCTTATTTGGTGTGCCTCAAGTGGCAAAATGGCATCCCGAAGTCGATACTGGGGTACATGTCATGTTAGTTATAGATCAAGCTGCACGGCTATCTGAAGATATATCGGTACGCTTTGCCGCTTTATGCCATGACTTAGGTAAAGGCACTACACCTGAAGATATATTGCCTCAACATATTGGACACGAAGCAAGAAGTATCACACTCACTAAAAACCTATGCCAACGATTACGCGTCCCTAAAGATATTGAATCGCTCGCAGTCAACGTGGCGGAATACCACACCCATGTTCATTTATTATTTGAACTAAAACCAAGTACCATTTTAAAAGTCCTTGAAGCATTAGATTCATTTCGTCGACCAGAACGGTTTCAACAGTATCTGTTGGCTGGTGAAGCTGATTTTCGTGGTCGTCCTGGTTATGAAGATGCACCGATGCCAGAAATTGACTTCTTTCAACGCTGTTTTTTAGCCGCCCAGAAAGTGGATGTCCAAGCCTTGATTGAACAAGGGTTTCAAGGCTTAGAGATTGCCAAAGCATTACGTAAAGAACGCATTTCAACTATCCAACGCATCAAGGAAAATGTTGATTACAGTCAGTAGCACTTAACGTATAATTGCGCTATCAATTTAATTCGGACCAATATCCTATGAGTAATACTGTTTCTGCCAATTGGACTAGCGTTAATGCTGCTTGCCAACCGTTAGTTGAGAGTCTGATCGCTGATGCACAAGCACTACAACTTGAAGTCAGCACACTAAGCAATGGCACTCGAATCATTGATGCGGGTATTAATTGTGTTGGTGGTTTAGAGGCAGGTCGCCTTATTGGTGAAATTTGCATGGGCGGCTTGGGTACAGCCACATTAGGTACCAATAGTGGTTTTGATAACTGGCCTTGGTCTGTCAATGTGCATGCTAAAACACCTGTTTTAAGTTGTCTCGGTAGCCAATATGCTGGCTGGAGTTTATCGCATGAAAAATTCTTTGCTTTAGGTTCTGGTCCTGGTCGCGCATTGGCGGGCAAAGAAGCAGTCCTAAAAGAGTTTGGCTATAAAGATCAAGCAGACAAAACCGTTATCGTTTTAGAAGTGGATAAATTCCCACCCATTGAAGTCTCAGAAAAAGTAGCTAAAGACTGTGGCATCAAACCAGAAAATTTAACCTTTATCCTAACACCAACATCAAGCCTTGCCGGTGTCATGCAAATTGCAATTCGTGTGCTTGAAGTCGCCATGCATAAAGCACACGCCCTACATTTTCCTATGGATAAAATTATTGATGGTTTTGGCGTCACTCCTGTTGCTCCTCCTGGTGGTGACTTTATGACAGGTATGGGCCGTACTAACGATGCTATTCTGTATGGTGGCATGGTTCATCTATTTGTTGATGCAACAGATGAAGAAGCACAAGACCTAGCAGAGAAATTGCCTAGTAATACTTCCTCAGACTATGGTCGTCCGTTTGGTGAAGTGTTTAAATCTTATGACTTTGATTTCTTCAAAGTGGATCCAATGTTATTCAGCCCCGCCAAGGTGATTGTAACCAATGCCAATACAGGTAAAAGTTTTACTGCTGGTGAATTTAATAAAAAATTATTAACGACATCTTTCGGCCTATAACCCTGCTGTCTTGAAGTAGCCAATGTCTTCTCCCAAAATAGTTATTTTTAATGATACTCATGGCTGGCATAGTGAGCAGCTGGTTTCTGCACTAGAATCTCACAATATTACTGCTATTCTGACTGACTTGGCAGAATGTACTATTGACCTTGATTCTCCAACAGGCTTGATTATCCCGGGTTTTGAAGATCAATTACCCAGCGTTGCAATGGTGCGTGGTATTGCTCCAGGCAGCCTCGAACAAATTACGCTACGAATGGATGTCTTACATACTTTAGCCGAACTAAATGTACCCGTCTTTAACTCCGCCAGTGCAATTGAGCATACTGTGGATAAAGCTCGCACTTCACTTAGACTGCACCTTGCCGGATTGAACACACCAAAAACATGGGCATGTGAGAATAGAACTATTGCCAGAAAAATTGCTGCTCAACAGTTCGAAAAAAATATGAGTTTAGTCGTCAAACCCTTGTTTGGCTGCCAAGGAAAAGGTATTGAAAAAATCATAGATCTAGATCAGTTTGATGCAATCACACCTGTCGGTGATGCTTTTTATATGCAGGAATATATCGAATCTTTTGAACCCAATCACTGGCAAGATTGGCGTTTGATGGTTATTGATGGCAAAGTCTGTGCAGCCATGTCTCGTCGCTCTCAGCACTGGATCACTAACTTTGCTCAAGGTGCTGAATGTTTCCCCACCACTGTCACTGCAGAAATGGAACAACTGGCTATTAAAGCGACACAAGCTGTGCAAGCCGATTATGCCGGTGTCGACTTGATTAGAAACCAAAATGGTAGTTACACAGTACTAGAAGTCAATAGCGTTCCGGCATGGAAGGGCTTACATCAAGCAACAGGTATCAATGTCGCTCATCATCTCACTCGAGCATTAATCAACCGAATTTCGTCGACTCCCGACTCTAAATTGGACTATGTTAAACACTAAACAGATTCAACAGTGCATCATTTGGGCTTGTGAAAATGAAGTCTCCGCACCAAAACCCGGCAATGTAAATTGTTTTAGCGGTGGTCATAATATGGAGGTGCAAGATTTCATTAACAGTGCTCACGCTATTGCTCCCGTCCTTGCCCAACCGAACATCAATGTTGGAGACATGATTCTACAAGCGATAACTGCGACAAGAACTGTTGTAAACTGTAATACTAATCTTGGCATCGTGTTGTTATTTGCCCCGCTATGTCGAGCTATGCAAAATTGCCACACATTTGAACAGTTGCCAGAAGAATTGGCAAAAATATTACAAAACCTAACTGTTGATGATGCAGAGAAATGTTATCAAGCTATTCGTCTCGCAGAAGCTGGTGGTTTGGGTAAATACGAACAGCAGGATATTAATAGACTGCCGACTGTTACATTAAGAGAAGCAATGGCACTTGCTCAAAATCGTGATTCTATCGCTGCACAATACCTAAATAATTACCATGAAATATTTCATCTTGGACTGCCAAATTTGGTAGCCGCGATTAATTGCGGGGAAAGTGTTGAATGGGCTAGCGCTTTCGCGTATCTTATGCTCCTATCACACATTCCAGATAGCCTGATTCATCGTAAACATGGTTTGGAATGCGCCCAAAGGGTAATGGAACAAGCAAAGAGCATAAGCGGTAAAGTCATAAATAACAATCGCTTAAGTGAGTTTGAGTCAGACATTTCCCAGTGGGATAACACATTAAAACAGGAAGCGATTAATCCTGGAACATCTGCAGATTTGACCGCGGCAACGCTGTTAATTTATGCATTTGAACAGGCGCTTTGTTAAATCGAATTTCAGCACAATGACGTGTTGAGCAGGGTATACGATCCTTTAATACGTATAACCTTACCTTAAATTAAGGTGAGGGGAAGTAGAGTTTTTTTATTAATTTTTAAAACAGGATTAAATAACCATGCCAGTTATCGATCGCGTACTCGTAGGCGAATCTCTAGTCATTGAAGATGGTGACTTAGACAACGTAGCCCACATTGACTTACTTATGGGCCCTCGTGGCTCAGCAGCAGAAGATGCATTTTGCCGCACTATGACAGACCAAAAAGCAGGTGTTAATGGCTTATTAGCCGTTGTTGCACCTAACTTAATGGTTAAACCAGCAACAGTTATGTTTAACAAAGTAACTATCAAAAACATGAAACAAGCCGTTCAAATGTTCGGTCCAGCACAACGTGGCGTTGCCATGGCTGTTGCTGAATGTGTTGAAGACGGTACTATCCCAATGGCTGAAGCTGACGATTGTTTCATCTGTGTTGGTGTATTCATTTCACCAACCGCTGATAGTGATCAGAAGATCCAAGATTGGAACTATCGTGCAACGAAAGAATCAATCAAACGTGCTGTTGCTCGTGAGCCGTCAGCAGCTGACGTTGTAGCACAATATAAAACTAGTGAGCATCCATTCGCTGCTAACTAAGTTGTAATTGAATAGACGCCGCTCCCGAATAAGGAGCGGTGTTTGTTTTACTGATTCGCCATATCCAAATATCCATTGTGTAATGCACTAGCGATAAGAGCGCCTGAAGCATTTTCTCGTTCTAATACTTGTAAGTCCTGTAGCCCCCTCACTCCCCCTGCGACAATGACATCCACGTCCGATCTTTTCTCTCGTATCTGTTGCAGCAATTTAATATCTGGTCCCTCTTGGGCTCCAACATTATCTAAATTCATTGCAATAATCGTATCTGGCCACCATTCTGATCTTTGCCATATTTCAGGATTGCCTAAAAATTTTCCATTCTGAAAATCCAACGACAACACACTCTGTCTTGCTTGTTTTAATATTGTTAAATTATCTAATGTTTCACTCCCTATCACTGGTATAACATCAGGAATATCGGTTAAGGCTTGCCAATCTTGCCGTGACTTTATCCCTGCATCAATCCAAAATACAACTTCAGGAAAAATAGTCACTAATTGTTGGTAAAGTGCTAAATCAGGATTTTGATCGAAAATACCCCCTAAATCTGCAATATAAATTATCTTAAAGGGATAAGTAGATCTTAAGTCAGCAATAACTTTCTCTGGCTCGATATATTCAGTGAGCACGGACTGTAAAGGTGGATAATTTTGTCGGTCTCCCCCACCAGCCTGCACAACAATTCCCCCCATCAAATCAATGACCGGTATAATTTCCATACAATTTCCTTTACGCTCATCCCATGAATTTATTTGTTTACGAACATATCACCAGTGGTGCACTTATCGACCAAGAGCTCCCTGCTAGTCTCGCACATGAAGGTGATGAAATGCTATTTGCTGTATTGCGTGATTGCGACGCTTTACCGAATTTGCAACTGAGTATTCTACGTGATGCTAGATTAACTAATCTCGATATTTTTGATGGTGAAAAACACCATCACTGCCATATTATTTCTGACCAAACTGGCTTTCAACAGGCTTGGAAACAATGTCTAACAAATGCTGATAGTGTTCTTATTATTGCACCAGAGACAGATAATACATTAGCAACATTGCAACAGCAGGCCATTGATTATAATAAAGTTATATTAGGGTGCCTGCCATCTGCAATATCATTATCCACTAACAAACTAGCCTGTGCACAACGATTGAATGCTTATAATATACCGACACCTGAAAGTTGTTTGGCGAGTCACTGGAACCAACAGAAATTCGAACATCTTGAAGCTTATATTATGAAACCTATTGATGGCGCAGGATGTCTTGATACATTAATCTTCGATACCCTTCCTGAATTGGAACACCATTTATCACAACAACATTCAGAAGCACTACAACACTCTCTCATCCAGCCATATATTCAAGGTATCCCCGCCAGTTTATCCCTACTAATATCTAACGATAATATCTTGGTGCTAGGGATAAATTCACAAAATATTGTCCGAAAAGACAATAATCTCATCTTTAAAGGCTGTGTGGTAAATGGTATCGATCAGGTTCTATTTTCACTGTCCGATGCCTCACAACTCGCTTCGCAAATTCAACAAGCTATTCCAGGCTTATGGGGATTTGTCGGAATTGATTTAATATTAACCGATACTCAAGTAGTTGTGATTGACATCAATCCTCGTCTAACAACATCCTATGTAGGATTACAACAATCATTATCCTTAAACCCAATGACATTATTATTTTCCCTAAACGATGGTGTCATGCCGATTCTAGACACCACTAGACAACGTAAACACGTTAATATTGCGCTATGACAACTAACAAATCATTTATTACTGGCTGGGATATTGGTGGTGCTCACCTCAAAGTGGCTCGATGCGATCACCAAGGTACGCTTATCCAAGTAGCAGAATTTTCTTGTCCACTATGGCAAGGTATTCATTATCTAGAACAAGCTATTCAGTCGGTACTAGAACAGTTTAATAATAAAGATGATTTAACAGCCGTGACAATGACGGGGGAGCTCGTTGATATTTTCCCTGATCGACAAATAGGTGTGACACAAATACTAGATTGCTTTACTCAGTTTGTTCCCGAACAAAATTGTTCCGTCTATGCTGGCGATAAGGGTTGGCTATCTGCTAAAGAAGCTAAACAACAGTGGCAAAATGTCGCTTCCCGAAACTGGCAGGCTAGTGCCAGTCTTGTCGCATCTAAAATAAATAATGGTCTATTTATTGATATCGGTAGCACGACTACCGATATTATTCCCATACATCAAAGTGAAGCGATTCCTTCTTCTTATACTGATAACCGTCGGCAAACCAGTCGTGAATTACTCTATACCGGAACAATAAGAACACCCTTAATTGCACTGACTAATATTGCGCCATTTAATGGCGAATTAGTCAGTCTCGCTGCTGAAGTTTTTGCCACTATGGGTGATTGTTGGGTCTTACTTGATCAGCTTAATCCCAATACTATTCAAGATAGCAGTGCTGATAGCAAATCGTGGTCTAAAGATAATTGTGCCCGGCGTATTGCCCGACTGTTGGGCTTAGACTCGCGTGATGCAAGTAAAGAACAATGGCAACAATTGGCACTGTGGTTCGCACAACAACAAATACATCAAATTACTAATGCCTGTTTACAGGTATTATCTGCACATACTGAACGAGTGAATGACGCACCAATTATTGGCGCAGGTATAGGTCGTTTTATTGCCCAACAATGTGCCCAACAACTTGGTCGACCTTATATTGATTTTAGTTCTTTAGTGTCTCCAACCTCTCATGAAGCTGCAGATCATGCTCCTGCCGTAGCGATAGCGCTTCTAGCACAGCGAGACTTAACGTAAAATATCCTCATGTCAGCTAAATACCCGCCACTTTGTGTCGAACTTCCATATCAATCAGATAGCAGCCTTTATTTTGAAGCACTGCGTGATTTGCCGTGGCCGGTGTTTTTAGATAGTAGTCAAAGATCAACTCAAGACAGTCGTTATGATATCTTGACTGCAGATCCTTTTATTACATTAGTGACTACTGATGATGGTACAACCATTCAACATCGCCAGGAATCAGCAACACTTTCTCAGCTAGACCCTTTTTTATTACTGCAACAACAGTTAGACAATTACCCTCGGCAAACATCAACCGACCTACCTTTTTGTGGCGGTGCGGTCGGTTATTTCAGCTACGATCTAGGTCGCAAAATTGAGACTTTGCCTAACACCGCATACAACAACGAACATATCCCCGATATGGTTGTAGGTATTTATGATTGGGCAATTATTACTGACCACCAGCAACAGCAATGTTGGTTGGCCAGTTTTGCCATTGATGATAATACACATGAGAATTGGTCACAGCTCATTGAACGTTTTACCAAGCCATTTGTTCCTTATTCTGCTGAATTTAAAGTAGAAGGTGAATTGCGAAGCAATCTAGATCGCGCACAATATCAACATGCCTTTGACAAAATTCAGCACTATATTCATGAAGGTGATTGCTATCAAGTTAATCTTGCCAAACGATTCGAAATAAAGGCCTCTGGTGATCCATGGGTTGCCTACAAAGAATTACGTCAGTTAAATGCAGCTCCTTTTTCAACTTTCTTCGCCCCCCCACAGATGACATTACTCAGTTCTTCTCCTGAGTGTCTACTTCATGTCCAAGATAATAGGGTAGAAACAAAGCCTATCAAAGGCACTCGCAGACGTGATCTGAACAATTCTGAACAAGATAAAATTCTTGCTGATGAATTGATTCATAGCGTTAAAGATCGTGCAGAAAATCTCATGATTGTTGATTTACTGCGTAATGACCTAGGGAAAGTATGCGTACCCGGTTCAATAAAAGTACCTAAACCTTTTGCTCTTGAGTCTTTTGCTACCGTGCATCATTTAGTCAGCACAATTACTGCTACCTTATCGAATAATCAAGATGCAATATCATTGCTTCGAGCATGCTTCCCGGGAGGTTCTATTACTGGCGCGCCTAAGTTACGTGCAATGGAAATTATCGAAGAACTAGAACCTGACCGTCGAGGCGTCTACTGTGGCAGTATGGCTTATATTGGTTTTGATGGTGATATGGACAGTAATATTCTCATTCGAACCATGATTTACAGTGATAATCGCTTACGATTTTGGGCTGGAGGAGGCATTGTAGCCGATTCAAATGCAGATGAAGAATATCAAGAAATCCATGATAAAGCAGCCGCTATGCTTAATCTTATCCAAAAATTGTATTAATTCTGATTATGATTGTCGTTAAATTAGGTGGTAGTTTATACAATACCCCAGAACTGAAATTGTGGTTAAAGACACTGACTATTCAAGCTAAATCTCACCCCATCATAATCGTGCCTGGTGGTGGCCCTTTTGCCGATCAAGTTCGTCATGCACAGGAAACTCATCAATTTAGTGATAGCCATGCTCATCATATGGCACTATTGGCAATGAGTCAGTTTGGATTACTATTATCTAGCCTTGTACCGAATTGCCAAGTTCTAAACTTTCCTGAGGATCCAATTACCACGTTTGAAGGACTCTCTGTCTGGTTACCAAATCAACAACTATTAACTAAGACGGCTCTTAAGCATAGCTGGGATATAAGCTCCGACAGTTTAGCCCTATGGCTGGCTAATGAGCTTCATGCTGAGCAATTGATTCTTATCAAACAGGTGGATTTACCAAACAATCTTTCTATCTCAAAACTCAGTGAACAAGGCATTCTTGATCGTGGGTTCCCACAACTCTACGCTCAGATACCCGTACCAAGCCAGATTATTTACGTCCAAAATTACCAACAATTTTCTGCACAGCTCGACCCTAACTCACTATCCCGATTACAACTACAATGAATGATGATATAACTCAATTATTGTCAGAGCTTCAACTCTCTCTCAACCAATTGACAACTGCTCAGCAATCTCAGGCAGAGAAACTACCTATTCTTAATCAAGCTGCTAATAGTAATCATCTGTTATCCACACTAAGTGCTTTGATCTCGGAAGGTAATATACACCGCTCAGAGACTTGGGCGGCTCATATGTCGCCTGCTATTTCTACGACCAGTCTATTAGGTCATCTTATTGCGGGTTTGCATAATGGCAATCTACTCTCGCCTCAGATTTATCCTATTCTTGCATCAATAGAACAACAGATCCTTGATTGGTTATGTAACGTGTTTCAACATCAACATGGCCATTTTGTCGCAGGTAGCAGTTATGCCAACCTAGAGGCCCTATGGCAAGCAAAACAACAATCTAACAACGCTAACGTTGTCTACGCATCTCAGGCAGCACATTACTCCATCGCTAAAGCCTGCCAAATTTTGGATTTAAAACTAAAACCGATAGCGACGGATAATAATGACCGATTATTACCAACAGCATTACAACAAGCATGTGAAGATCAGGCTCCTTTAGCCATTGTCGCAACGGCTGGCACCCCTACGGCCGGTGCAATCGATCCTATTGCGAATTGTGTCGAGATATCCCAACAATTTAATGCCTGGCTTCATATTGATGCTGCGTGGGGTGGCGCGCTAATAATCCTACCTGAACATAAATCATTATTTGGTGAACTATCTCAGGCTAATTCTATCTGTTTTGATCCCCATAAAGGGTGGCAACAACCAAAACCTGCCAGTATTTTATTATACCAACAGCCACTTAAAGCGATGCTTGATAGTAATGTTGATTATCTTGAATTCACACCATCAAATAGTTTGCCCGGCTCTCGAGGAGGTGAATTATTTTTACCTCTGTGGCTGACATTAATGGGAGAAGGTATTGATGCGTTACGGGAAAAAATTCGGCTTAGGTTGGGACAAGCAGAATCATTTTCTAGTCAATTAAAGCAACGTACTGATTGGGAAATATATTCGTCACCTACTGGGATAGTATGCTTTCACATTAATCGCTCTGTGGATTTAACCCTCCTAGTCGAACAAGGCATATTTTCACAAGCGAGCATATTGGGAACCAACGTCTATCGTGCGGTCTTTGCTAGTCCAAACACCAAAGCAACAGCGCTTATTGCTGCACTGGAGCCATACTTTTAATTTGTTTATGTACACTATCAAATCGGCGTAACCAAGATGGTAGGGTATTCAAAGGGGCAGGCCAATTACCACTGGCAGTTAATGCAACTTGCTTACTGTCAAACACGCCATAGATCACAGCATACCAAACTCGACCATTACGCGTACTTTCAAATGTTGCCACATCACCTGTTAATGAATATTTCTCAATAAAATCACTAACTTCTTGTTTTTCCCAAGAGCCCATCAACTGAAATGTATAATCAGAACCTTGCTGTTGTAATATCCAATCTTGGTGATAAATCTCTTGAGTTAAGATTGTTGCATCCTCAACAATACGTTGCTTAGCCTCTAATGGCTCCTCAATATCTTGCGGTTCTTTTTGCTTTAAGATCAGTCCTATCTGTTCTATTTCTGACAATAAACTAGTTAACTCATCACGTTCGGCTTGTTCATTAGTTTTAATGTCATCATTCTCTACAATAACCATCGCTGGCTCAACGTCCTCTGCCATATCAATCACACTTTGTTCCATTACCTCATTGTCAGATGATAAAGGTGTTAACCAGCTATTAAGCTGATCTTGATATCTCAATAGTAATACTAATAATACGATTAAAATTCCCACTCCAATCCATCTCATGCCAGCCCTAAGTGAGGAAAAATCAAATGACATTGAACTTGAGGCTACCGGCTTTAACCCTAATAACTGCTGATGTGCTAACTGGTTAATTAGCTCAGGATTACCTGATGATAATCGATAGAACTGCTGCACATCTTTATCCGAAAAAGGATTTTCTCCTTGATAACCGACACGGGTCAATCGAAACATCAAATAAGCTGAGAGCTCCTGTTGCTCCATAGCAGGCAAGTCAACCTTTTGTATGCGAGGCTGTACTGAATTTGCTAAAGAAATCTCACTCTTAGAGGCGATAACTGCCTGTAATAAATAATCCTCATTATTTTGCCAATCGAACCAGGTTGATAAAGTTGCTAACGACCCTTCTGATAGCGCTTGGGCATTGTCCACCAGTAATAATGGCCTAATATTTAGTTTGCCAAGTTGTTTTAATCTGTTTCTAAAGGTGTCACTAAGATTGTCACTTGCCTGAATTTCACCCTCATCAACCCCTAATTGTTGTAAACATAAAACTAAGGTTGCATCAGTATTGAATTGCATTTGACCGTCGAGATTGAATGTTTTCAATTCCTCGCCAACTTGATTTTGTAGCTGAGTAAGAAGTGTTGTTTTACCCAAACCATCATCGGCAACCAATAGGGCAATCTTACTGCTAGATCTGACTAAATGAAGTAATAAGTTTAGTCTGTGCTCTAACTGTGAACTACTGTAATACGTATCCAGCTTAGTGGCGATACTAAAAGGAGCTGACTGAAGAGCCAACCGAGAAATATAGGATGGTTCCGTAGAAGAAGCTTCAAATTCAGTCATTACACATCCATCATTAAGGTGTGTGTTGAAAAAATTCCAAGGTTTCTACTAATTTGTCCGCATCATAATTATCACTGATAACGGCGTTACCAATTCCTTTGAGTAGAATTAATCGAACATGTCCATCTTGGACTTTTTTATCTACTGCCATCAGACTGATAAATTGATCGGCAGACATATCGTTTGGCGTGGCGACGGGTAATCCAGCAGACATTAATATTTTGCGAATCCGCTTAACTATCTCATCATCTATCCAGCCCATGCGCTTAGATAATTCGGCAGCCATCAACATACCAACAGCAATTGCTTCACCATGTAGCCAATTACCGTAGCCCATACCTGTTTCTATAGCATGACCAAAGGTATGTCCAAGATTAAGTAGTGCTCGTACACCATGTTCTAACTCATCCTCAGCAACAATATTCGCTTTATCTTGGCAAGATCGTTCAATTGCTTCAGCCAATACATCTGGATCCCTAGCGCGGAGTTTAAGCATGTTTTGTTCCAGCCAATCGAAGAACTCAGCATCATTAATCAAGCCATACTTGATAACTTCAGCTAAACCAGAGGATAACTGTCTATCATCCAACGTATCTAATGTTTTAGTATCTGCGATCACACATTGTGGCTGGTAGAATGCCCCAATCATATTTTTCCCCAAGGCATGGTTAACTGCTGTTTTACCGCCGACAGAGGAATCAACTTGTGAAAGTAATGTTGTAGGAATCTGTATAAACGGCACACCACGTTGGTAACACGCCGCGGCAAAACCTGTCATATCACCGATTACTCCACCACCCAAAGCAATTAGCGTAACTTGCCTTGAAAAATGTGACTGCAATAATTGATCAAAAATCTGGTTCAACACTTCAAGATTTTTATATTGCTCTCCATCAGGAAGAATGACTGATTCACATTGATAGTCTGTTAATACAGTTAAAATATCTTGCAAATATAATGGTGCTATCGTGGTATTTGTAACAATTAACACTTCTTTATTTTTAATGTGTTGCGTCAATAACTCCGTCTGAGATAACAGGTTTTTCCCAATATAAATCGGATAGCTACGATCGCCAAGCACAACTTGTAATGTTTTCATCATTAATTCTTACTTGCCTAAGTCTTCCAATTGTTGAATTAGTCCCGACACAACATGCTGAATAGATTGTTCCCCTGTTTTCAATATGACATCCGCCACATCTCGGTACATGGGATCACGTTTTGCCAATAGATCTGCAATTTGTTGTTTCGGATTTTCTGTCTGTAATAGTGGCCTGCTTTTATCTTTAGCCGTACGACGTAATAATTGTTCCACCGATGCCGATAAATACACCACATGTCCACGAGATCGCAATACTCGTCGATTTTCTTCCGATAAGATCGCACCACCACCTGTGGCTAAGACAATATCTTTGAGGCCGGTTAATTGCTCAATCGCTTTCTGCTCACGAGAACGAAATCCTGCTTCACCTTCCATTTCAAATATCCAAGAAATGGAAACACCAGTACGATCCTCAATCTCTCTGTCGCTATCATAAAAATCGCGGCCAAGCGCTTTAGCTAAATACCTACCAACAGTAGATTTACCTGCACCCATTGGGCCGACCAAGAAAATATTGCCTGAAATCACTTAATATCTCATGTTTTTTTCTGGAAAAAAAAACCGGGCGATAAAAGCCCGGCTCATGTGTACTCTCAATATATTTTGACTAAAACGTAAGACTATCTTTAATTATCTTAGGGGTGATAAATACTAATAATTCTCGTTGAATGTCTTGATCAGTGGTCGTTTTAAATAGGAACCCTACATATGGAAGGTCTCCAAAGAATGGAACCCTAGTTGAACTAGATCCTTTATTCTGCTCATAGATTCCACCCAAGACTACCGTTTCACCATTTTCAACTAAAACCTGAGTCGAAATACTACGCGTATCAATGCTTGGTATACCTAAAAAGACTTCGCCCACTTCATCTTTATGTATTTCCAAATCCATTACAATCCTATCATCCGGAGTAATTTGAGGCGTAACATCTAAGCTCAGCACAGCTTCTTTAAACGCAACTGTCGTCGCACCACTTGAACTGGCTTCTTGGTATGGAATTTCTCGACCTTGTTTTATTGTTGCCTTTTTCTGATTCGAAGTGACAACACGAGGGCTAGAAATAACTTCACCTTTTCCTTCTTCTTGCATAGCCGATAATTCTAATTCAAGTATAGCTCCAAATGGCAATTTTGCTAATGCTAAAGCAAATGTGCCTGCCGCATTCGCAACCGGTAAATTCACATTCAATCGGTCTGCTTGCGCAAGCGTCTCACTATTTAATACCGTATTACCATTTAATAGTTCAGTTGTACCGTTTAATGATCCTGATATCGCTGTATTTGTAATGTCACTGCCACCATGAATTGATCCTGAAGTTCCAAATCTAACACCCAATTCTTTAGTAAAATCATTATTGGCAATAACTATTCGCGATTCTATTAGTACTTGTCGAATTGGAATATCTAACTTTTCAATTAATTCATGAATTTGCGCTAATTGAGTCGCAGTATCGCGGAGTAATAATGAATTTGTGCGCTCATCGACGGCAACGCTACCTCGTTCAGATAGAAAACCCGTTTCCCCTTCACCTTGATTGTCCTGCTCATCGTCGTCAGGATCCAAAATTACTGCAAGATCTGCTGCTTTTGCAAAATTAATTTCAATTACTTCAGAATATAAAGGTTCTAATTGAATCAATTGTTTTTGTGCTTCCAATTCCTGTTTCTCACGTGCAGCGATCTCTACTGCTGGTGCAATTAACATGACATTGCCGCTTCGACGCTCGGCTAAGCCTTTTGTTTTAAGGATGATATCTAAGGCCTGATCCCAAGGAACATTTTTCAGTCTTAACGTCACATTGCCCGTAACTGTATCGCTGGTAACTAAATTTAGACCCGTAAAATCTGCTAATAATTGCAGTACGGCTCGCACCTCAATATTTTGAAAATTCAGTGATAGTTTTTCACCCTTATAGCCAAACTGATCCTTTTTAGCTGTTGATTGTAGATTTTCAACAATCGGCTTAACTTCGACCACTAATGTATTTTCAGATTGATAGGTTAAATGTTCAAATTTACCTTCTGTCGATAGCGTTAAGCGAGTGTCATTACCATTCTGCTCACTATCAATGATTTGAATAGGTGTTGCAAAATCAATTACATCTAAGCGTCTATGTAAGCTTTCTGGCAGTGAAGTCCCCACCAAATCCACAATAATGTTATCTCCTTCTTGTCGCACATCAACAATCACACCACTATCACTTAGTTGTATTGTTAATCGTGCTTCTCCTTTCTCACCACGACGAAAATCAATATCAGTCACTTCGCGGCTCACGCCACCAGTACTTTTGGCAATAGCAACACTTCCAACTGTCACTAATACAATGTTGCCATCTTGCTCAACCGTATAAGGTGCTTTTTGAACTAAATTAATCACCATTCGAGTTCTGTCACCAGCTTCAACGGTTGACACACTATTTGTTACACCGATATTAATTTGTTGTGTTTTTTTATCTAGTTGATTATGTACTCCAGCAAAATCTAATACGATCCTAGCTGGATCATCAATGGAAAAACTCTTTGGAAGTTCAACTGGCTCTGAGAATGTCAGCACAATTTGTGTCTTTTCACCAGGTAAGGAAGAATAATCTACTGTTTGTAGATCTGCTGCTGAAGCTTTCACTATTGACATCAAAAAAATGCTTAGCAATAAAATCGTAAACGACATATAGCTAAAAGACGTGCCTAATGGCTTGTATTGAGATATTGCTAATAGTTGTTTTTTCATCATTATTCCATATTCGCTAGTCATGTTATTCAACTGCCTTTAGTTTACATCAACCACAGAAAGGGACGACTCACGTTCTACAAACCTATTTTTTCCTTCTGGCACAATCTCATTCAATGTTATTTCCGTTTCACTAACCATCAAAATCTTTCCATGATATTGTCCCATATAGTTCCCTACTTGCACTCGATGAATCACTCCATCAGAAGCTCGAATTAGTGCAAAAATGCTTTCTTTCTCTAAGGTGCCAACAAACTGTAATTCACTTAAAGAATATGATTCAAGCGCTTCTTTTAATCTATGTTCTTCAGGGTGTATACCATTATCCTCTAATGGCATCTCATCTTCTATAGCCGCGACCTCTACCACTGTTGGCACAAATGGATCACGTAACTCTGCAGCTGAATATGTAAATTTCTCATATGACTTCATTACAGGTATAGGGTCAATATCAGATATTTGTTTTGCCTGAACAGCAGCAACATAGCTAGCTAAATCTTCTTTTTCTTGTTGGCAAGCAGTTAACAACACAGCTAAAACAAATATCAATAATTTGATTACATTGATCATACTATTTATATTCCTTGCACATATCTTCTCTCATTATCTAACTAAATTACCAAAACTAATCTTCTTCCTGCTCATCAAAATAACGGTATGTTTTTGCCGTAATATTCATCGTCATATTTCCTGCTTCTTTCAACGTCAAGGTAAAATTATGTAAGGTTACGATTCTTGGTAATGCCGCAATAGCGCTTATAAACTCTCCAAACTGATGATATTTACCAGTCACTGTCATGGTAATTGGCAATTCAGCATAGAAATCTACCGGACGCTCACCTTCCGGTTTAAATAACTGGAACTCCAATCCATTTATTAAGCCGGTCCGAGAAATATCAATCAATAAATCTGCCACTTCACTTTTTCTTGGAAGCTGTTTTAGCATCGAGGAAAAAGTCACTCTCATTTCCTTCATCTGCTCTTTATAGGCTTCTAAATTGACTGCTTTTGCTTGCTTGGTTTCGAATTCTCTTTTTAGTTGGACTTCTTTTTGCTCGATCCCCGCTAACTCTATCTTTTTATCCTTAATGAGAAAGTAATAGCCAGCACCCCAGATCACAGCACATAACAATAAAACAGCAATAGCTTTAATAAATCCAGGCCACTCACCGCTCTCATTAAAGTCTAATTCACTTAAAGAAAACTCGGCCATCAGATTTCTCCATCTTCTGTTTTAGGTTTCGATTCTGTTATGTCGACCGTGAATTTACGAATCACGTCACCTTTACCTCTAGCTTTAGTTGAAGTACGCTCAATCACCTGTAGACTTGATGCTCTGTTAAATTCGGCATCCTCGTCTAATTGTCGCATAAAAACAGAGACTCTAGCATTTGATTGCGCCACACCATTTAACGTTAATGAGTTGCCTTGTCGCGTTACTTTCTCTAAATGAATCCCTTCTGGAACTGTTCGTACTAAAGAATCAAATACTTTAACCACTTTAGAGCGACTTGCTTGCAACTCCTGAATAACTTGCATTCTTGCTAACAAACGTTCCCGCTCTTGTTCTAATGCACTAATTTCTTTTATCTTCTTATCTAAAACTGTAATTTCACTTTTCAAAAAGGTATTACGACCACTCTGTTCATCTATCAACCCATCTATGAATAAAATCGCACCATATAATACCAACGCAGCAAAAATGAAACCTGCGACAACAATTGTGATAAATTGTTGCTGGCGTTGTTGGCGCCGATCTTCGCGCCAAGGGAGTAAATTAATATGAGCCATTAATCAAAACTCCTCATCGCTAACCCACACGCTATCATCATCGACGGAGCATCATTACTTAGCGCTTGTATTTTAATCCTTGATCCTAAAGTCATGTCAGAAAATGGGTTAGCGATTGATGTCGACGTGCCCGTTTCTTCTTCTATCATGGCATCAACACCTTGAATCGAAGCACAGCCCCCTGACAAAATAATATGATCAATTGATTGATATTGAGTTGAGGCTGAAAAGAAAAACTGTAGTGCCCGCGTAACGGTGGTCACCATTGAGCGTTTGAAAGGATCTAATACTTTAGGCGCATAGTCATCCGGTAAATTATTTTCTTTTTTCGCACGCCCTGCTTCTTGATACGACATACCATAGTGACGTTCAATGTCTTCAGTCAACATGCGTCCACCAAACGTTTGTTCGCGCGTAAAGACTATTTTTCTATCCACCAGTACGTGTAATGTTGTTACCGTCGCACCGACATCAACAATTGCCACAGTCAAACCTTGACCATTATTTGGCATTTGTTCTGCAATCAATGTAAATGCATTTTCTATTGTATAGGCTTCAACATCGACTAGTTTTGGTATTAAACCTGCTTTTTCCAACACCTCTGTTCGCGCATCGACATTCTCCGTGCGTGAAGCCGCTAGCAGTACATCAACAGCATCGACGTCTGCAGCTGAAGCGCCTAACACTTCAAAGTCTAGCCGAACTTCCTCTAAGGGGTATGGAATATAATTATCAGCTTCCAAAGCTATCTGTTCTTCCATCTCGCGTTCTGACAATGACGCTGGGAATGATATGATTTTGGTGATTGCCGCATTGGCTGAAACGGCAACAGCTGCCTCTTTTGCTTTAGTCGATGACCGTTTTACTGCTCGTTTAATTGCGCCAGCAACTTCATCAGGATTTTCAATACGGCCTTCCACCACTGAATTCAATGGCAAAGGTTCAACGGAGTATGATTCAACACTATACTTACCATTTTTTTGGTGCAGTTCAAGTACTTTCACCACCGATGAACTAATATCTATCCCTAACAGGGGGGATTTTTTTCGTCCAAACATGTATTACCCCAATTCCTATATAAACTCAACAACTAAAACTATAGCTTAGCGCCCTAACTTAATGTAGTTTCTCAAAACTATAGTGCATGTTTATCAAAAATACAACTCCAAACGTCTTTTATTTGGTTATGTTCTACATCATGCTCCATAATGTGTTTATATACTTACTTGTTCATTTTTTCAACCTAGCTATTCACAAAAACACTTATGCTGCGCTTTTTTAAACATATATTCACACTCTCCATTGTTTCTTTTGTACTCCTTTTAGTTGTAGGTGGCAGCATTTTTTATTTGCTGGCGCCACAATTACCATCAACTGACAGCCTTAAAGATACACAATTGCAAGTTCCTTTACGTATTTTCAGCTCCGAGGGGTTATTGATCGCTCAATTTGGAGAAAAACGAAGGATCCCAATCGAATACAAAGACGTCCCCGAGCAATTGATTCATGCCTTTCTTGCATCAGAAGACGACCGTTTTTTCGAGCATCCCGGCGTTGACTATCATGGTCTGCTAAGGGCTGCCTATTCTCTGGTAACAACAGGCCAAAAGGCACAAGGTGGTAGTACCATCACTATGCAAGTTGCCCGAAACTTTTTCTTGAGCCGAGAAAAAACCTATTTACGCAAGCTCAATGAAATTATTCTAGCCTTTCAAATTGAACAATCTCTCAGCAAAAAAGAAATCCTTACTTTATATCTGAATAAAATCTATTTAGGGAAGCGTGCCTACGGTGTCGGCGCTGCCGCAACTGTATATTATGGTCGCCCATTAGATGAATTAACGCTGCCTGAATTCGCCATGCTTGCAGGTCTGCCTAAAGCACCCTCTAAGTTTAACCCTATAGCCAACCCTGATCGCGCCCTAATAAGACGTAATTATGTTTTACGCCGTATGTGGGAAGTGGGTTACATTGAGGAACAAAGCTATCTTACTGCGACACAAGCTCCTATCACTTCCTCATATCACAGCCGCGAAGTTGAAGTTTATGCCCCTTATATTGCGGAAATGGTTCGCACTCAATTAATCAAACAATATGGTGAGAATGCCTACAGCACTGGTTTAAACGTACACACCACAATTCAAGCCAGCCACCAACGTGCAGCTAATGATGCGCTTCAATCAGCATTGATTGCCTATGACAAACGCCATGGCTACCGAGGGGCTCAGCATACTGTTCTAATTGAAGAAAATATGACCTCTGAAGATTTTGAGCAATCACTATCGACATTTGACACTATTGGACCAATGCACCCCGGCATCGTTATTGCTACTGAAACTGAAGTCGCTCATGTGTATATAAAAAATATTGGCCTCATCGACATTAATATTTCATCACTAGCTTGGGCTAGGAAGCAAATTAGTACCAATCGTCGCAGCAAAACACCTAAAATCATTACTGATGTTATTAATGTAGGAGATATTATTCGTTTACATCAAAATAACGAACAACAATGGCAGTTAGCCCAACTTCCCGAAGTTGAAGGTGCATTCATTGCGGTATCGCCTTATGATGGCAGTGTCACCGCACTTAATGGCGGCTTTGAATATTTCCAGAACAAATTTAACCGTGTTACCCAATCCCGTCGTCAACCTGGCTCTGGCTTCAAACCCTTTATTTATTCAGCAGCACTGGAAAAAGGCTATACCGCCGCCAGTATCATCAATGATGCACCCGTTGTGTTTGATGATCCTGGCTTGGAAAATGCCTGGCGCCCTGAAAATTACAGTGGTAAATTCTTTGGCCCAACACGGCTGCGGGTAGCACTGACCAATTCACGTAATTTAGTATCAATTCGATTACTTAGAGATATTACTGCGGCTTATACCATCGACTATGCCGCACGATTTGGCTTTGACACTAGTCAAATGCCTCGTAACCTATCATTAGCCTTAGGCAGTGGTAGCGCTGCACCGTGGGATATGGCTCGTGCATATTCTGCTCTAGCCAATGGAGGCTATCGTATTGAACCTTATATAATCCAACGTATTGAAGATGCAAGCGGTACTATTCTCTTTCAGGCTCAACCTGACACCGTTTGTGAGACATGCCTTATCACTGAACCTGAAATGGATGAAGAAGGCAATATTATCAATCCATACGGCTTCTCGCCGGCTACACGCATCATGACACCACAAAATTCTTACATCATGAATAGTTTGCTTCGTGATGTAGTTCGATATGGCACAGGGCGCAAAGCAATGAGTCTTGGTCGCAATGATCTTGCAGGTAAAACAGGTACCACTAACGAGCAAGTTGATGCTTGGTTCAATGGTTTTCATCCTGAATTAGTCGCAACAGCTTGGGTAGGCTTCGATACGCCACGTACACTGGGCCGCTATGAGACAGGAGGTCGCGCAGCATTGCCAATGTGGATTGATTTCATGAAAATAGCGCTTAAAGATACTCCGGATGAACCGCTTAAACAGCCTGTTGATATGATCACCGTGCGAATCGATCCCAAAACAGGTCTACTAGCGAGACCAGAAACCGAAAAAGCGATCTATGAAAGTTTCCGTAAACAATATGTCCCGACGGAATTGACTCCTGCAGCCAGTTCTGGCGCCTCGGATAATGAAACAACCACGCCTATTGATTTATTTTAATAGCCAAACTTACTGAATTCGCTTGGCTTTCTGCCCGCGCGTTAATTCACCATTAGGATAATGGCCATTTAATAATCGGAGTTGTAATAATGGGCTATTAGTAATTCGAGATTTGTCGGCCCATGCTGCGTAATTATCCGATTTACCTATTGTCACCACTTCGACCTGTTTGGCCTTAGCCAAGCTGATTTCACTATCTTGTAATGTGTGCAGGCTAATCGCTGTATCTAAAAAGTCTTTATCAAACTGCTCAAACAATGCTTTCTCTTTAGCACTGCCAAAAAAGATATATGCTTTATCTCGCAAATAAATAACACTGATTCTAACGGGGCGATCTTTCACCTCAAATAATCCCGTATACCCTTTCAATCCATGACTATTTAATGGTCGGCCATCTTTCAAGCCACCTATCTCTAAGCGCTGCTGTATAAATTCCCTTGGCGTCAATTTACGGTTACGATCTGCCGCGCCCATTTCAATAATGGCCTTACCTTCTGCCGCAATCGCTTTCAAGCTACTTGGATTATTTTGAACTTGCCAGTTTTTAGGAAAGATTAAAGCAAACTGCAATCCTAAATGGTAAAAATTCTGACCGGACCGAATCCCTTGCTCTTCGCTATCGCCAAAGGTCATACCATCAATATGAGTTAAATATTCAGCGCGTTTTATTAATCCTTTTGAACTACTAGCATACTGTTCTGCTAATGAGACGACTTCCTGTAAACGAGTGTCATTATCAGGATGACTGGCAAATAAACCATGATAGCCCTTAACTTCACGGCCTTGTTTTTTTGCTTGTTCAGCGGCAAATATCTCTTGATTTTTAAGGACTCGAATCACATCAATCATTGCCATGGGGTCATAACCTGCTCGCGCAAGATACTCAGCTCCAAGGCCATCTGATTCCAACTCATGTTCACGACCATAACCACTGAGTAATGCTCCACCAAGAATATTAAGTATATCCTGAGCACCAGCAACACGAAGTTCTGGGAAGAGTATTGAGCCAACGGCGTAACCAAGATTGGTAGCTTGGGCTGCACTTTGCTGTCGTACACCATGACGAGCCGTCACATGGCCAATTTCATGGCCTAACACTGCGGCCAATTCAGCTTCGGAATTCAAATAAGCCATCAAACCGCGGGTAATATAGATATACCCTCCTGGCAAAGCAAAAGCATTGATAACCGGAGAATCCAATACCGTGAAACGATAGATTAAATTGTCTCGATGGCTGACTATCGCTAAACGTTCACCAACCGATTGAACATAGGCTTGTAATGCTTCATCTTGATAACGTCCATATTGCTTAATGATTTTAGGGTGGTTAGTACGACCCATCTTAAGCTCACTATCTTCACTCATCATCACAAAGTCATGACTACCTGTTACCGGATTTTGTGCACAACCTACTAAGCTTAAAAACAACAAAGCCCCTGCTAATAAGCAGAGGCTTTGTAAATGTTTGCGATGTGTACTCACTGACACAGGCATGTATTTTTAATCTTTACCAGACATGAAAAGTTCTGGCGCTGATTATTTTCCGTATTTCTGACGGAATTTATCAACACGTCCAGCGGTATCCAACATTTTCTGTTTACCGGTGTAAAACGGATGGCATTCTGAACATACGTCCAAAGTTAATGCCTTGCTACGTGTTGAACGAGTTTTAAATGTGTTACCGCAGCTACAGGTAACATCAATCTCGTTGTATTCTGGATGGATATCCGCTTTCATATCTATACTCGTTAATTATGTTGGCTAAATCGTCACCCTAAAATTCTAATCAGGGCCCTTAGAGCCGGACAATTCTACTGATCAAACCTTATGACAGCAAGTTTTTTATTTAGTTTCGGTTCAATTATCTTAGTCACTCTATTTCTCTGCAACCAATATTGCTTGGTTTCGTAAGCCTTTGCTATGGTTTCCCAGCAATGCTTCTTCACGATAAACTCGCATTTTCATCGATGAAAACAGCTGTAATAACTCATTATCACTCAATAAATATTCTGGATTTTTAGGCCCGATCTGCTCCGTTTTTTGCTGACAATAAGTCTGGTAAAACAATAGTCCGCCCGGCTTTATCGCTGCTAACAACGCGGGGCATAATGCTCGGTCTAAGAAAAAACTCACCACCAATACATCAATACTATTGGGAATAGGTGGATTATTAACCACATCTTGCACTTCCGCTTTCACTGTCACGCCACTGACGTTAGCGGCATGTTTCAGCTGATCAATTGCAACAGCAGAAACATCCCATGCTTGCACATCAAGTCCAGCCTTGGCCAAAAACAATGCATTGCCTCCTTGCCCACAAGCTAGATCCAAGGCGCTACCTTGCATTGGTAATAAATGACTATTTTGCTGTAATACTAAGGATGCAGTCGGAAAACCCTTTTCACGCTGACGGTATATTGCATCCCATTTCTGTTGACTTGACTGCATTAAAGGAAACTTTCTAGCGCCTCCAAAATGCAGGCGTCAGCACAACCAGTAAGGTAAATATTTCCAGACGACCTAATAACATTGCCACACAGAGCACCCATTTAGAAGGTGAATTTATCTCACCATAATTAGCACCAACCTCACCTAGGCCTGGCCCTAAGTTATTCAAACATGCCGTCACAGCCGAGAATGAGGTCACGATATCTAACCCACTTGCCATTAGAAGCAAATGCATAATACTGAAACAAAATACATATAAAGCAAAGAAACCCCATACCGCTCCGATCACCTTCGACGATAAGGCTTTATTGTTAATTTTGATGGCGATTATCGCATTCGGATGAATGAGCCGTAATACTTCACGATAACCCTGTTTAAATAACAGCATCACTCGAACAACTTTTATACCACCACCCGTCGAGCCCGCACAGCCACCAATATAACTTGTCATTAATAACAAAATTGGCAAAAAACCTGGCCACAAAGAGTAATCGGTCGTGGTAAACCCAGCTGTCGTCCCTATTGATACCGCCTGAAAAACACCTTGATGTATTGCTGTCCATGGACTTTCAAAAGTGTGCATGAAATACAAATAAACGGAAGTAATCACTGAAATAATGGCAAGAATTCCCAGATAAGTTCGCAACTCTGAATCTGCCCAGTAATGACGAATCGAACGATGTCGCCAACCTAAAAAATGTAACGCAAAATTCATACCTGCAAGTAGCATAAAAACCACGGTAACCATTTCAATTGTAGCGCTATTAAAAAATCCTATACTCGCATCATGCGTTGAAAACCCGCCAATTGCCACTGTCGAAAAGCTATGTCCAATCGCATCAAACCATGTCATGCCCGCCCAACGAAAAGCGATGGCACAAGAGATCGTAAGGGTTAAATAAATATACCAAAGCGCTTTGGCTGTCTCGGTAATACGAGGCGTCAGTTTTGAGTCCTTCATTGGTCCTGGTGTTTCAGCACGATAGAGTTGCATGCCACCGACACCTAATAGGGGTAGAATTGCAACAGCTAATACCACAATACCCATGCCGCCCAACCACTGCAAAAACTGCCGGTAAAATAATATTGATTCGGGCAGGTCATCGAGCCCGGTCAGCACCGTCGCCCCAGTCGTCGTCAGCCCTGACATTGATTCAAATACCGCATCAGTAAATGACATGGCAGGTTCTTCAGCCATAAAGAATGGCACGGCTCCAGAAAGCCCCAATGTCACCCAAAACATCACCACGACCAAGAAACCGTCACGGATCTTTAATTCTTTACGATGTTTTCGTACTGGAAACCAAAAAACCAATCCAGCAACAAGTAATAAGGCAAACGCATCAATGAAAGCTTGTATGGCACCATCTTGATACAACCAGGACACCAAGATCGGCGGCAACATCGTCAAGCTAAACATGCCCAACAAAATGCCCAATATGCGTTGTATAGTCAGAAACTGCATTAGTCCATCTGCCTGATAAAATCAATTCGACGATAATACGCCCACACCACCAACATGAACAGCGACAATATCCACAAAGGCCCCTGTCCCCATCTCACATAAGGTGTCATACCTCGCCTTGGTTGAATCTGACCTGTCAGCACCTCTTCCTCAAACTGAGCGGTTGTAGACATTAATTTTCCCTGATAATCAATCAAGGCCGAGATGCCATTTGTTGTTGATCGAATGATCGGCCGACCGGTTTCCAATGCTCTACTTTGGGAAATTTGCAAATGTTGGTGCGGCGCAAAAGAATCGCCATACCACGCATTATTTGTTGCATTGATCAGTAATGTCGCTTCTGGAACCGTGTGTAATATTTCGGTCGAAAAAACATCTTCATAACAAATTGATATCCCAACTTTTTGCCCAGCAACCTGTAACAGTGGTTGCCGTTCTGGGCCTGATTGAAAATCTGACATGGGCAAATCGAAAAAGGCTATTAAGCCTCTTAGCCATCCAAATGGCACATAATCACCAAATGGAACCAACTGAGTTTTATGATAAAAACCTTCTTGGGAGCCCAAACTCAACATGCTATTAAAATAATCGCCGGATGAAATATCTTTCACAGGTAAACCCAACAAAATATCCGTTTGATTCGCTCGTGCTTGTTCTGCCAGCGGGTCAAGATAAAGCTCTTTCACCTGATGATGAAATACGGTCACCGCATTTTCTGGCCAAACAATTAAATCACTATCCCAGTGCTGCTCTGTTCTGGCCTGATACAGTGCTAAGGTTTTAAAGAGCTGTTCTGGATTCCATTTAATCTGCTGTGGAATATTACCTTGAATTAGGCTAACTTTGATTTCAGCGCCATTTTTTTCAGTCCATGATGCTGACTTAAGCGCAAAACCACCCGCCCAGATAGCAACGATCAAAATTATCGGCCACGCTTTCCTCAACTGCCAACTGACGACTAATAAGCCCGCTGAAAATGCAGTCAACAAAGACACGCCTAACACCCCAATAATAGCGATATAGCCACTTAATGGCCCATCAATTTGACCTACACCTAGATCCAGCCATGGAAAACCGGTTAAAAACCATCCTTTAAACCACTCAAACAACAGCCACGTAATGGGTAGCACTAAAAAGTAGTCAACCGTGGAAAATAGCCTGCCTGTTAATTTTTTAACGATCCAGCCAGCAGCTGCAAGATATAACGCCAAAAAGCTGACAAATAAGCTTGTTAGGAATACTGCCAATGGTATGCCTGCATTGCCAAAGTCATGGATTGCAACATAAACCCACGACACACCCACGCCAAAAAATCCTAGACCGAATAAGAAGCCTCTTAGAGCTGCCTGTTTAGGACTTGTGTCTTGCCATGAAATAAACAACAAGGCCAAGCTGATTACCGCGATAGGGTAATAATGAAAAGGCGAAAAAGACAGTGGCAATAATAATCCGGCTAGCACAGCAACGATATGGCCATGCCACTCTTGTTTAACCATGGATAACATTACTCAGATGCAGAATTCTGCTCAGTTTCCAAAAGGATATTCATTTCAAATAAATGCACACGACGATTATCAGCTCTAATCACGGTAAATTGATATTGTCCAACTGTTATTTGTTCATCACGTTCAGGCAAATGACCAAATTGGTTCACAACATAACCTCCAACCGTATCAAAATCCTCATCACTCCAATCAGTATCAAAGTATTCATTAAAGTCTTCAACCGTTGTTAATGCTTTTACCGTATAGCTGGAATCATTACGTTTTAAAATCGGCGCATCGTCATCAATATCGTGCTCATCATCAATCTCGCCAACGATTTGTTCAAGCACATTTTCAATGGTCACCATACCTGCCACACCACCATACTCATCGACAACAATTGCCATATGATTTCGACGTGCTCGAAATTCACGTAATAATACATTGAGTCGCTTACTCTCAGGAATAAATACTGCTGGCCGCATGATGTCTCTTAAATCAAAATCAAATTTTCCAGCAGCGATGACGGCCGATAACACATCTTTAGCTAATAAAATCCCAATCACATCATCACGGTCATCATCAATAACAGGAAAACGTGAATGTGCCGTTTCGGTAATGAGTTTCAATGTATCTTCTACTGATGCATCACGCGACACCATTGCCACTTGTGAACGCGGAATCATTACATCCCGCGCTTGCATGCGTGACACACTGAGAGCGCCTTCAACTATTGATAATGCCTCAGCATCTAGAATATGACGTTGCGATGCAGAACGAATAAGCTCGATAAGTTGTGTCTGATCTTTAGGTTCCAAAAATAATTTTCTCAGGCGTTTCACCCAAGAAGACTTTTGAGGCTGACTCGGTCGCCCTTCACTCATTTATCATCACCTTGATCCTGATAAGGATCTTCGATCGCTAATGATTGCAAAATACTTACTTCCTTTGATTCCATTGCTTGCGCTTCACCATCTTCAATATGATCATAGCCTAATAAATGCAGACAACCATGCACCGTCAGATGTGCCCAATGATGGTCAACAGGCTTATTCTGCTCTAAAGCTTCTCGATTTACCACTGGCACACAAATAATCAAATCACCTAATAATTTTGGCTCCATAGGTACAGGAGAATCAAAAGGAAAGGACAACACATTAGTCGGGCCAGATTTACCTCGATATGTCGAATTGAGTTCGGTACTTTCTGCTTCATCCACAAGACGAATACTCAACTCACAATCTTGTGTCACTTCTTGCAATGCAGATGTTGCCCACTGTTGAAATTTCTCAGCTTCAGGAACGTCACCTTCATAGGCAATTTGTAAATCAATGACCACTGTCATGTGTTCGACTGCTCAGCCTTTTCATAAGCAAGAATTACTTTTTGTACTAAGGAATGACGTACTACATCTTTCGCTTGAAAAAATGTAAAACTGATACCTTCAACACCTTTCAATACCTCAATAGCATGACGCAAACCTGATTTTTGTGACTTGGGCAAATCAATCTGAGTAATATCGCCGGTAATCACTGCCGTTGAGTTATAACCCAACCGCGTTAAAAACATTTTCATTTGTTCGGTAGTCGTATTTTGAGCTTCATCTAGAATAATGAATGATTCATTCAAAGTTCGTCCACGCATATAGGCTAAGGGTGCGACTTCAATCACATTGCGTTCGATTAGCTTTGCCACCCTCTCAAAGCCTAACATTTCATACAATGCATCATACAAAGGTCGCAAATAAGGATCGACTTTTTGAGTCAAATCACCCGGTAAAAAACCTAATTTTTCACCTGCTTCAACAGCAGGACGAACCAATATAATTCGGCGAGCAAAATCACGCTCTAAAGCCTCAACGGCACACGCCACTGCAAGATATGTTTTACCTGTTCCTGCAGGACCCACCCCAAAACTAATATCGTGAGTCATTACCTGTTTTAAGTAAGCTTGCTGATTCTCACCACGCGCTTTCACTAAGCCACGTTTAGTCTTAATCACTATCTCTGCCAGCTCTTCTTGGGCTTTTATATCGGCACCACCACGCTGTCTAATCGCAAGATGCACTTGTTCAGGGACCAAGATAGTCTGTGACGTATCCGCATACAGTTCATGCACTGTCTGTTGCACATCCGCTAACACGTCTGCTTTACCAATGATCTGGAACTTACCACCACGATTATTGATTTCAACACCAAAACCTCGCTCCATCATCCGTAGATGTTCATCAAGATGACCGCAAAGATTGGCAAGCCGGGCATTATCTAAAGGGCTTAATTCAAAACTAACACTGTCTGCTGTAGGAGAAGTCGCTGTCACTAAAAAATATTCCTGACTGATTTAACTAACAATTGTATCGGCCAATAATTCGCCACGCAAAGAATTACTATAAGCCTCTGTGATATTTACATCTACAAATTTACCCATCAATTCTTTGCCGCCAATAAACACCACTGATCGATTATTTTCTGTCCGCCCAACCATCTCAGTATCATTACGCTGTCCTATACGCTCAACTAAAATACGCTGTGTTGACCCCAACATAGCCTGACTATGACTCGCTTCCAACTCAAGTAAACGCCGTTGGACAGTTTGTAGACGCTGTTTTTTAACCTCATCGGGTACGGAATCAATAAAAGCGGATGCAGGCGTACCGGGACGAGCGCTATATATAAAGCTAAATGAATGATCAAATTCAATGTCATTAATCACATCCATTGTCGCTTGAAAATCGGCATCACTTTCATCGGGGAAACCAATGATGAAGTCACTCGACATACTCAAATTAGGGCGCACTTCTTTTAATCGACGAATTTTTGCCTTGTATTCAAGCGCCGTATGACCACGCTTCATCATCGCTAAAATACGGTCTGAACCCGATTGAATAGGCAAATGTAAATGATCAACTAATTCTGGTATTTCAGCATAAGCATCAATTAAGCTGTCCGAAAATTCGACCGGATGAGATGTCGTGAAACGAATGCGGTCAATCCCATCAATGGCAGCAACATAGTAAATTAATAATGCTAAATCTGCTGTTTCATCGCCTTCCAATTCGCCTTGAAAAGCATTTACATTTTGGCCTAGTAAATTCACCTCACGCACACCTTGCACTGCAAGACCACGAATTTCAGTCAATATTTTATCGACTGGCCGACTGACTTCTTCACCTCGGGTGTATGGCACCACGCAGAAAGTACAGTATTTACTGCAACCTTCCATAATCGAGACAAATGCTGTTGGTCCATTCGCTTTTGCTTCCGGCAAATTATCGAATTTCTCAATTTCTGGGAATGAAATATCAATGCGTGGTTGATGAGTTTTTTGGACATCTGACAACATCTCAGGCAAACGGTGTAATGTTTGTGGGCCAAAAATCAAATCAACATAGGGTGCGCGGCGACGAATGGCATCGCCTTCTTGACTAGCAACACAACCACCGACACCAATCACTAAGTTTGGTTTATCCTCTTTCCAGCGCTTCCAACGACCAAGCTGATGAAACACTTTCTCTTGCGCTTTTTCCCGAATAGAACACGTGTTTAATAATAGTACATCTGCATCTTCAGCCACCTCAGTTATTTCCAACTGGTGAGACTCTGCGAGTACATCTGCCATTTTTGATGAGTCATACTCATTCATCTGACATCCGAAGGTTCTAATAAATAGTTTGCCGGCCATGAATTTAAATCGTGAAAAAGGTTGCACAGAATACTATTTTTACAGGGTAAACACAAAACAAGTTATTGTTTTTGTTAAAAAGACCATGTTAAATTGTCCTCTTCTAACATCAATGAAAGGATTCAAAGATGGCAATAAAAGACTGGCCTGTCGACGAACGTCCTAGAGAAAAACTCCTACATCATGGTGCATCGATCTTATCTGATGCCGAATTGCTCGCTATCTTTTTACGAACCGGTGTCATTGGCCTATCTGCCGTTGATCTTGCTCGACAGCTCTTGGCCCACTTTGGCAGTCTTCGTGCGCTACTTGAAGCGAACCAAAAACAGTTCTGCCAACAATATGGCCTGGGGCCAGCTAAATACGTGCAACTACAAGCAGTGATGGAAATGAGTCGTCGACATTTTGAATCCACCCTATCTCGTGGAGATGTACTCATTGATGTAGACACTACAAAACGATATATCCAACAACGTTTGCGTGCCTACCCACATGAAGTATTCGCTTGTTTATTTCTCGATAACAAACATCGCATGATCGCCTTTGAAGAACTGTTTCGAGGTACGATAGACGGTGCCAGTGTTTATCCTCGCGAAGTCGTCAAACAAGCAATACATCATAATGCTGCCGCGGTCATTTTTGCCCATAACCACCCTTCTGGCATTGCTGAACCCAGTCAGGCTGATCACAATATTACTCAACGACTTAAATCAGCACTTGAACTGGTTGATATTCGCGTATTAGATCATATTATTATTGGTGATGGAGAAATTATCTCGTTTGCAGAAATAGGTCAACTATAAGCGCTCAATCCATATCAAATGGTTTCTCAGAAAATACCTTTTTACCAGTAAACATGGCAGAGACCAAACCATTCCGATCTCGTAACTCTGCGACAACAACGGCTAATAAATGCAACAACACTGCAGCTAATAATACAAAGAAAGTATAGTAATGCGTCGTAATAAACGGCTTTCTGAAATCTCGCATATCCTTATACGCCACTTCATCTATACCTTCTTTTGAATAAGGTTTTACTAAATCTACACTAGATTGATTTATTGCCACCCATTCCTTAATCGTATTACCAAATGGCGGCATATAAACATCGGTACCCGCCAAAACCAAGCCTGTTATTGCTTGCATACTCAACAATAAAAACAGTAATCCCACCATTAATCGTGCAATTGGATTATGCCCTAGAAAGCCTACTGGCTTACCTGCTTTCATCCCCTTTATCATTGCTGATAATTGTGTTTTATATTCTGTTCCAAACGGTAATATTGCACTCCATCGTGCATAACGACTGCCGATAAAGCCCCATACGATACGCCAGCTTAAATTTATGAAGAACACGTAACCGATATAAACATGAATGGTTTTAAGTAGAATCTTGCCATCCGTTGTTACACCTAAACCTTTAGCATTAAGGATCACCGTACCGATAGCAATCAAACCTAAAACACACAGTACATTTACCCAATGGAAAATACGTACTGTTTTATCCCATACAGGATAATTCGTTAGTTGCTGTTCTGTCATGTCATGTGCCCTAATTGTTATTTATTGAACATTAAACAGTAGTTTTCTTATCAAACTATTAAACCGCGAACGGATACTTAATAGGCTCATGATATTCATAACCTGTTACGTCAAAATCATCCATTGTGACCCATGTTTCTAAATCTTCTAGTGTCTTAATATCAGGGTTTACATGCAACTGCGGTGATGCAAAAGGTGTACGTTTGAGTTGTACGTCTCGCATTAGCTCTAGTTGATCTTCATAGATGTGAGCATTGACTATCTTATGGTAGGCTTGCCCAGCTTTATTGCCCGTAATTTGAGCAATAATCTGTAAGAAAAAGAACACTTGAATCTGATTAAAATTCAGCCCTAATGGCACATCACATGAACGCTGATACGAGGTTAAATAAAGCGTGTCGCTTAATAGCGAAAACGTGTGAGTATGCATACAAGGCCGTAAACACCCCATATGAAATTCGCCGGGATTATAAAAGGTGATGATTTCACCCCGGTCATCAATGCCTTTAGATAGATTATCAACCAGTTTTCGAAGCTGATCTAGAGTACTACCGTCAGGTTTTTGCCAACATCGACCTTGGACCCCATAGACTCGTCCCATATCGTCTTGACCTTTACGATACGAGTTATTCAACCAATCTTGATTATCATTAGCATTGGCATCCCATGTTTTGGTACCCAATGCTCGAAAATCTGCAGCATTATCATAACCACGAATATAGCCCAATATTTCAGCTATCGCAGATTTCCAAAAACTTTTCCGCGTAGTGATAAGAGGGAACTGATTATTAGCAACATCGTAGGTGAGATCAGCATTAATAACGGTTAAGCACCGTTTACCTGTACGCTTATTTTCGACCCACTCACCTTGGTCAATCAACCGTTGACACAGATCTAAATACTGTTTCATGTAAGCCTCTAAAATGAATATTATTGGCAACTACTTTAAGCTACAAATCGTATTTCTGCATCCTATAAAGCAGTGTATCTCGACTGATCCCTAACAATCGAGCAGCCTTAGAACGGTTACCTGCTGCCATTTCTAACGCCTGCTCAATTAGATCTAACTCAACTTGCGCTAATTTAATTCCTGTTGGAGGTAAAACAAACATATGTTCATTTGCCGCAGCTTCAGGCATCATTTCCAATGGTAAATCTTCTGGTTGTATCACTTTCCCCGAATTCAGCAATGCCATTTGCTGGCAAAAATTCATCAACTCACGAATATTCCCTGGCCAAAAATAGCTTTGCAAACAATGCTCCACTGATCTTGAATAACGAACAACTGCATTATTACTAGCAAACTCGCGACCAAAATGGCGTAATAATAAACCAATATCATCACCACGCTCCCTTAATGCTGGCATCGTAATGGGAACAACGTGTAACCGGTAAAACAAGTCAGCTCTAAAACGCCCCGCCATAACCTCTTCATGCAAATTTGCACTGCTTGCTGCCAAAATGCGTACATCTGCTTTATGTAATTTATGGCTACCTTGTAACTGACACTCCCCCACTTCCAAAAAACGTAAAACTTTTGCCTGTATAGGCAAGGGTAAAGCATCAACTTCATCAAGAAATACCGTACCGCCATCCGCTGCTAATAATTTACCTTTATGCTCAATGTCACCCGCATCATTACATTGACCAAATAAATCGATCTCAATTCCTTCCAGTTGTAATGCGGCACAATTTATGGTGATTAATGGCCTTTCATTGCGACGACTTTCTGCATGCAAGATGTCGGCGAGCAAACCTTTGCCCGTTCCTATTTCACCGTAAATCAATACACTGACATCACTAACCGCAATGATGGGTAATGTTCGTAGAATATTAGTAAGTTGCGGTGAAGCACCTAATATCTTATTCATGCCCTCATTCCATATTCAGCTCTGATTGATGGGGATGTATATGATTCACTGAGTGGTCATGACCATTACTATGGAACATCGGCCAAAAAGTAGTCAGCAATGCCATTAGAATAATTGACATCCCTGCAAATTGTCGTAAATTTTTCATCCTCGCCATTGAGGCAAGAAAGCCTGCAAATAATCCTGCACCCATCACTGCTGGCAATGTTCCCGCACCGAAAGCCAGCATCACCATTGACGCTTTAATCGGTTCGCCGACAGTCGCTGCCACTGCTAATGCCGCATAAACCAATCCGCAAGGTAACCACCCCCAAACTGTACCTAACAAAAATGCCTGAGATCGCGTCCGAACGGGTAATAGCTTCTGCCCTATCGGTTGTAACAAGCGCCAAACAGGTGCGCCAACACGTTCCATTTGGGCGAATTTAGGAAACCAGCCAGCAAGATAAAGCCCCATCCCTATCATCACGATAGCGGATAAAATACGTAAGATCTGATGGCCATTAAATGTGGCTAATGGTGAACTCAACAAACCAACAATAGCGCCAGCAATGCCATAACTTAACAATCGACCTAAATTATAATTAAGCACATAAGGAAACATCTTGGACTGACTTTCTCTCACCTCTACTGGCAAGCTCAATGTTAAAGCACCAATTACTGAACCACACATGGCAATACAATGAACTGTGCTAAAAAGCCCTAACAAAAAAGCCGTTATATATGAGCTGGTTATTGCTTCCATCGTTTCAAAACCTTAATCACTTTTTATTCAGATACAGGCACAATATCATGCCCTAGAAAATCAAATTTGGGTCATTTCACACACCTTATTCCGAAAAGACACACTTTTCCTCAGGATAAAATTATTAAACTTTACGCATTCTTTTTTTAGGAACCTGCTATGCGTCATTTTAAATTACTACCCTTATCCTTGCTAATGCTTGGCCTACATACCACTGTTCAAGCAGAACATATCAATCTTCCAACACTTTCTGTAGAAGGTGTCGCTGGTGAGGCAACACCGTATATGCAACCCTCCATTCCTGTTGGTTCGCCTGATACTGGTGACTTACTAAAACGCTTACCAGGGGCAAATATCAATCGTAATGGTCCGCTCACTAGCGTCGCACAATATCGCGGTTTATTTGGTGATCGGGTCAATGTCTTGGTTGACGGCATAAAAATTAACTCTGCTGGCCCAAACGCAATGGACACACCTTTAAGTTACATTCCCGTATCACGCCTCCAAGATATCGCTTTATATCGCGGCATTGCCCCTGTTCGTTCAGGAATGGAAACGATGGGTGGAACTATTATTGCCAGCTCAAAAAAAGCAGCCTTTACTTATAGTGATGAAATGGAGTTTCATGGTAATGCAAACGCTGGTTACGGGGAAAATGGCGATAAACATAATGCATCACTTCTCGCCAGTATTGCCAATAACACGCACAGATTCCATATTGCTAGCAGCATTGAGCGGGGCAATGATAACCTTGAATTTGATGGTGGCGATATCCTGCCTTCACAACATGAACGTGACACCTTTGGTACCGGTTATGCATTCCAAAATGGAGCACAATATCTAACACTGCAAGCTGAGCACCATGATACGGGTAAAACAGGAACGCCTGCCCTACCTATGGATATCATCTATGCGACAGGCGAACATTACTCAGGTCTGTTTAAAAACGCCTTCGATAATGGTGGTGAAATCAGTGCTAAATTTAGCTATCAAGATGCCGATCATAAAATGGCTAATTATATTTTACGTACACCACCAGCAAATCAGCGACATGCTATCTCTGATGTTCAATCTCACGGATTTGGATTGGCATATAGCATCTCAGGCTGGACTGTCGGTTTTGATGCTGACCAAGCTAATCATAATGCCAATATCTACGATCCTAACAATGCCGCCTTCCTAGTACAGAATTTCAATAACGTTGAACGTGATCGTTACAGTGTTTTTGGTGAAAAAGAATTCACTCTAAATGAGTGGAAGTTTGAAACAGGCCTACGTTATACTCGCGTTGAAATGGATGCTGGGACAGTTAACTCCACGATGATGATGCCCCCTGCAGTTACTCTTCGTGACAATTTTAACAATGCTAATCGTGAGCAAGATGAACACTTAGTTGATCTTGTATTCAATGCCTCTTATGCCCTATCCACTCAACTAGACATCATCGTTGGGCTCGCACGAAAAGAGCGAGCACCAAGTTATCAAGAACGTTATTTATGGTTGCCGCTAGAATCTACGGCAGGATTGGCTGATGGTAATAACTACATTGGTAATATCGGTCTTGATAGCGAAGTTGCTTACCAAACTGAAGTTGGCTTCGATTGGCACACACCTCGCACTGGCTTCTCGCCACATATTTTTTATCACCATATTAATGATTACATTCAAGGCACACCAAGCACCAATATGGCCGCTAATATGCTTAGCGCCATGATGGCACCAACCAAACCTGTGCCACTGCAGTTTAATAATGTCGATGCTAAATTATATGGGATCGATGCCAACTGGTTTGTTGCTCTTTCTAATCAATGGCAATTGGATGGCACCATCAGTTATGTTCGCGGTAAACGCCGTGATACCAGTGATAATCTTTACCGTCTTGCTCCACTCACTGCACGCACGATGCTGAGTTATAACCAGACGAAATGGACTATTGGCCTTGAAGCTCAAACAGTAGCATCGCAACACAAAATATCCGCTGAAAACCACGAACAAAAAACCAGTGGTTATACCTTATTTAACTTTTCGGGTAGTTTTCAGCCAACACAAAATGTGACATTAATAGCGGGTGTTAACAATCTGTTTAATCGTGACTATGAAAATCATCTTGGGGGCTATAACCGCATCAGTGATAATCCCGATATTGCACAAGGTGATCGTTTGCCAGGTCTGGGACGCAGTGCTTATCTTGGTGTGAATGTAGACTGGTAAACAAGTAGAGAAAAATTTGAAGTCGAATTTTAAATATCAAGGAACCGTTTAATCGCTTCTCGTTCATTTTGTAATTCAAATCGTGCTTGTCGTACTTCATCAGCATCGGTTGTATAGCGAAAAATAACAATGTCACCTTGCTGAAACTGTGCTGACAATGTTGGCAGTGCAATCGGGCCAAGAATAGGAAAATCAACCACATTGGGTCGACGATCTGATTTGGTATGTTGATACTCTTCTTTATCCCAACCTGTTAATTTCAAAATATCAGGTTGGGGCGTGGTGACTTGGCTAAACAACCATTGTTCCGTCGTTGCTTCCGTATCGAAGGTATAGTTCACTTTTTGTTCAGCCCTCGCCGGGCTACCACATAGTTTTTGGTGGTCCATCTTAATCGGTTTATGTTGATCAACCTGTAAGACGATCATTTCATAATCAGCAAAGTTATCGGCAATCTGATCGGTGATCATAAAACTACCCCATAACTCCCCATCATTTAAACGATGAATCATTAAGGTATCACCGGTATCGCTCGAAATAATGATTGAGTCACTAGCCTGCACCGAAAAAATGCTCGCCAATAACATCAATGTCATCACCTTAGTTTGCTGCAAAATCTTTGTACAATTCATTTCCATACCTCCATAGACTGACCTTGGCTATATTGGTTCAATATTCCTTAATTTTAAGCTTTATCTTAATATTTTTTAGGTGTTCAACTTCTTGTAACAAATCGGCTTCTGATAATGGGTGTTTTGCCAGCCAACCTGCCGGCAAGCTCAATCGCAAACCTTTTTTAATCACTTTTAGTTTCACAAAAGTATCTACCTGCTCGCTGCGACCTCTATTAAACACCATCGCCAAACGTAATAATACCGCCAAACGTTTTGTTGATTTATACAACTCATCGGGAAGCTCCTTGAACGCTTTCTTAGGAAATTTCTTGCGTTGGGCCAACACTATCGTAGCTAAAGCATGCTGATCTTCACGTGAAAACCCCGGCAACACAGATTCAGCAATCAAATAGGCAGAATGGCGGTGAAATTGATTGTGTGAAATAGCCAGGCCAACTTCATGCAACGTTGCTGCCCACTGCAAGGAATGCAGGTATTCCTTATTATTAATTTTCCATACTGCTGATACTTGGTCAAACAACTGCACTGCCATCGTACTAACACGATCAGCTTGAGCTTCATCAATTTGATAACGCCTTGCTAATGATGCAACCGTACGATCACGCTCATCATCGTGTTGAATACGGCCAAGTAAATCATAAAGCAAGCCTTCTCGTAACGCACCATCAGATACAATCATCCGATCAATTTTTAAGCGCTCAAATGCAGCTTTCAATACGACCAACCCTCCCGGAATAACGGAGGCACGTTCGTCGCTTAAGCCTGCCAATTTCAAGTTATCAACATGGCCAGCATCAATCAGGGCCTCTGTTAATTTATCAAGGGATTTTGGGGTGATAATGCCATCATCTGCCCAGCCATTTTCTTTGACAATATTAGCAACCGATCGAATTGTTCCTGACGCACCAATGGCTTCTGTCCAACCCATATTGCGATACGGTCGTTGAATTGCTCTCAATCGCGTACCAGCAACAATCAAAGCTGTTCTCATACTCGTTCGAGTAATTTTTCCTCCCAAGAAAAAACGTTGCGAAAAGCTAACACAACCCATCTCTAAACTTTCTCGTCTTAGGCCTTTAAAACCTTCGCCAATAATAAACTCCGTACTACCACCACCAATATCCATTACTAATCGACGTGACTCATCAAATGCTAGAGCATGTGCTACTCCAAGATATATAAGTCGCGCTTCTTCTTCACCAGCAATAATCTCAATAGGATGACCTAAAGCTTGTCGGGCTAAACGCAGAAAACTCCAACTGTTTTTTGCCACTCGCAAGGTATTGGTTCCAACAACACGCACACTGCCAGCAGGTAATTCTTTAATCCGCTCGCCAAATCGTTGTAGACAGGCAATTGCTCTATCCTGTGCTTCCTTGGACAGCGTATTTTCACTATCCAATCCTGCACGCAACTGCACCATCTCGCGCAACTTATCTACGACTTGAAAATGGCCATCACGTAGCTGCGCAATAATCATATGGAAGCTATTCGACCCAAGGTCAATGGCGGCTAATACATCTTGTTCTGTCTGTTGGGTCATTAGAAAACCTATCTATCTTGATAATGCCATTTTGCATTATTTTGCTTAAGATAAACAAGGTTGATTATCGCTTAGAACAAAAAAAAGCCCCATCTAAATAATCAGATGGGGCTTGAGAGTTAAGAGGAGACTAACTCAAAGGCTGGCTTTACCACTTAGCTTGTGCACGGAATTTAATTGCAGAAGGTTCTTGGTCTGTATCCGAACCATCTTGATCCCACGTCACAACCTTGTCGTAATTGACCATAAGACGAATATTTTGCGTTGGGTAATAATTAAGACCAACAGTCCATTTCTTCGCTTCATCATCACCAGCGACATTACCATCATCAATATCTAAACTTTCAAAGCGAGCTGCGATTTGCCATGCACCTGCTGAAGATTTAGGTGTGATACCTGATGTATAGCCTTTTTTCCACTTCAGTGACTCTCCTGTTAAGAAGTAACCTACTTCAACCGCATAACCGTCGATATCAATATCGCTGCCGGCCACATTACTATCCGCTGTATAGTCAAGATACTCAGCCATGGCATGGAACGAACCGAAGACACCTAATGCATCAATGGTAAAGGCATCCGAACCATCATAATCACCAGCAGCTATTGTGCCTGAAGAAATTTTCGTATTATCTTTATGTGCCACTAAATGTTGCGAGAATTTGAAGCTACCATCGTTGTCGCTTCTATTCATATAACCAGCGCCAATTTGTAACAAGTGGTTTTTATCTTGTATAAAGGGCACAAAAGAACCGCGAAGTGCAAATGTTGTACCATCATCATCTTCATCCGTGTAACCACCACTGATTGAGCCAGCTGTTACGCCAGCTGAAGCAGTCCAACGGTAATCTTTATTGGCGAATGAAACAACAGCGCCAGATTCACGTGCTGGAGAGATGTTGCTATCAGCAAAAAATGGACGATCCATAAATGTCATGTATTTTGAGCTAACTTTGGTGTTTAAACCAAATGGAATATGTGATTGACCTAGTTTTAAGCCAAATTTAGTATCACCAAACTTAGTACCGTACTTAATATAGGCATCTTTAACCACAACTTCTTTGTCATCCTCATTATCACCAGTTGCGAAATCAGCTTCAAATTTGTAACCCCAATCGTATATCGTTCCTTGGAAACCTAAACGAGCACGGCGTAGTTCTGTACCATCCCAATCGTCATTAGAATTGCTAGAATCAGCATCTGCAGATACCGCATCCCACATGATTCGACCTATAGGCTGGAAAGACCAATTACCATCTTGGCTTTCAATTTTAAGCTTTCCTTTGGTAGTAATCTTAGGCATTTTAGCCGCTGTTGCCGCTACTTTTTCTACATCAGCCTTAACGTCAGCATTTGTAGCATCGCTGCTTTCTTTATCTGCCTTAGCAGCATTAACCAATAGTTCATAGTTTTCAGCAGTGATA
The DNA here is from genome assembly GCA_013215775.1 of Piscirickettsiaceae bacterium. Taxonomy (GTDB): domain Bacteria; phylum Pseudomonadota; class Gammaproteobacteria; order Nitrosococcales; family Methylophagaceae. Next base: position 118,411 of record JABSQO010000001.1, read on the forward strand.
GTGCCCTGCTCAACAAGGACTTTAAGCAGGTCTACCATAGCTTCATTGTTCGCCTGTGCAGGCAATACCGCCGCACCTAATAGTGCACCAGCAATTAATAGAGATGATGTTTTAAGTTTCAAGGGACTATCCTTTCGTTATTAAATTAATAATCGGACATAAATCAGCCGAATATGTAAATAATAACAATGATATATTTCACCAAAATGAAACTTTTGTGACCATTTTGTTACAGTTTCTTTTCTGACCATTTTAAAAGGTCAGCCTACTTTTTAATCCTCACGCTGTAGCACCTTTTCGATATGTTCCACACTTAGGTGACGAACATCTTTACCTTCCACCAAGTAAATAACGTATTCACACAAGTTTCGACTATGAGCGGCTATACGTTCTAAAGCACGAGCCGACCACATCAAGTCCAAAACTCGTGAGATAGTACGGGGATCTTCCATCATATAAGTCAGCATTGTTCGCATAAAACTTTCGTACTCTTCATCAACACCCCTTGATTCCCGTGCCACGGAAAGGGCAGCATCAACATCTAATCGAGCAAAGGCGTCTAATGCATCGCGTAATATTCCACGCACATGATTACCGAGCGCAGATAGTTCTCGATAATTCTTTTTAGGGTAATCAACATCTGTCGGACTTAACGCTTTATTAGCAATATTATTCGCTTCATCACCAATACGCTCTAGATCAGTGATCGTTTTCAAAATGACTGTGACTAATCTCAAGTCACTCGCCGTTGGTTGGCGTAACGCAATGATCTGAATACATTCCTCATCAATCTTCATTTCAAACTCATTGACTAGATTATCATCTTGCATCACACCTCTGGCTAAATCAATATCTGCTGTTTTTAATGCTTTTAAGGCATTGGCAACTTGCTGTTCAACCAAGCCTCCCATTGTTAACACACGTGTTCGAATATCCTGCAGTTCCTGCTCAAATTGCTGCGATATATGCTGTGAATTATTTGTAGCCATGCTGTACTCCTAGTCTTAACCGTAACGACCGGTAATGTAATCTTCTGTTTGCTTCTCTTTCGGGTTAGTGAATAACTCATCTGTTGGGCCGAATTCTATTAACTTGCCCATGTACATAAATGCAGTGTAATCAGATACCCGTGCTGCTTGTTGCATATTATGAGTCACAATTATGATGGTGTATTTGTCTTTTAACTCATGGATCAGCTCTTCAATTTTCAACGTTGAAAGAGGATCCAGAGCCGAAGCAGGTTCGTCTAGTAATAATACTTCAGGCTCTATCGCAACTGCCCGCGCAATCACTAAACGCTGTTGCTGTCCCCCAGACATACCCATTGCAGATTCATTTAAACGATCTTTCACCTCATCCCACAAAGCGGCACTTTTAAGTGATTTCTCAACGACGTTATCAAGTGTTGCTCGGTCGTTAACGCCTTGAAGTCGTAAACCATAAGCTACATTTTCATAAATAGATTTTGGAAAAGGATTGGGCTTTTGAAACACCATGCCCACTTGGCGACGTAAATCGGCAACATTAACTGATGGCGCATTGAGATCACGACCATCCAGTGACATCTGCCCGTTAATACTCACGGTATCAATCAAATCATTCATTCGATTAAAACAGCGTAATAGCGTCGATTTACCACAACCACTCGGGCCGATAAATGCCGTTACACGATTTTTGGCAATCGTCATATTAATACCATGTAAGGCCTGTTTATCACCATAAAACAAGTTAAAGTCTTTCACTTGTAAACAGACTGTTTCTGCCTCTAGATTCATTTTTGAACCACGCTGCATTGAGTGAATATCAATGCTTCGTGCTACTGCTTGTTGTTCTGCCATTATTTAACTCTCGCTTGCTTTATATGTTTCACGTAGACGATTTCGGATATGAATCGCAACCAAATTTAATCCAATAATAATTAATACCAATAAAATTGCCGTGGCATAAACCAACGGTCTTGCCGCTTCAACGTTTGGGCTCTGGAAGCCAACATCATAGATATGGAATCCAAGGTGCATAAACTGCCTGTCTAGATGTAGATACGGCGCTAAATTGTCCACAGCTAATGCTGGTGCAAGCTTAACCACCCCGACCATCATCAATGGTGCCACTTCACCGGCCGCACGTGCTACTGCTAAGATTAAGCCTGTCATCATTGCTGGTGCAGCCATTGGTAAGACTGTTCGCCATAAGGTTTCAGCCTTAGTCGCACCTAATGCCAAACTGCCTTCACGAATGGCTCGTGGAATACGCGATAGACCTTCTTCTGTTGCCACAATAACCACGGGTACCGTTAAAATTGCCAAGGTTAGTGATGCCCACATTAAACCCGGCGTACCAAATGTCGGTGAAGGTAAGCTGGCTTGGAAGAACAATTCATCAATATTGCCACCTAAAAAATAGACAAAGAAACCTAAACCAAACACGCCATAAACAATGGAGGGCACACCTGCCAAATTATTTACGGCAATACGAATCAAACGAATGAGTGGCCCTTGTTTGGCATACTCTTTCAAATACACTGCTGCAATTACACCAAACGGTGTTACTAACACAGCCATAATCATCACCATCATAATAGTGCCGAAAATTGCTGGAAACACACCCCCTTCGGTATTCGCCTCTCGAGGATCACTTGATACGAAATCCCATACGGCGTGACCATAAAAACCAATTTTCTCAAAAATACCCATGGCATTAGGACGGTGAATTAACACCACTTTAGCTAACGGTATTTCTACTTCATTACCATTCGATATTTTTACAATCATTCGATCACGGTTTAAGGCAGCATAGAGAATCGATAACTGTTTTTGTAGCTCGCTGTATTCAACATCAAGTTGTTGTTTTTCTGTTGCTAGCTCCGTATATTTATATGAACTTTCTGCTACATCATTCAATTCTAATTGACGTTTATCTAATCGAATTGATTCCATACTATGATTAATCTTACCGATCACTTTGTATTCAAGATGTTTAATGTCGGCAATCAAATCATTACTTCGAACTAAGCGTCGCTGTAACTCTTCATACCCATGATCGCCCGAAGCAACCACTTCATCTTGTTGTTTCACCTCGATTAGACGGCCATAAAAACGACCCCATTCACGGCGTTCAATGGAGAGTAATTCTTTGGGGTAATGTGCTTCACCAAGCCACGGTTCATTAACCCAACGGAAGTCCATGCCAAAATGATCACGGTTACCCACCTTAATTAATAATCGATCGGCACTTTCTTGACCTTCAGGCAGATCAACACCAACACGTTTTAACTGTGCAGCAGGAATCGTTTCAACTTCAATCAGTTCACCGATTAATAACTGAGTTTGCTGATTAGGTTCGGTGTAACTCACTTCCATGATATCTGCAGGCCAAAAATGACTTAGACCTCGCACCGCGATCAAGCCCAATAGACCCAACACCATCACTAAGCTGATACTCACTGCACCCGCGTTGAGCCACACCCATGGAGAGCCACTCTTAACCCAAGAAGAAAATGATTGTTTAGACATAGAAGACCTTCTTATTCCTACAAGCTACTGTATTTGTTGCGTAAACGCTGACGAACCACTTCAGCCACGGTATTAAAAACAAAGGTTGCCATAAACAACACTAATGCCGCCAAGAACAGCACACGATAATGTGAACTGGCAACTTCGGCTTCGGGCATTTCAACAGCAATATTTGCCGATAATGCTCGGAAACCTTCAAAGATATTAAAGTCCATAATCGGTGTATTACCCGTTGCCATTAACACAATCATCGTTTCACCTACGGCACGACCTAAACCAATCATCACCGCCGAGAAAATGCCTGGGCTTGCCGTTAAAATAACAACCCGTGTTAATGTTTGCCATGGTGTCGCCCCTAACGCTAATGAACCAATCGTCAGGTGTTTTGGCACGCCAAAGATGGCATCTTCCGTAATCGAAAAGATAGTTGGAATCACAGCAAATCCCATCACCATTCCAACCACTAAAGAGTTCCGTTGATCAAAGCCAATACCATGGTCATTCAACCACTGTGGCATATTGCTATCGAATAGCCATGCTTCAACTATTGGGCTGAGCATCATCGACACCACCCCCACTAAAATGACCACTGGTACTAAGATCGCAGCTTCCCAACCATCAGGAATACGTTCTCGTAGGCTTGTAGGTAATCTTGTCCAACCCCATGCTGTTAACACGATCATCACTGGGGTCATGACAAATATACTGAACACCCCAGGAAGGTTACCTTCAACAATCGGAGCCAACCATAATCCTGCTAAGAAACCCAAGATAACCGTCGGCAAGGCTTCCATAATCTCAATGGTCGGTTTAACAATTTTACGCATCCCCGGTGACATAAAATAAGCAGTATAGATTGCACCAAAAATAGCTAAGGGCATGGCAATAGCCATGGCATACATCGCTGCTTTGAATGTACCGAATGTCAGTGGCGTTAAGCTGAATTTTGGCTCAAAGTCATTACTGGCTGATGATGACTGCCAAATGTACTCTGGTTTATCACGGCTCTCATACCAGACTTTTTCCCATAATGAATGCCACGATACATCAGGATGTTCATTATCGATGACTGATAACTTAACGTTTCCTTGTGTAGTCAAACTAATCAAACCATTGCTACGAGGAGAGATCGCCATCACAGTATGTCCACCGGCATCATTTAGCGGCTCAACCAATAATGTACGCTCTGCTGTGGTGTGATAAATTCCCAGTTGGCCACTGGCATCTAGGGCTAAGAAACCTTTGCGAGCATATTCTGGAGAAATCGCAATAATTGGTGAGGATTGGTCAGCAAAACTTCGTACATTATGCAGTGTGTAATTATTGTCTTTATCTCGCACTGGGAACCATTGGTCCACATGTCCGTCACTACGTCCGACTAGAATTGAAATACCACCTGTTAAAAATTCAATGGCCGTAATATCCACGTCTGATGGTACCGCTTTAATTTTTTGTACCAAGCGAGGTTTCGTAATATCCTGAATGTCATAGAAAGCAATATTGCCCGCATTATCAGCCAGATAAAGTTCCCGCTGATCAATATCCATCACTAATTGCGTTGTTTCAACTAAGGCAGGCAAGATTATTTCTGCACTGAACTGTTCGATGGTGAACTCGTCTTCATCCATAAAACTTTCTTCACGAATCAAGCTTGTTAATACCAATCGTTTGTCAGCCGTTACAGCAGCGATCGTTGTTTGCTCTTCGTTACTTTGCACAGTCAAAAATTTTAATGCTTGTCGTTGATTGTCCAACAGTAATGTTTCTTCACCCAATGGAAACTCGATTCTAGGTGTAATGGTGCGTATATCATTTGGATAGCTAATTTTATAAGCTTGCTTAAAAACTAAAGTCCGGCCATCTTCAAACCCATAAGCAAAAACACCTGTTGACGGATCACCTTTGCCAAAGCTGGCAATGACCATATCCGCTAAAGGTAATGATGGTTCAAGTATTGTTTCGCCACTGTCCGCGACAAAAAATCGTGCTTGACCCTGCATGTCTAAGCTCAAGGCCACATCATTATATTCATTCAAGGTGACATGTATTGCCGTCTTTTCTGACGAGTCATACTCTGCTGTCATTTCAATGTCTGCACCATAAAATAATGGCACCACGACATAAAGCAGATAAAAGAAAATCAATACAATGGCAAAAATAACAGCCATTCCACCTACAGCCACACCATATCTTGCCATGCGATCTTTGGTTTCACGCCATTTGCGACGACGCATCGTTATCGGTGAGTGTGCTGGTGGTAGTATGTTATTTTTTAGAGAATATTCAGTCATAGGTTCTCAACTATTTATTACAGAAAAACGCTCCACACAAAGTGCAGAGCGTTTTCTGATATTTACTTAAATAACTTACTTAATTTTAGCTAATTCTTTTTCTGTTACCGATGCTGGCAATGGAATATAACCATCTTTAATAACAACATGTTGACCCGCTTTTGACAGAATCATTTTGATGAATTCTTGATCAAGTGGCGCTAATGGTTTGTTAGGTGCTTTATTCACATAAACGTAAAGGTAACGAGATAATGGGTATGTGCCGTTCGCTGCGTTTTCTTTAGATGCTGCGATGAAAGGCTTACCTGGCTCCTTAGTTAAAGCAATGGCTTTAACACCCGATGTTTTATAACCAATACCAGAGTAACCAATACCATTTAATGATTTAGTCACACCTTGAACAACTGAAGCTGAACCAGGTTGCTCGTTTACATTGTTTTTGTAATCACCTTTACACAATGCTTTTTTCTTAAAGTAACCATAGGTGCCAGACACTGAATTACGACCGTAGATTTGGATGCTTCCTAAATCATCAACGCCCGCTTGGCCCCAGTTAGTAATATCTTCTGCGTGGCCACATTTACGTGTTGCTGAGAAAATCGCATCCACTTGAGGAATAGATAAACCTTCGATTGGGTTATCTTTATGTACATATACCGCTAAAGCATCAATTGCCACACGAATGGGCGTTGCTTTATAACCATGTTTAGCTTCAAATGCCGCTGTTTCTTTGTCTTTCATTTTACGGCTCATAGGACCGAAGTTTGATGTACCTTCAGTCAGTGCTGGCGGAGCTGTTGAAGAACCCGCTGCTTGAATTTGGATACTAACATTAGGATATTCACGTTTGAACTCTTCAGCCCAAAGTGTCATCAAATTAGCTAATGTGTCAGAACCCACACTAGAAAGATTGCCTGAAATACCACTAACTTTTTCATAATCAGCTAAAGCTGGATCAACATCAGCGTACGTTGCTGCAGAAAAACCCATTGTTAATGCAGCGCCTAAGATTGCAAGTTTTTTTGTGAACATTATTTGTTCATCTCCCAAGTTAAAATAAATTTATAGGGAGCAGTATCACGTCGGAATATGACAAGGATGTGAAAGAAATATGACAATTCGATGACAATGGAATTGTTGGGTACTTTAGGTAAAGAATTTAGTCTTCTATTTCAACAACACGCGTTAAGGGAAAGTTGCAAATAAACTGTGAGCCAACACCTAGTTCACTACTAATTTTAAGATCAGCCTCATGCCTCTGTAAAACATGCTTAACAATGGCTAAGCCTAATCCTGTGCCACCCGCCTCTTGGGAGCGACCACTGTCTACTCGATAAAAGCGTTCGGTTAATCGTTCAAGATGATGTTCGGCAATGCCTTCACCATTATCATGTATTTCAATATGGGCACCGCCACTATCAACGAACCAGCGGACAATGATTTTGCTATTGGCGGGAGTATATTTAATAGCATTAAAAACTAAATTTGATACCACACTCCGCAGCTCGCCCACATCCGCTAGTAAACCCTGTGCAGTCAAAATATCAAGTTCAATCTCATGTGAGTGATACTGTTCTAATTTTTTCGCATCTTCAACGACTGAGGCTAATAATACCGAGATATCTATTGGCTCATAAGTTAATGATTTTTCACCTGTTTCCAATTGTGACAATGCCAATAGATCGGTAATCATCATATGCATTCGCTCTGTTTGTTGCTGCATAACGGGCAGTGCAGATCTCCATTGCTCAGAAGGGCTATCCTCGTTGAAGGTTTCTAAATAACCACGCAATACCGTTAACGGTGTTCTCAATTCATGTGACACATTAGCGACAAAATCGCGACGCATTGTTTGTAATTTTAAGGTTTGAGTGATATCCCGTGCCACCAACAATCGACCACTTCCCATATAACTGACCATCTTCACTTCAAGTTGCAGATCAGGATTAAAGGGAGAGGTCACATTAACAAATTGTCCTTGCGTGAGATCCGAATCAAACAACTGTTGGAACATGGGGTCTCGAATTAAATTTTTAATTCTGACATGATTATCTTGGGGCCACTGAATACCTAACAATATCTCCGCAGCAGAATTGGACCAAATAATACGTCCATCCTCCGCAAGAACAATAATGCCGTCAGGCAATGCTGCTGTCGTTGCTTTAAAACGTTTTAGATATCCCGTGAGCTTTTTCTTACGTGATTTATTTTGTTTCCGCGTCCGCTCAATTTCCCTGCATATATCATTGATCATGCCATCAGCACTGGGAGATTTATATTTTTTAGGATTTCTTAACCAATGGTAAAGCTGGCTCCAAGCACGTTGAAGCCACATCGCATAGGCCAACGTGGCTATAAACATTAAAGGTAACATTTGATCAAAAAGCAAGCCCACAAAGCCAGCCAAACTAACAATAGCAAGTAGTCGCCAATAATCCCAAGGCATCATGCGAACTATCTACTCTTCAGCAAAACGATAACCTACACCACGCACCGTTTGCACCAAACGATCATGACCCGTTGGTTCTAATGCTTTGCGAAGACGACGAATATGCACATCCACCGTACGCTCTTCGACATAAACAGTATCCCCCCAAACCTGATCCAATAACTGCCCCCGACTATAAGCGCGTTCAGGTGTTTTCATAAAAAAGTGCAACAAACGAAACTCTGTTGGTCCTAAAGCAATTTTCTGCCCACTAACACTGACTCGATGACTTTGAATATCCAATATTAAGCCTGAGAGTTCGATTTGTTGGCTTCCCTCTTCCTCATGCATGCTACACCGCCTCAGCAAGGCTTTGATTCGAGCAGTTAATTCTGGTGGCGAGAAAGGCTTATTAACATAGTCATCAGCGCCCACACTCAAGCCCTTAACCATGTCTTCACTCTCTCCTTTGGCTGTGAGCATAATGACAGGAAGATCCGACCATAAATCATTAGCACGTAAACGGCGGATAAATTCAATACCATCAATACCTGGTAACATCCAATCCAACAAGATCAAATCAGGTTGTTGTTGTTTCAACCAGTCCAAACCTTGCTCGGCGTCACTGACTGACTCACAGGTAAATCCTGAATGCCTGAGTGAAAAACACAGCATCTCTCTAATTGCAATATCGTCTTCTACTACTAATATTGTTGTGGCCATGGTGTTAATCCTGACGTTTTATCATTCGAATAACGTGTTCGAGAATAGGAGAGGCTAGAATTGCCAAACTACTTTCACGTCGTCATATCTTGCTAATTAAGACATCACGCCTTTAATCATATAGAACATACATGCTGCCAAAACTGCAGCAGACGGCACGGTGATTATCCAAGCAGTAATAATTTTTTTAATTGCGTCACGCTTCACGTACAAGATCTTTCGATCTTTTTTCAGTAATTTTTTTGATTTTTTAAGACTAACTGCTTCGTCATCAACTGCACGATACAATTCCGTTATCCGCTGATAATCCTGATCTGTTTTTTTCTTTTTAGCTTCTAGTTTCTTTAACTCTGCTTTTGTGGCATGCAATACCTTTTTATCGTCTTTTACTTCTGCTTTATCCTGAGCAATGTCATATTCAATGCTTGTTGTCGAGTCAAGCCATTCACGTAAAAACCCTACGCCAAATATACCGCCAATGGCAATATGCGTTGAACTCACGGGCAATCCTAATTGACTCGCAATAATCACCGTAATAGCTGCTGCCATCGCAATGGAAAAAGCACGCATTTGATCTAAATCGGTAATTTCCGAGCCCACCGTCTTAATCAACCGTGGACCATATAAAGCCAGACCGATTGCGATCCCCAAAGCTCCTACCCCCATCACCCAGAGAGGAATACCAGCTTCAGCTGAAATACCGCCTGTCATCACTGCATCATTAATCGCTGCTAATGGGCCAATCGCATTGGCAACATCATTAGCTCCATGGGCAAAACTTAATAATGCCGCTGCAAAAATAAGCGGTATGGTAAATAATGAATTCACACTATTTCGAGTATTCTCGAGTCCACCCAATTTGGCTTTAATACTTTTTTTCATAAAGAAATAAACGGCTATAGCGACGATTGCGCCCATTAATAAAGCAGTTGTCAATGTCGGTTTTTTGGTGACTTCAACGGTGAAAAATAGGATTTCATTAAAACTACCCACCAATTGAGGCCATACTTTCTTCAGACCTTTAAGTACCAAATAGGTAATAAAAGCCCATGACATCAAGGCAACATAAACGGGTACCCATTTATAAGAAGCGCTAATTTTATCTTTTTTGAAAATAATGGTTTTCTTAATTGCAAATAAAAACCCAGCAGCAACGACTCCGCCAATAACGGGTGAAATCACCCAAGAACTCGCAATTTTCCCCATCATGCCCCAGTCAACAATATCAAATCCTGCAGCGGCAATTCCCGCCCCCATGACCCCACCAACAATAGAATGCGTTGTTGAAACAGGTGCTTTCGCCATCGTGGCAAGATTAAGCCATAACGCTGCAGCCAATAAAGCAGCCATCATCGCCCATAAAAAACTATCCGTATCGCCACCAAAACCATCAATATCAATAATGCCTTTTTTGATGGTAGACACCACCTCACCACCCGCGATAATTGCTCCACCGGCCTCAAAAATCACCGCAATAATAATCGCGCCACCCATCGTTAGCGCCTTGGAACCCACAGCAGGGCCGACATTATTAGCAACATCATTAGCGCCAATATTCATTGCCATATAACCACCAAACACAGCGGCCACAGCTAAAAATAGGTTGTTTGGAACGCCACCACTCGTCGCAAAACTGAATGCTAAAACGCCAACCAAGAAGAATAGAGCGAAGCCTATCCGGGCTAATTCCCTATGGCTTTTTTTCATGGCTTGTTTTTCAAATTGATGAATTGTTTTTATTTCCATAGGTACATAAACTCGCAATAATCAGACAAGACAGTATGACAACCAATTATTACAGTATTATGACGGGATGGCACAACTAATTTAATTTTTAAACTGTATGCTGTAACTATCGCTTAATTACACTGTCTACCTAAACATTGCCTTTTACAGACTGACCTTAATCATGAAACGATTCATCTTATTACTCTTATTATTTATTGCCATTTCTGCCCAAGCACGCCCTGGATTATTAGATAGTCTTGGCTTGAATGATATTGCTGTCCCTCCCAGTGTCGATGAAGCCTTTGATTTTTCTGCTCACATTCAAGATCCACAAACACTACTTGCACGATGGAATATTGCTGAAGGAAATTATTTATATCGCGATAAAATTCGTTTTGAGATCCTCGATAATGATCAAGTACAGCTGGGTGAATTTTCACTTCCCGCTGGTGAAAACAAAATGGATGAAATATTTGGTTTAACAGAGGTATATACAGATAGCACTGATATATTGTTACCTCTTAATCGTAGCAGGTCTGCCCAACAAATTACCTTAAAAGCCTATTACCAAGGCTGCTCAGAAACGTTTCATATTTGTTACCCACCCACGAAAAAAGTAGTCCAACTATCATTGCCTGCTTTCTCTGGAGATATCGTCCAAAGTAAAAGTGCCGCTATTCTTACAATAGATTTTCCAGAGCAAGATCGCATTGCCCAAAGTTTGGCACAAGATAATCTGCTCAAAATCTTGCTTAGCTTTTTTGGTTTAGGCTTATTGCTCGCCTTCACACCTTGTGTGTTTCCAATGATCCCCATTCTATCCAGCATTATCGTTGGCGAAGGTGAGAACATCACTACCCGTCGTGCCTTTATATTATCGCTAAGCTATGTATTGGCGATGTCAATTACGTACACCACGGCTGGTGTACTAACCGGATTATTAGGCGAAAATTTACAGGCCATGTTCCAAAATCCTTGGATTATTGGCAGTTTTAGTGGCTTATTTGTCATTTTAGCTCTGTCAATGTTTGGCTTATTTGAACTGCAATTGCCTCATTCACTACAACATCAATTACATCGAGTCAGTCACCAACAAAAAGGTGGAAAAATCATTGGTGCTGCACTAATGGGGCTATTATCCGGCCTAATTGTCGGGCCCTGTTTGGCGCCACCATTAGCGGGTGCGCTGATATTTATTGGCCAGCATGGCGACCCAGTATTAGGTGGTTCAGCACTCTTTGCTCTGAGCATGGGCATGGGCTTACCATTACTCGTTATTGGCACTTCTGCAGGCACACTGTTACCCAAAGCAGGTGGCTGGATGAGCGACATCAAGGTCATTTTTGGCGTATTAATGTTGGCTCTTGCTATTTGGATGCTTGAACGCATCATCCCAGGCTGGATCAGCCTACTATTATGGGGCGGACTACTTATTATTACCGCCATATACTTAGGCGCACTTAATGCGCTCAGTATTGACTCTAGTGGTTGGACTAAGTTCTTAAAAGGTATAGGGCTCATTGTCTTGATATATGGTGGGCTACTCATAATCGGTGGCGCGAGTGGTGGCCATAATGTTTGGCATCCTCTACATATGATTACAACTAGCAATCAATATAATAAACCCGCATCGACAGGCTTAACGTTCACCAAAGTAAATAATTTAACCGAGCTTAATCAACAACTGGCTCAAACAACTCAACCTATCATGCTTGATTTTTATGCCGACTGGTGTACAGATTGCAAAAGAATGGAAGCCACTACATTTAAAGATGCTGACGTTACAGCTGCATTTGCAAACACTCGCTTGTTGCAATTAGATGTAACGGACAATACCGCCGCTCACAAAGCAATACTAAAACATTTTGGAATATTTGGACCGCCCACCATGTTGTTTTTTGATGCTAATGGCGATGAATATACCCGACACCGGTTGATTGGTAGCATTTCCACTGCGACATTAATACAACATTTGGCAAATCTTCCCGTTACCGCCCGATAAGCAAATTTTCTAGTTCGACGAATTTAGCGACAAAAGTCGCGTTTTTATCCTAAAAAACTGGACATTTACTAACTGTTAGTGCAATATTCGCCTCATAATTAATCGTTCTAGGCACAAAACCCTGATGGCAAAAATTTTAGTGTTGCACGGCCCCAACTTAAACCTTTTAGGGTCGCGTGAACCGGAGCATTATGGCGCAGATACCTTAGCGGATATTTCTGATCGTTTACAAACACAAGCCCAAAACAACGGCGACTTGCTAGAAAGCTTTCAAACCAACTCCGAACATGAATTAGTCGAAAAAATTCATTCTGCACAGGCGAATAACACCGACTTTATTATTATCAACCCCGCTGCATTCACTCACACTAGCATTGCGTTACGAGATGCTTTAGCTGCGGTTGAAATACCTTTTATTGAAGTGCATTTATCCAACGTGCACGCACGTGAATCGTTTCGCCATCACTCCTATCTCTCAGACATTGCCGTTGGTGTGATCTGTGGACTAGGAGCTCAAGGTTATGAGCTTGCTTTACAAGCGGCTACCAAACAAATTACTACTTAATAGGATTATCTTAATGGATATTCGTAAAATTAAAAAACTGATCGATTTGATTCAGGAATCTGATATTGCAGAAATTGAAATTCACGAAGGTGAAGAATCGGTTCGTATTAGTCGCAATAGTGCTGCCGCACCTATTATGCAGGCAGTACCCGTAATGCCTGCACCTGTCGCCGCACCTGCACCTGTCGAAACAGCTTCAGCAGCACCCGCAGAGCCAGATCACTCAAATGCAGTAAGATCACCTATGGTTGGTACATTCTATCGTTCTTCATCGCCTGAATTGGCTGCATTTGTTGAGGTCGGTCAAACTGTCGCTGTTGGTGATGTTATTTGCATTATTGAAGCAATGAAAATGTTTAATCAAATCGAAGCGGATCGTGCTGGCACTGTTAAATCAATTCTGATTGAAAATGGACACCCAGTTGAGTTTGATGAACCATTAATTATTATCGAATAATTAAACAATTCTACCAATACTTAAACAGTGGATAAAAAGATCATGATCGAGAAAATTGTCATTGCCAACCGAGGTGAAATTGCCCTCCGTATCCTAAGAGCCTGTAAAGAGCTCGGCATCAAAACTGTTGCTGTTCATTCTGATGTGGATCGCGACTTAAAACATGTTCTACTTGCTGATGAAACCGTCTGTATAGGGCCTGCGCCTTCAGCAGAAAGCTATCTTAATGTACCTGCCATAATTAGTGCTGCTGAAATCACCGATGCTTCAGCTATTCACCCTGGCTATGGATTCTTATCTGAAAATGCTGATTTTGCTGAACGCGTTGAGCAAAGTGGTTTTATCTTCATTGGTCCTAAATCTGAAACTATTCGCATGATGGGCGATAAAGTATCAGCCATTAAAGCGATGAAAGATGCTGGCGTTCCTTGTGTGCCCGGTTCTGACGGCGGCTTAGGTGATGATGATGAAACAAACCTTCGCCTTGCGCGTGAAATTGGCTTCCCCCTTATCATTAAATCATCGGGCGGTGGCGGTGGTCGAGGTATGCGCGAAGTACATAGTGAAGCCCATTTGTTAAATGCGATTTCATTAACAAAAAGTGAAGCTCAAGCACTCTTTGGTAATGGCATGGTGTATATGGAAAAATTCCTGCAAAACCCTCGACATATTGAATTTCAAGTTCTGGCCGATCAACATGGTAATGCTGTTCATATCGGTGAACGTGATTGTTCCATGCAACGTCGCCATCAAAAAGTCGTCGAAGAAGCACCTGCACCCGGTATTAGCCCGGAATTACGTGCAAAAATGGGCAAGATCTGTGCAGATGCCTGCGTTCGAATTGGCTATCGTGGAGCAGGTACCTTTGAGTTCTTATACGAAGATGGTGAATTTTATTTCATTGAAATGAACACTCGAATTCAAGTTGAACATACCATTACCGAACAAATTTCTGGTATTGATTTATTAGCTGAACAAATCAAAATCGCTGCTGGAGAACCGTTACCTTTTACTCAAGATGATATTGTTTTAAGTGGTCATGCCATTGAATGCCGTATCAATGCTGAAGATGCCAAAACATTTATGCCAAGCCCGGGTAGAATCACCCATTATCATGCGCCAGGTGGCATCGGTATTCGCATGGATTCCCATGTCTATAATGGCTACAGCGTACCACCCAATTATGACTCAATGATCGGCAAATTGATCTCTTATGGTCCTACTCGTAAATCTGCAATTGCACGCATGCTAACAGCACTTAATGAAATTGGTATTGATGGCATTAAAACCAATGTTGCTCTACAACAAGACATCATGAGTGATAGCAATTTCCAAGAAGGTGGCACTAATATCCACTACCTTGAAAAGAAACTAGGTCTGTAATTTATTACCTAGACCCTTATGGCTTGGATACAATTCATCTTTAATAGCACACCTGACGCTGCCGATCACTTATCTGATTTATTATCAGAATGCGGTGCAGGTGCGGTGACATTTCAAGACAATGCTGACCAACCAATCTATGAACCTGAAATAGGTACAACCCCATTATGGCCTGCCACAAATGTTGTCGCCTTATTTGATGCAGAAACAGATACCGATGGCGTTATCACGCTGCTAAACAGTCTACTTGCCCCACAAACTGTACCCAACTATCGTATTGAAGCCGTCGAAGATAAAGACTGGGTACGCGAATGGATGGATAATTTCCATCCCATGTGTTTTGGTGACAAATTATGGATCTGCCCTAGCTGGCATAAGCCACCCCAAGTTGATGCCATTAATATCATGCTCGATCCTGGCTTAGCATTTGGAACGGGCACCCACCCCACAACGGCTTTATGCTTGAACTGGTTAGATCAAGCTAACATCCAAAATAAAGTAGTAATCGATTATGGTTGTGGCAGTGGGATTTTAGCCATTGCTGCTGCCTTATTAGGTGCTAAAAAAGTGATCGGTATCGATACCGATCCCCAAGCCTTAGAAGCAACCCAAGCAAATGCTGTGCGTAATGGCGTACAAATAGAAACCTATTTGCCTGATGACTGCCCAGATGAACCCTGTGATTTATTGTTAGCGAATATTCTGGCAGGCCCTTTACAATCACTTGTACCTCGCCTCGCTGAGTTAACAAAACCCAATGCAGATATTGTGTTATCCGGCATTTTAGATGTGCAGGCAGAAGCTGTCAGCCACAGTTATCAAGCAGAATTTACCATGCATACTCCTGTACAAAAGGATGAGTGGATCCGGTTAACGGGACAACGTCATGGTTAAAATGTAATGAAAATTGGTCCATACACGCTACCGAACAATCTATTTCTTGCACCCATGGCAGGTGTGACGGATAGACCATTTCGCCAATTATGTCGTCGCTTAGGTGCAGGTATGGCCGTCTCTGAAATGATCACTGCTAACAAATCATTGTGGGCCAGTAAAAAATCATTATTGCGTGCTAATCACGATGGCGAACCTGAACCTCGCTCAGTGCAAATTGCCGGCGCAGATCCTAAAATGATGGCAGAAGCTGCGCAACATAATGTTGATCAGGGTGCTCATATTATTGATATCAATATGGGCTGCCCTGCTAAAAAAGTCTGTAATGTCATGGCGGGATCGGCTTTATTACAGAACGAAAAGTTGGTCGGTGAAATTTTAGAATCTGTCGTCAATGCGGTTGATGTTCCTGTCACCCTAAAAATTCGCACCGGATGGGATCTTGAAAATCGTAATGGCATCATCATTGCGCGCATTGCTGAACAATCAGGCATTCAAGCATTGGCCGTACATGGCCGAACTCGTGCTTGTGCTTATAAAGGTGAAGCAGAATACAACACTATCGCCGACATTAAATCGACTATCAATATTCCTGTCATTGCCAATGGTGACATCAGTAGCCCTGAAAAAGCCAAACAGGTTTTGGACTATACACAGGCTGATGCACTGATGATTGGCCGTGCCGCTCAAGGTAATCCATGGATATTCAAACAAATTAATCACTATTTAATCCATGGTGAACATTTACCTGCTCCTGCGGTAACAGAAGTAAAACAAACCTTGATTGAACACCTCTATACCCTGTACGATTTCTATGGTGATTACACAGGTGTTCGTATGGCGCGAAAACATATCGCTTGGTATAGCAAAGGTCTACGAGATGGAAATCCATTCCGCCAGCAAATGAATACGCTTGAACACCCGCAGCAACAAATAGACTTTACTGAACAGTTTTTTGAAAAGCTAGAACAACAGGGTACGATTGCCGCATGAGCAAACTGTTAAAAAAAACCTCTTTAACTAATATCGACTTAACTGTTGCAGCTGAGCAGCCGCACGAGCCACTAAGTCATTGCGTCGAAGTTGCTTTGAAAGACTATTTTACCCACTTAGACGGCCATCAAACTGCTAACCTTTATGAAATGTTGTTAGCAGAAGTTGAAGCCCCCCTATTTAAAGCAACGCTTGAACATACCAATGGCAATCAAAGTCGTGCAGCTGAAATATTAGGACTTAATCGCGGTACATTACGCAAAAAATTAAAAACTTACGGCTTATAAGAAGCCCATCAATAATTCGGAAACAATTAATGAACAAAATCCAACGCGCACTTCTTAGTGTGTCAGACAAATCAGGTGTATTAGAGCTCGCTCAACAATTGACCCAACTTGGCGTTGAACTATTATCAACAGGTGGCACTGCTAAATTATTACAAGATGCGGGTCTACCCGTTAAAGAAGTATCCGAACATACTGGCTTCCCAGAAATGATGGACGGACGAATTAAAACCTTACATCCAAAAATTCATGGTGGCTTATTGGGTCGTCGTGGCACAGATGAAGCTATTATGGCCGAACATGATATTGCCCCTATTGATTTAGTAGTGGTCAATTTATACCCATTCGAGGCAACTATCGTTCGTGATGATTGTACTCTACCTATGGCCATTGAAAATATTGATATTGGTGGCCCGACCATGTTGCGTGCAGCCGCTAAAAATCATGCTTCTGTTACCGTCTTAATTGATCCATCTGATTACAGCCGAGTAATCGAACAAATGAAAAAATCTGGTGGTGTTGACGATGAAACACGCTTTGATTTAGCGGTAAAAACATTTGAACATACTGCTCATTATGATGGTGCAATTGCCAATTATCTCGGTACTATTACTGGTGAGGATAAGGCCAGTTTTCCACGTACTTTTAATAGTCAGTTCAATAAAGCACAAGATCTCCGCTACGGTGAAAACCCACATCAAAAAGCTGCATTTTATACCGAGAAACAACCCGAATCAGGCACGATTAGTGCTGCCGTACAACTACAAGGTAAAGAGTTATCCTACAATAACATTGCTGACACGGATGCCGCGTTGGAATGTGTCAAAGCCTTCCCTGAATCTCCAGCCTGCGTCATTGTTAAACATGCCAATCCATGTGGCGTGGCTACCGCAGATGACTTATTAACAGCATATGACCTAGCCTATCAAACAGATACAACATCTGCATTTGGTGGCATCATCGCCTTTAACCGTGAATTAGATGCTGCTACTGCACAAGCCATTATCGACCGTCAATTTGTTGAAGTGATCATCGCCCCATCAATCAGTGACGAAGCAAAAGAAGTGGTCAGCAGCAAAAAGAATGTTCGCCTACTTAGTTGTGGTAAGTTACCCAGTCAACAAACTGAAGGTTTAGACTACAAGCGAGTTACTGGCGGCTTATTAGTGCAAGATCAAGACTCGGGTCAGGTTACAACTGATGATGTCAAAGTGGTCACTAAGAAAACACCTACTGATGAACAAATGCAAGACTTATTCTTTGCATGGCGAGTCGCTAAATTTGTTAAATCGAACGCTATTGTCTACGTCAGTAAACAACAAACAATTGGAATCGGTGCCGGACAAATGAGCCGCGTCGTCAGCAGCCGTATCGCAGGAATCAAGGCTGAAGATGCAGGTTTGACAGTCGCTGGTGCAGTCATGGCTTCAGATGCCTTCTTCCCATTCCGTGACGGGCTAGATGCTGCTGCTGAAGCTGGGATTAGCGCTGTTATTCAGCCAGGAGGTTCAATGCGTGATGATGAGGTTATTGCCGCTGCCGATGAACATGGTATCGCGATGGTATTCACCGGTATGCGACATTTCCGTCACTAATTATGATAATACTGGCAGGCAATGGAACAAGAACAAGTCCTAACGCATTTCCAATCACTTAATCGTACACGGATCGAACGATTAAGTGAGCTAGCGCCCAAACGCCAACGGCGCTTCTTTGATTTGTTGGCATTATTATTCCATACCAATGCGACGATTCTAGCGGATCCTTTTAGCGATGAGCCTCCTGCTGGTATTGTTGATTATCGACCGACAAATACCCAATTAGATGCCGCTAAGAAACTAAAATCCAGTTTCAAGTTTAGGCGGAAAGCCTTAAGTCATTATCCTATTGTTGGCCTATACCTTATTAATGACAATGGCTTATTCAATTATCCACAACAAGCAAGCTATGAACTGTGGTTAGTTCATATCTCAGACCTCAATGATACGCAACAGCAAGCCTTAGAGAATAAGCTCTCTGTTATCAGAGCGTGGGCGAAATCACTCGATATTACCATCACATCTAAACTCTTTTCCAAGGATGCGCTTAATCTACACACTCTTTCCGCCTATGATTTAGATCGTTTTTATCTCAATGGCTTAGTCATTGCTGGTGCTATTCCATTGTGGTGGCTAATTCCCCCCAATGTTGATTACGACCCTGCACTTATTGATCAGCAATCATTACGCAAGATCACCACTATTGATTTTGGCGATCTTCCTAAAGCATCGGCAGAAACACTATATAACAATACGGTTGAACTACTTGATTCCAGCCTTCAACAAGGTATGGAACATCTCGTACCACTCTTGCAGCAACAGCGCTATTTACAGCTATACCCAAACTTATCATGGTTAAGTCACGACTTTAAACAATCCATTTATCAAGATGAAATTGATCCGCTACAATTAGATTGTATGTCATTGAGACTCAAACAGATCGAGCATTCAAATACTTCCTTTGACTTGGTAGAACTTGTTCAACAGTCATTTTATCTTCATACCAACGAGCATCTTTCACAGAAGGTTTCCCGCCCTAAACTTCCTTGGCGCCGCCATTTTGTAACTGAATATTGTTCCTCTTGGTCTTGGAAAAAAGAATCATTTCAAAAACTGGATAAGCGAAATAGGGCTTCTTTTAGACAATGTTTCTCGGAATATCAAAAAACACTGCCTATTTTTGAAAACATCAGCAAAACGCTAATAACGTTTGCCAAGCAGCAGCAACTCACCATCAATGAACAACATCAACTCATTGATATAAAACTGCAGAGAATGGTTAATAGTGCACCCGATATCATTCGGTGCTTACCTGTCGGGCTTCTTGCAAAAAGTAATGAAGAACACTTGTACCTCTACCGTTTTGAGGAGGGAGGTGATTGGAAAATCAGTGATATAACATTGTCATCAAGAGAGCAAGATCCACTTTACCAAGATGCATCTTTATTACGACTACTTGCATGGGCTGTCTGCAATCAAATTTTGACCTCGCTCACAAGAGTAAGAGTGAGTGATCACTTTGGTGATATATCAATATCAACAGTAAAACCAATCATCAAACAATTACTACAATCACCTCTTTCATCCCCAATTTCTATCACAAATAATGACCTACTAAAAGCACCCGATCTGAACCATATCCTGTTATTTATCAATCTCGAACAACAACCCATGGCTCAATTTGATAAGCGAGGCCTAAAATTGGCCAGTTTACAAAACAATCCCTTGAATTATGCTGATCGCGGTCAAAGTTTAATGATGACTATTGAAGGTTTAGTGTGTTCTAGTTGGGGGGAGTGGCACAGTATCAGCCATTCTGGCCCAACATCTCCACTAGATATGCTGACAAATCTTATTCATTGGTGGCATCCCCAACATAAGCTCACGACAATTAAGTGCTGGTGTCCCGCAGATACTTATGGTGAAACTATTAGCTCTTGTTTAGAAGCCCTCTATAAAGACGTAAACACTCACTACCAAAAAAAACCCCACTCTGGTGATTATCTACTCTCAATTGCTGACACATATTACCAATTACAATGGCAAATCGGACTCTGTAGCTATTCTTCTTTAGCAAAGAGCTCTGATGTCTTCTCTGTTTTAGCTAAAACGAGAACTTCATTTTCGGCTAGCAAAGTCGATGCCCCGCTCGACCCTTCGGGATTGCTATCAACATTACTAACATATCAAACTAAATCACAAATATGTCTTTTTCTTCAAACTAATGATCGCAGTCTTTCTCTCTATATTATTGATGAATTCGGTAGCCTATTTCAGCAAGAATTTACTAATTTAACCGAATCAACACTCATCGCTAATTTTCATCATTTCCTCGTTATTGTTAAAGACAGAAATAAGCTGAAAAACCTTCGGTTTTTCCGGCTAGCGAATCGAAAAAAGTGGTTGGTATCGCCTCTTCCGCTACCCAACACATTGGGTAAATCCAATTACCTACCTGTCACGGTTAAAATGGACAATCCTCGAAAAAATGCTCCTTGTACCATTAAATGCGGTCCTAAACTTTTTTCAGGCGATGCTAATGATCCCGCGTTATTTGGCCAAGTAGCAAAATTAATGCTCACCTTGCGAAATTCTAAAAATCGATATCCTCTTTACATCACAGAATTGAACTTTCCACAAAACGTAACCGTAAGGACTAAGGACTATATTACCCAAAAACAGCGGTTGGAAAATCTACTGAATGAAGAGTAAATCCTTTCGCTTTTAGTTGAGCTCTTTTATGATGTCACTTTATTTTCTAATCTAAAGAGATAAGCCATGATTAACGTCGGCATTGTAGGTGCGACCGGATACACTGGAGTAGAACTTCTCCGTCTTCTGGCAAACCATCCTGAAGTATCACTGCAAATCATTACTTCACGCAGCGAGTCTGGCAAGGCGGTAAGTGAGTTGTTCCCTAATCTTCGTGGTCATATTGATCTGAATTTTAACGAACCAGATATCGAACAATTATCGGCCTGTGATGTCGTGTTTTTTGCAACGCCACACTGCGTCGCCATGGCAATGGTACCCGAACTAATCAAACGTGGAACTCGTGTTATCGACTTATCCGCTGATTTCAGATTACAAGATGCCACGCAATGGGAGCAGTGGTACAACATGCCACACAGCTGCCCCGAATTACTACCGCAAGCAATATATGGCTTACCCGAAGTAAATAGAGAAGCCATCAGAAATGCCCAGCTTATAGCTGTCCCTGGCTGTTATCCGACTGCAACCCAGCTTGGTTTCTTACCATTACTAGAGCAAGGTATTATTGATCCGATGCATTTAATTGCCGATGCTAAATCAGGCGTGAGTGGCGCTGGCCGTAAAGCTAGTATTGGCTCATTATTAGCCGAGTCATCTGAAAACATGACCGCATACGCTGTGGCAGGTCACCGTCATCTACCTGAAATTGAACAAGGTTTACGTGCTGCCTGCAAGCAAGACGTCAACCTCACTTTTGTGCCGCATTTAACACCAATGATTCGCGGTATTCATGCCACGCTCTACGGAAAACTAACCAAATCTATTGATTTACAAGCACTGTTTGAGCAACGTTATGCAGATGAACCTTTTGTCGATGTACTTCCCGCAGGTTCACACCCTGAAACCCGTAGTGTCCGTGGTTCCAATATCTGCCGAATAGCGATTCATCAACCTCAACAAAGTGATACTGTTGTTGTGCTATCTGTCATTGATAATTTAGTTAAAGGGGCCTCTGGTCAAGCCGTCCAGAATATGAATATTATGTTTGGTTTTGATGAATCTCTAGCCATTAATGGCATTGCGGTTCTTCCTTAAATGTCATCGCTCGCTAAACATGTTATTCACCAACCGAAGCCATTTCGTTGCTTGATCATTGTCATCGCCAGCATCGTTATTGCAACTATTTCAATGTGGCTATATCTGCAAAAAACTACCGGACATTTATCAGCAGCATTACAAAACCTACAACAAAGTCACCAGATACTACAAAGTGATAAGCTTCAACTTGAAGTATCTCACCAGAATCTTTCCCAAGTTCTAGAAACACAACGGCAAGCTTTCGCCATTCAACAAGCCACAGATCAACAATTACAACAACAGGTGGCTACGCTTCAAAGCGACATCGTTCATCTCAATACCGAACTCATGTTTTACCAAAATGTGACTCAAGGTACCAGCAGTAGTAAGTTGCAAATTCGTCAATTGCATCTCCGTGTTAATCATATACAAGAGAATATAATTCATTACCGCCTTGTTATTACTCAAGGTGAAAAAATCAGCAAGCCTATTACAGGGACCGTTACCTTAGTATTAAATAACTCGAATAGCAGTGATTCCATCACCATTGGTGAACACCCGCTTAGCCTCCGATATGTGCAAGTACTTGAAGGACAAGTAAAATTAGCAGACAATGTTATCCCTGCGACGGTAATCGTCACCTTAAAACAAAATAAGAAAAAGTCATTATCGAAAAAATTTGACTGGCAAATCGCTGATGACCACTAAAAAATAAAGGTAAGCATATGTTCAATAAAGGAAAAAATAAAGCAAAATCAACTCGTCTTGACACGCTTATTGGCCAATATACTCATATCAAAGGTGATATCAGCTTCAGTGGGGGTTTACGCGTTGACGGTAGTATCGCCGGTAATATTAGTGCCGCAGGCGATAATGATTCAGTCCTCACATTAAGTGAACAAGGTTCCATTGAAGGCGAAGTGAAAGTACCTCACATTATCATTAACGGCTCTATTTCAGGCAATGTTTACGCAACAGAACATGTTGAGCTTGCTCCACAAGCTAAAGTGCGAGGTAACGTCTATTATCATCTACTTGAGATGGCAATGGGTGCTGAAGTAAATGGGCAACTTATCCGCATGACGGAAAAGAATGACAATATTCTTGACCTAGACCATGAAATTATCGAAGACGATGACAACGACACATTCCAGCTTGAACAAAAACGCTAATCTTGACTAAATTGCTTGGTTTTTAGTACTATATATATTAAATATTAGTTTTGGAGTCATGTTATGGGTAGTGAAATACCTAGTCCCGTTAACTTTACCGATGCGGCAGCAAGTAAAGTAAGCGCATTAATCGAAGAAGAAGGCAACGATCAACTTAAATTACGAGTATTCATTACTGGTGGTGGTTGTTCAGGCTTTCAGTATGGCTTTACCTTTGAAGAAGAGATCAATGAAGGCGATACCCAAGTTGAAAAAGGTGGCGTTACGCTATTAATTGATCCTGCGAGTTACCAATATCTAGTCGGTGCTGAAATTGATTACACTGATGGTGTAGAAGGCTCACAGTTTGTGATCCGCAACCCTAATGCCACCACTACTTGTGGTTGTGGCTCATCATTCTCACCTTAATTTACAAACAGCCATATTCAGATTGTACGGTGTAATACCGTACTCTTGTTAGCTTATTGCTGACAGTATATGGGTGGTCGTAACTCTTTTTGGTGGTAATGTAGGGCGATCCCTAATCAATAGACCCTAATAACACCTAAGAGAATCATTAAGATCCTAACTAACGAAAATTGGATTTTAAAATATCGTTTATTAAACGATGATTTCAGCTATTTTCCAATACAAAAGCTAGAAAAAATCTTATCCAATAAATCTTCATTAGTAAACGTACCGGTGATTTCACCTAAGGCATGTTGAGCCTGTCGTAGCTCCTCGGCTAACAACTCTCCTGCCCCCATCCCCTCTAGGCAATGATAACCTGCGTCAATGGCAGTATGGGCACGCTCAAGAGCATCGAGGTGGCGACGACGAGCAATGAAAACACCTTCGTCCTGTGGATGATAACCAACTGAGTCACATAAATGCTTTTCTAATAATTCTATGCCATCACCTGTCTTGGCTGATAGTAATAATATGGTATCGCCATTTTGTTGAATCAGTGATGCTTGTTGCTCTCCCTTATCAATTTTATTCCGAATAATTGTCAAGGGTATATGGGATGGTAATTCAGAACGGATCTGCTCATCTTTGCTCGTCATCCCTTGCTCATTATCAATCACCAATAAAATGTGATCGGCTTGGGCAAGTTCATTTTGTGTTCGACGAATGCCTTCTTGTTCCACAATATCAGTTGAATCATGTAAACCAGCTGTATCTGAAATCCGCAACGGTAAACCATTAAGATGAATTTGTTCGCGAAGAATATCACGCGTTGTTCCCGCCACAGGTGTCACAATCGCCGCATCATGACCCGCTAATTGATTATGAATACTTGATTTACCCGCATTAGGCTGGCCAGCAATTACCACGCTCATACCTTCTCGCAACAATCGTCCCTGTTGGGCACTACTGGTAATCGCATCCACCGTTTTTAATAATGCTTGTAGCTGATCTCCTACTGCCGCTTCTGCCAGAAAATCAATTTCTTCATCACTAAAGTCTATTGCAGCCTCAACGTACATTCGTAATTCGGTGAGCTGTGTTAGCAGTTGATTAATACGGTCAGAAAAAACACCCTGCAATGATCGTATTGCACTACGAGCAGCTTGTTGAGTCGAACTATCAATAAGATCAGCAACGGCTTCAGCCTGAGCCAAATCCATTTTATTGTTGAGAAAGGCTCGTTCCGAAAACTCACCTGGTCGAGCCATTCTTGCACCGAGACTAATCGCTCTTTGGCACAACTGATCTAACACTACTGGACTGCCATGCCCTTGTAGTTCAACCACATCTTCACCAGTAAAAGAGGCTGGATTAGGGAAAAACAGTACGATACCGCTGTCGATTATTTCGCCATTATGATCTCTAAACTGACTAAATTGGGCAAAGCGTGGGGATGGCAATTTTCCACATATTGCTTGAGCAATTTTAGGGCTTTGATCGCCCGATAGCCTAACAACACCAACACCTCCGCGTCCCGGTGCAGTAGCAATGGCGACGATCGTATCCATTAAATCGCTTAAAGTGCGCCCATCTTACGAGTGATATGCCATTGCTGGGCAATTGACAAAACGTTGTTGACAACCCAATACAACACTAGGCCTGATGGGAAGAAAGCAAAGAATACTGTAAAGATGATAGGGAAAGCTTTCATTACCATCGCTTGTGCAGGATCTTGTGGTGCAGGATTCAATTTTTGCTGGAAGAACATACTCAAACCAAAGATCACTGGCAATATAAAATAAGGGTCCATTGCCGTTAAATCTTGTAGCCAAAAGATAAATGGTGCTTGGCGAAGCTCAATACTTTCCACCAAGACCCAATAAAAGGCTAAAAATACTGGCATTTGCACCAAGATAGGCAAACACCCACCGAGTGGATTGATCTTCTCTTTACGATATAAATCCATCATCGCCTGGTTAAATTTCTTCTTATCATCGCCAAAACGTTCTTTTAATGTCGCTAATTTTGGTGTTAATTTTCTCATTGCTGCCATTGAACGATAGCTTTTAGCTGACAAACGATAGAATGCTAATTTAATTAAAATTGTCAGGAAGACAATTGACCAACCCCAATTATTTGTCAGACGGTGAATCCATTCCATGATGGTAAATAACGGTTGAGAAATAATGGTTAATTTACCATAATCAACTGTCAGATCGAGGTTTGGCGCAATGGGCTCCAAACGTTGATGCTCTTTTGGTCCAAGATACATCTGATAATTAGCTTGAGCTGTATTTCCATTTGCCACGCTAATTGTTGGCATTTTTACCCCAGCAGTATAATTCTGCTGCTGAATCGATTTACCATAAAAAGTATTTTGTTGTTCTTTACTGTCAGGCACCAATGCCGCTACGAAATAGTGCTGGATCATTGCAGTCCAACCACCTGTCGCTGTGCGGGAAAATACAGCATCATCTAAATCATCAAAATCAAACTTATCATACTCATCACCTTCGGTAGAAAATACCGCGCCAGTATAGGTATAAATGAAGCCTGAATCTTCACTAGGCCGAATTCGATTGAATTGTGCATAAGGATATGCCGTAAATGTTTCACCGCTGTTATTTTCTACCTGATAATCAATATCGATCAGATAACTATCACGGTGAAAACGGAATGTTTTTGTGACTTTTAAGCCATTATCAGATTGCCAATATAGCGGTACGACTAAGGTATCTTGGCCCTCATTCAATTCATATTGGTTACTTTCTGCTTGATACTTCTCATAATGAGTAGGGGCTTGTGTATCTGATCTTAAGCCCGACTGCACCACAAAAAAATGTGTGGCCTGTTCATCTAGAAACTGTACTGGCACATCAGGATTACTTGATTCGACTGGGTAATTTAACAATGCCAAACGACGAATATCGCCACCTTTCATATCAATATAAGCATCCAACACATCTGTTTTGATATGGATTTTATTAACACTAACTGTCTCTGCACTTTGCTCAATAGCAGGCAAACTCAAACCATCTAATGATTTAATAGTCGGCAGGTCAGGTAAGTCTTGTTGTTGGGCTGTGTCGGTAACAAATTCAAGCCCAGGAAGATCTTCGGTGAGGTCGGTCGTCACTGTCGCTTGTAATGCCTGCTGAGGGCGAACGTAATCACTCTGCCAAGCTTCCCATAACAGTAATGAAACAATCAATAGGCCAAAAATAAGAAAAGTTTTAATGTTATCCATTGTGTTTTTTTGTCTTTAATTCAGGAACTGGATCTAGACCACCTTCGTGCCAAGGGTGGCAGTGTGAAAGTCGACGCAAACCAAGCCAAGTACCTCGGATTGCACCAAACCGCTCAATTGACTCAATCATATAATGTGAACATGTTGGTTGAAAACGGCAATGCATCCCCATAAATGGACTCAACAGCAAACGATAAGCTTTTACCAAACCAATCAGGATTTTTTTTGCCATTGCGCTACCACCGTTAACCAATGTTGCTCCAATGCAGTCCCTATTTGTGATGAATTTCGCTTAACAATATCGGTTCGCGTCAAGACTACAATGTCTATATTGGCAAATGCAGATTGATGCTGCCGAAATGATTCACGAATGATCCGTTTTAATCGATTGCGGCGTGATGCCAGTTTAAGATGCTTTTTTGCTATTGCCAAACCCAGCCTAGGATAGCCAACCGAGTTATCAACTGTTAATACTGTCAAGCCAACT
The DNA here is from genome assembly GCA_013215775.1 of Piscirickettsiaceae bacterium. Lineage (GTDB taxonomy): Bacteria > Pseudomonadota > Gammaproteobacteria > Nitrosococcales > Methylophagaceae. The sequence goes on from JABSQO010000001.1 coordinate 146,294, forward strand.
CCACCGGTGTGTTTTGCTTGACGAAATACCCGAGAAAAATCTCTCGGATTATTCATTCTCATGGCTCGGCCAAATCGTGCCAAGACATGTTCTCCCTAAAATACTTAAGAAAATTAAACAGTTAAGCTAGCGCGACCTTTAGCACGACGTGCATTAATCAATCGACGACCACCAACTGTTCTCATACGTGCACGGAAACCGTGAGTACGTTTACGTTTAATATTACTAGGCTGAAAAGTTCTTTTCATTTTACCAACTCCACTAAGATAATCTGTTTTTCGCCCGCCAAATAGATGCGGCATGGGCAAAAGGGCTGAAATTATAATATTTTACAGGGTGCTACGTCAAACAATACTTCTGACGAAGGTCAAGAACTTTTTCTTGCTACAATTGATCTTTGCAGGTAACTTTAGTGGTCTTGCCGTGAGCGTTTATACTATAACATAAACGCCCAAAACAGAATGACTATTTCTTAACCTAATTACTTGATAAACAAGGAGTTCATGTGTCTTCACCCCTGTGGGACAAATGCCTATCCCATCTTGAAGGTGAGCTGACAGCTCAACAGCTGAATACATGGTTACGCCCATTACAAGCAATTCAAACTGACGATAGTCTACGATTATTAGCGCCAAATTCTTATGTTCAAGCTTGGGTACAAGAACAACTTGAACAAAAGATTAACACCTTAGTTCACAATCTCACTCAAGGTAAAATTGGATTTGTACAAATAGAAGTCGGCACCAAACTCGTGGAAGAACCCACGAAAAACACCTATTCACCCCGACAATCTAGAAAGGCCAATGCTGCTGCGTCACCATCTGCTGGCAGCCCGCTCAACCCTTTATTTACCTTTGATTCTTTTGTGGAAGGAAAATCAAATCAAATAGCTCGAGCGGCAGCATTGGCTGTTTCTGAAGAGCCAGGGACTAATGGATATAACCCTTTATTCCTCTACGGTGGAACGGGATTAGGAAAAACACATCTTATGCTTGCTGTCGGCAATCAAATCTTAAAGAACAATCCCAAAGCGCGGGTCATGTATTTGTCTTCAGAGCGTTTTGTACAAGATATGATCACTTCGCTGCGCAACAACGTCATTGATCAATTTAAAGCTCATTATCGTAGCGCTGATGCTCTGCTCATTGATGATATTCAGTTTTTTGCCAAAAAAGAACGCTCCCAAGAAGAATTTTTCTATACATTTAACAGTCTATTAGAAGGCCAAAAGCAGATTATTCTGACCTGTGATCGTTTTCCGAAAGAAGTGGATCATCTAGACGAGAGATTGCAATCACGTTTAGGTTGGGGGCTGACTGTTGCCATCGAACCACCTGAACTTGAAACTCGTGTCGCTATTTTAATAAAGAAAGCTCAACAAAATTCAGTGATACTACCTGACGATGTCGCCTTCTTTATTGCTAAACGAATTAAATCTAATGTCCGCGATCTTGAAGGTGCCTTGCAGCGAGTATTGGCCTACTCCCGCTTTACCAATCAACCATTCTCTATTGATACGGCCCAAGAAGCACTAAAAGATTTGCTGGCACTTCATCAAAAGTTAGTCACATTAGAAAGCATTCAAAAGACAGTTGCTGAATATTACAAAATTCGCGTATCCGATCTACTCTCTAAAAAACGCACCCGATCCATTGCCCGTCCTCGCCAACTCGCAATGGCATTAGCCAAAGAATTGACCAGTCACAGCTTACCTGAAATTGGTGACGCCTTTGGCGGCCGAGACCACACCACGGTCTTACACGCTTGCCGCAAGATAGTTGAGCTTAAAGAAACAGATAGTCGTATTGACGAAGATCACCGCAACCTTTCACGAACCTTATCACGCTAATCGAGAGAATAACCATGCAGTTTACTGTCAGCCAAGAAACAATCGTCCGCCCATTACAATTGGTATGTAGCATTGTTGAACGTCGGGCTACCTTGCCAATTTTATCGACTATTCTACTGCGTGCTCATGGCAATCAGCTAACCATGACGAGTACCGATATGGAATTGGAAATGATTGCAACTCTCCCTGTAGCCGTCGAACAGGAAGGAAAAACAACTGTCTCTGCTCGGAAATTTCTTGATATCTGTCGAGCTCTGCCTAACAACGCCACGATTAGTTTCAAAGCACAAGACAATAAAGCGATTGTGCGTGCTGGCAAAAGTCGGTTTTCACTATCAACACTTCCTAGCGAAGACTTCCCCGATAGTGAAGGCGCTAACTATATTGATGAAATCACCTTGCCACAGTCTGCCCTGAAATCATTACTTGATGAGACCAGTTTTGCCATGGCCAGCCAAGATGTCCGCTATTACCTCAATGGTTTGTTGTTGGAGCGTGAAGAAAACACTTTACGTGCGGTTGCGACTGATGGTCACCGTTTAGCGTTGGGAAGTTTAACGACCGCGACGCCTGTTGCAGAAAAAAGTAGCATTATCGTGCCACGTAAAGCCATCCTTGAACTGGGCCGCTTGTTAAATGACAGTGATGACAATGTCACGGTTGCCTTTAGTGCTCAGCAAATCAAAGTTGAATTGCCTGATTTACACTTCACTTCCAAGCTAATTGATGGTCAGTTCCCCAACTATGATCGCGTTATTCCCCTAGGTGGCGACAAAGAAGTCATCGCTGACCGCGGACAATTGCAACAAGCACTTTCACGTGCCGCTATTTTATCGAGTGACAAACATCGCAGTGTACGTATTAACCTTGAGCCAGGCTTATTTAAAGCGACAGTTATAAATCAGGAACAAGAATCTGCTGAAGAAGAAATTAGTGTTGAATATCAAGGTCCATCACTAGAAATTGCCTTTAACAATGCCTATTTGCTCGATCTTCTCAATGCCATGCCAGAAGATAAAGTGAAATTGACCTTTAGCGACGACAATAGCAGTGTCCTCATCACACCAGTTAATGAAAAGTCAGAACGGCAATATGTCGTTATGCCAATGCGATTATAGGTTATAGCGATGGCAGGCGGCTGGTCTCGAGATGGTGCAGTACAAGATCAAATAGATGCTAGCGTTGAAGATGCTGTTCAATTAGCTCGGAGTCAATTACCTCAAGGCGAAAGCTTAACGCACTGTGAAGAATGCGATGCTGAAATCCCAGAAGCGCGACGCAAAGTCATACTTGGGGTACGACTATGTGTTCAGTGCCAGAGCAAACTCGATAAACAACAAGCAACACACAATAGCTATAACCGCCGAGGCAGCAAAGACAGTCAATTAAGATAATCGTGGTTGATTAGTGTTTTAATTCGCCCATGACGACCTTGTCTTCCGTCACTTTCTGAACAACATCCAAATAATAATCATCTCGAAATTCATTCAAAACGTTTCTGATATCTTTTTCTTCTAAGCCACTGCTCAACAATATTTCTTGAGTCAATCGTAAACTCGTTTCCAGCGTTTCAGATACTGCTGTTGATGCACCTTGGCCGATAAGATCTGCACAATGTTGTCGATCTTTAGCCCGAACATGAATCGGCATATTAGGATAATGCTGACGCACCAACGGTACCATGCGACCAAAATTATCGGGGTCATCTAAAGCAACAACAATCATTTTTGCATTGTCAGCTCCCGCAGCTTTCAATACTTTCACATTACAAGCATCACCATAAAAAACAGGGAAACCTTGAGCTCGTGCCGTGTTAACTCGCTTTTGATTCATATCAATTGCAACATAGGACACCTCTGCCGCACTCAATATAGCACCAATTCTTGCACCCACGCGTCCAAAGCCGGCCAAGATAATATGATTTTCTAATTCATCTTCCGATCCGGCTGAAACACCATCGTCAATGGATTCCGGCATAGCAAACTTTAATAGTAAGGCATTAACAGCCTTCACAGAAAAAGGGGTTAGCACCATAGACAAGGTAATCATTAAAGTCATCAAATGCCCTAATTCTAAATCTATCACTCCAGAAATTGTGGCAAAACCAAACATCACGAAACCAAACTCACCACTTTGAGCAAGCAATACTGCTGTTTGAGCAGACAAATCACGACGAGCACCACTTATCCTTGCCAACATATAGACCACACTTGCTTTAATCACCATCAAACCAACAGTCAAACCAATGATAGTAACTAGCTGGTTGCGTAACAAATCGAAATCAAGTCCCATACCGACCGTCATAAAAAATAGCCCCAGCAAAAGCCCTCTAAACGGTAAAATATCAGCCTCTATCTGATGACGATAATGTGATTCTGCCAACATCAAACCCGCTAAAAAAGCACCCAAAGCCATCGATAAACCGACAGACTCCATTAACCAAGCAGCGCCTAATACCAGTAACAATGCAACAGCAACAAATACTTCAGGATCACGACTTGCCACCACTCTTGCTAATATCGGATTCAGCAAATATCGTCCTACTAACAATAATGCAATAATAGTAGAGACCGCATAAAATAAATTGAAGTCAGATCCTGACAAGTTAGCATTATCAGAAAAAATTGATACCAATGCGAGCAGGGGAACTACCGCTAGATCTTGTAACAAGAGAATGGAAAATGACATTCGTCCCATATTGGTAGCGATACCACCACGCTCCGCAAGTATTTGTAAACACAATGCAGTCGAGGAAAGGGCCAGGCCGAAACCAACAATAATGGCGCTCTTATTAGATATACCAAACCAGATTGCTACACCATACAAAATAGCCGCGGTAAAGAGCAATTGGCCTAAGCCTAAGCCTATGACCATATGGCGCATTTGCCAGAGTTTTTCAGGTTTTAACTCAATTCCGAGGACAAAAAGCAGAAAAATGACGCCAAATTCGCCTAAATGTCGAATTTTATCTACTTCGGTAATAATACCTAAGCCCCAAGGACCAAGAATAATTCCTGCTGTTAAATAACCAAGAATGGCACCTAAACGAATCGAATGAAAAATAGGAACGATAATAACTGTTGCTAACAACAACGCCAAAATATCGATCAAATAATTAGCACCTACCTCGTTCACCGTCTTACTCCGAATAAAACCATTAACTAAGTAATGACTTCATTTTGCGCCAACATTAAAGATAAGCCTTTCTGATAGGCTTCTGCTACTTGTGACTCTTTACCTTCTGCTGCTAAGACTTCAGCCAACACTTGGTATGTTTCTCCTCTAGGCCCATGTTTAATACTTGCTCGCAGATATTCTTCTGATTTAGCCCATAACCTATTAAGTTTTGCCAGCCGACCTAACGTGAGTAATAACCATGGATTATTGCCATGTTTTGCTAGCCATTTTTCTGCTTTAGCCAACTGTGACAAAGAGCCTCCTTGAGCGGCTTTCCCATAAAGATAGACCAATTCATCACTCCATTGTTTTCGCAAAAAATCTTCCATTAAACTACTGGCTGACGCGGATTCATTTTGCTGGATCAATCCTGAAACATATATCGACAGCAAGGGTTCTGATTGCCGTACTTTTACTGATGATTGCTGCCAAATTGACTGCATCTCATCCCAGTCACGACGAGTATATGCATCTTGCAATTGACCAACAGAAGCATCCGTCGATAATGCCTTCACATCAGATGAGGCCAAAACACGACGTTTTCGTAAATCAGGTAAAACATCATGTACGTCTTGCCACTGCTGCATATCTGAATATAGCTGCTGTAATAATTGCAGTACATAAGGATGTTTCGGTGACATTTCACGTAGTTGCTGCAAAGTTGCTAATGCCTGCTCTTTTTGATTAGCCGCCAATTGCAACTCGGCCTGAACAACACCAACAGCAACATCAGCCCCCGAGGTCGTTTCATGAGCCAATCTTAAGTAATTATCTCGTCGCTCGGAGGAATTTTGTTTTTGTGCCGCCCGTGCTGCTGCCAAATAATGTAATAACGGCGTTTCACTATTGCTCGCATGTCGTATCAATAAACGTTCCGCCTCTGTCCAACGTCCTTCTTCCAGAGTAATTAATCCTTTGGTGAGCGCTTGTCCAGCACGACGGTGACGCCTTGCCAGATTCCAGTCCGCCAATTTTTTAGGTGTTTGTTTAAGTGCAACTAGGCTTCTTAATGTGAAATAACCTGCTATTAATAGCAGTACAAATGCCACCATAAAGACGATAAGTGACGTCTCTAAACTCCAGTCACCATATTGCAACAATACAAAACCAGACTCAAATGTCGCTGCCCACATAAGGCCTGCACCGACCAATAATCCCATTGCAATAATGAACAATAATTTCATTATTGCTCGCCTTGCTGCTGCAGCCACGTTAACGACGCAGAAATATCAGGCTGTTCTACAATGATTTGTACTGATTGCAATGATGTCACCACCTGCAAAATAGCATCACGGTCTTCACCAATAAAATACTTTTGTAGCCATTGTGCTGCTGAATTTAGACTTTGTTCATACATCACTTGTTCGCCACTCAACAAGGCAAGCTGAGCAGACTCAAGCTTCAAACGTAAATTTTGATACAAAAAATATTGCTGTTCGGGTACTAATACTGCCGCAGCTGACCCCTCTTGATGTCGAATAACCACCAGAGATTTAACTTCTTGCCAAGCTTGATCAAGTACACCTTGAAAGGTATCTGGATTAGAAGCTATTGTTTCTTGTTGCTCACTAGCAATCGTCGGCCCCGTTAATATCTGTAAATTTTCGACATTATCCAACGCACTTTTCAACTGCAAACCCATTCCTTCAATATCCAATTTAGTCACTGCCGCCAATGCCAATTGTTCTTCTGCTAATAATGCTCTAAGCGGATGAAGTCGGTAATCTGATAATGCCTCAATGCGTTTATCGGCCATTTCAAGTGCCGATTGTGCACCAGCGATATCATTAGCCAATACCACTCGCTGATTAGCAACATTCAATAAATATTCAACTTCGGCTAATGCCCAATATTGTTTAACATCGCCTATTGATAATTGCTGACTCTCACTTAATACCTGAACACGCATCGCCATCTCTTGCTGATCTTGTTCTAGCGTGGTTAACAGCGATTGATTTTTAGCAATAAGTTCTTGTGATGATATGTTGTGCTGTGAGGCTTGTTGAACCACCGCTAACTGTTGATTAAGCGCCTCATTTTGCGATGACTGTTGAAGCCACAGCCAATAAAAACCTGCCTGAAGACATAATAAACTCAGTAATGCTAACCATATCAGCATCGTTTTCGAATTATCTTTTGAGCTGTCGGCACGCATCACTTCAATATCCTGAGCAGCCTTTTTTGAGTCTTTAGCCTCTGTTTTATTTTCCATCACTCTCTTTCCATTTCAACCAATTGGTGGACTATTGCTTGATCGCTTACCTGAGTTGTCACCACAATATTCTCAAATCCTAATGATAATGCATGGTGGCGAATTCTTTCACTCACCACAATCATTGGCTTTTCTAATAATTCTTGCGTCCTATCTTTCAACAAAGCATGCAAATTTTGCACGCCCATTACACTGGTACAGACTATACAGTCAGCATTTAAGGCTTGCTGATATTGTAAAGCTGATGGTGACGCTAAAATTCGCTCATAAACTTCAATATACTCAATCTTAGCACCTCTTGCCGCTAATGACTCCGCCAGCAATTCTCGACCACCTTTTCCTCGGATAATGACTATGTTTTTCCCGACTACATCCTGCAACTCTGGCACTGCCAATAAACCTTCACTACCTGATGATTGGACAGGCTGAATATCAACACGAAGATTATATGTCTTCATCAGCTCTGCTGTACCACGCCCCACAGCCGCTAACTGAATACTTTCTGGGAGAAGGTCTGTCAATTCCTCCACAAAATTCGATACCGCATTACGGCTGATGAAAATGAGCAGATCTTGTTTATCAATTTCACATTCTGACCATTGTTCATAAGGAATAGGAACGATTTCAATAACAGGGAAGGAAATAGCAATCGCCCCAGTATCGTTAACCCTTTTACACAAGTCTTTTGCTTGTTGTTGTGGTCGTGTAATTAAAACTTTAATTCCATTTAATAGTTTATTCGTTGCCATAGACCTCTGCCAAAATTTTATCCGCTCCTTGAGATAGCAAGTCTTCCGCCAATTGAATACCTAAGGCTTCAGCATCTGCCGCCTGACCAGTGATTTCTGATCGCAACATCAAACTGCCATCGGGCCTCCCCACTAAACCCCGTAACCATATTTTGTCATTATCTAATATTGCATAACCCGCAATAGGTACCTGACAACCACCTGATAGCCGTTTGTTTAATGCACGCTCGGCAGAGACAACTATCCACGTTTCAGGGCATCGTAGTGGCGCAATCAAGGCATTAATTTCTTCATCGTCAACTCGAGTCTCAATACCCACAGCACCTTGACCAATGGCAGGTAAACTCTGTTCAGGCGTTAATGCAGAACGAATTCTATCTTCAAACCCTAATCGCTTTAGCCCTGCTGACGCTAAAATAATGGCATCATAATCACCCGCATCCAGCTTGGCTAATCGTGTATTAACATTACCCCGTAAAGGCAATACATCCAGATCAGGACGATATGCACGTAACTGGCATTCGCGACGCAAACTTGAAGTGCCCACTTTGGCACCGATAGGTAAATTTTCTAGTGATTGATATTGATTAGACACAAAGGCGTCGCGAGGATCTTCACGCTGACACACCACTGGCAAATGCAAACCCTCTGGGAATTCAACAGGCACATCTTTCATCGAATGAACGGCAATATCAGCATCTCCAGCTAACATACCTTGTTCCAGCTCTTTAACAAAAAGCCCTTTACCACCTACTTTTGCTAAAGGCACATCTAGAATTTTGTCACCTTGCGTGCTCATTTTAACCAACTCAACCCGCAGGTCAGGATGCAATGCTATTAACGCATCACGAACATATTCAGCTTGCCATAGTGCAAGTGGACTTTTACGGGTAGCAATTTTTACAATTCTGTTTGTCATGAATTTTCTTCGCATGTGTGAGTAAAACTTTAGCCCAACAATGATATGGCTACCGTCAAATTCTAGCATTTCTACCATGATTGCCGAATAAGCGCGTTATAATTCATCCTTTATTTCGATTACTCAAGATCTGAATCATGACTACGCCCAATAAAAAATTATCTTCGGCTCGTTTAACACAACCAACAAATGCCTTTGTTGAAGAATTCACTGCGTCAGTTCAATTTGATCAACGTATGTACCAACAAGACATTCAAGGATCGATTGCTCATGCCACCATGCTAAGTAGCGTGGGAGTTTTAACAGATAATGAATGTGAACAGATCATTGTTGGTCTCGGAAAAATTGCTACTGAAATTGAAAGTGGCAACTTTGAATGGTCTATTGCACAAGAAGATGTACATATGAATATCGAGGCGCGCTTGATTGCATTGATTGGTGAAGTGGGCAAAAAACTTCACACTGGTCGATCTCGTAATGATCAGGTTGCAACCGACGTCCGACTTTATTTGCGCGATATGATTGAACCGATTAAATCTGAACTTTTTCGCTTACAAGACGCATTACTCAATGTCGCCGAACGTGAAGCTGAAACAATTCTGCCCGGATTCACTCATTTACAAGTTGCTCAACCTATTACCTTTGGGCACCACATGATGGCCTGGTATGAAATGTTAGTACGTGATGCAGAACGTCTTGATGACTGTGCAAAACGAGTTAACTCATCACCTTTAGGTGCCGCAGCACTCGCCGGCACAACTTTCCCAATTGATCGTGAGCTGACGGCAAAATTATTAGGCTTTGAACGTATTTGTCTTAATTCATTAGATGCCGTGAGTGATCGTGATTTTGCCATCGAATTTAATAGTTTTGCCTCTATTTTAATGATGCATCTATCTCGATTTTCGGAAGAATTGATTATTTGGTCATCGGCACAATTTGATTTTGTTGATTTAGGTGATGCTTTTTGCACCGGCTCATCAATAATGCCACAAAAGAAAAACCCAGATGTACCCGAATTAATCCGTGGTAAAACCAGCCGCGTTTACGGCAATATGTTCAATTTATTCACCTTGATGAAGAATCAACCACTAGCCTACAATAAAGACAATCAAGAAGACAAAGAGCCATTATTTGACACAATCGATACATTGTTAGGCTCTTTACGCGTTTATGCCGACATGATGGGCGCAATTACCGTCAAACCAGACAATATGCGGAACGCCGCTTTGCGTGGTTATGCAACAGCAACTGACTTGGCGGATTACTTAGTCCGTAAAGGCGTTGCCTTCCGCGATGCTCATGAAGTGGTCGGTTTATCCGTTGCCTACGGTATTAAACACAATAAAGACTTATCCGAGCTCTCATTAGAAGAACTACAATCCTTCTCAAGCCAAATTAGTGATGATGTCTTTGATGTATTGACTTTAGAAGGTTCTGTAGCCGCACGTGACCATTTGGGTGGCACTGCGCCCAACCAAGTCAAAGCCGCTATTCGTTATGCCCGATCTCAACGCCAAGACTAAACACTTATAAAGAGCACAAATAAAAAAGCGGTGACAATATCACCGCTTTTTTTACTTCAATTTAAGCTACATACTTAAAAACTGTAACTTACGCCCATCTCGTAATGACGATCTCTTCCTGGAAAGAAACGATAATCACCAAAAGCAAAGTCTGCTCGGTCAGCATATTCTTCATCAAGTAAGTTCTTAATTTGACCATGAATAGCCACGTTATTTGTCACTTGGGTATTAACGCGTAAATTAACTAAATCATGCCCTTCATATTCATGGGTATTTGATGGATCCAAATAATATTTACCAATATGACTCCATTCTAATTCTGCTCGGCTATTGGCTTTAAAGTTCCAGCCTAAACGAATATTAGAAATATTTTTAGGTGCCGTATCAACATCGTTACCAGACTCAACACCACTTGATGCGTTATCAAAATCATATTCATGCTTCGCATGGGTATAACTGGCAGCAATATCAAATTGATCACCTAGTGGTATAGCGATACTGGCTTCAATACCTTTATGTTTAGTTTTACCATCCGATACGTTCAGGCCAGCAGAATCACGGAAGAAAAAGTTCTTTTTCTTCATATAAAATACCGACACTTCATAACTAATTTGTTGGATGTCTCCGCGAATACCAATTTCTAAACTATCTGCTTGCTCTGAATCAAGATCGCCTACGGCTTGTTGGTTTTGTAGACGATAAAGATCGGTTGTTTGTGGAGCACGATGTCCCCGAGATAAGTTGGCGAATACACTATGTGTTTCCGCTAAACGATACACCAAACCTAATTTAGGACTCCAATCGTTAAAGGTGTCGTCACGATCAGCAGGTCTGTTATATAGACATTCTGTTGCTGGACCAGCAAAACAATCGCTACCATCTGCCATGCCTGTTCCATCTGCAATATTGTTACGATAACGATAATTTACATGTTCAAAACGCAGTCCTGTGGTCGCTCGCCATTTTTCAGCCAATTGCCATTCTGCATGAACATACGGTGCAATGGTTATCGCATCAACATCATAGTCAAAATGAACACCCTGCTGTCTATTTTTACCAAAGAAGGTATAACTTGCCCGCTCTTGTGTTTCTTTTAAACTACCATCGGTATATTCAACATCCGTCCCAAAAATAACCGTATGGCCCGCATCTAGATCAATATAATATGCCGCTTGAACACCGACACTTTGATGTTCATTTTCTTCAATCGCTCTTGATGGCAGGTAATGTTGGCGGAATTCCATGCCATTACTACGAACATATGGTGTGATACTTAATGTATTACCATTTGCCGTTTCATGATCCCAGCGTGTTGATAATCTTACCGACCACCAATCACGATAGGCATCTGGATCTGGATTAGTTTTATTAAGTGAACCGTCTTTATAGGCTTTTTCATCTGAGCTTTTGATAAAACCAGCCGTTTCCTGATTAACATTAAAAGCAGAAAGAACTGTTTTTAAACTATCGCCATTATCTGCAAAATAATCATGCCGCAACGTCATTTTTTGCTGACCAAGACCAGATTCATCACGCCAGCCACCATCATCAACACCACTAAAACTGAAACGATAAGCATGAGCGCCAACTGTGTTACTTACCGAGCTCCTGACCTTATATAAATCATCTGATCCTGTCGTAAAATCAATTTTACGTTCCAACTCGTCAGATGGTGCCCGTGTTAACACATTCACCAAACCATGCACCGCATTCGAGCCATATAAAGCACTACCAGGACCGCGAATAACTTCAATACCACCCGCTTGTTCAAAATGCGCTTCTGATAAACCATTATTATTACCAAATGCTGCCGAGCGAAGCGCTATACCGTCTTCCATAAATAAGAATGCACCACCCGCACCAGGTCCTGTTAACACAGGTGACCGCAATGCTATTGTCATTTCAACACCATTACCACGCTGCAAATTCACGCCAGGAATACGTAATAATGTTTCCTCAATGTGATCTGCATTGAGTAAATCAATATCTTCTTGATGAACCTTGCCCGTATTGCCTGCCAAATCCATAAGAGAAGTTTCAGAACGCGTCCCTGTTACAACAAGTTCATCCAAATTTAAATTGGTTTCAGCTAATATAACTGTTGATGCTGAGGCGCTCGCCAAAGCAATAAATAGTGATAATTTACGCATAGAAGACATCTTTAATCATACCCAAAATTAATTAACAATTTAAAATAGGCAGAAATTTTCTCATACTCTAACTTCTATGGCATCAGGAATTTCCTGCTTCCTATTGAAAACTATCAATATAGACCCCATTTATTGATCCAAATCAAATTTGACTAACAAAGACTGTTTTATGGAATACAAAGACTATTATCAAATCCTCGGTGTTTCTCGAGATGTTTCAAAAGATGAGCTTAAAAAAGCCTATCGTAAACTGGCGCGAAAATATCATCCTGATGTCAGTAAAGAAGCTAATGCTGAAGCTAAATTCAAAGAAGTGGGTGAAGCCTATGAGGTATTAAAAGACGCTGAAAAACGAGCCCAATATGATCGCTTTGGCTCAAACTACCAAAATGGTCAGTCATTCACACCGCCTCCCGGTTGGGGACAGCAAGGTGCGAGCAGTGGTCATGGCAACTTCAGTAACTTCTTTGAAAGCATGTTTGGTGGTGGAGCGGGTATGGGTGGTGACGATAGTTTCTTTGCTCAAGGTGAAGATGTGAACGCCAAAATCACTATTTCCTTAGAAGATGCTTTCAATGGCGCGAAAAAAGCCATTCGTCGTCCAAATGGCTCAACTCAAACCGGCACACTTAATGTCAAAATCCCTTCCGGCATTACTTCTGGTAAGAAAATTCGTCTTTCGGGGCAAGGGAAATCTGGAATGGGCGGTAAAGCTGGAGACTTGTATTTAGAAGTTCAGATCGCTGCTCATTTACACTATCGTCTGGACAATAAGGATGTCATCCTTAATTTACCCATTGCACCATGGGAAGCAGCATTAGGCGCCAAGGTAACAGTGCCAACATTAGCTGGTAAAATTAACTTAACTATTCCTGCTGGGGCAAAAAGTGGTCAGAAGATGCGTCTCAAAGGACGTGGTTTACCTGGAAAAGAACCTGGTGACCAGTTTGTGGTCATACAAATCGTGACTCCTCCAGCAGATACTGATGAAGCAAAAGAATTCTATCAACAGATGTCCGAGGAACTCAGTTTTAATCCTCGTGAAATTATTGAAAAAGTGCTTTAATAACTTTTCATATTGAAGGCAATGGCAAATGAATATGACGACATTTAAAACATCTCTTGTTTGGCTTGCAGGTATTACTCTGCTGATTCAGGTTGCCACCGCTGCTTTACCTTTTAACTGGTTTAACGATAACGAGCAAATGCCAACCCTGGCACCCATGCTCGACCGATCAAAACCAGCTGTAGTCAATATCGCCACGCGCAGTAATGTGCGTATACAAGATAATCCTTTGCTTGATGACCCCTTTTTCCGCCGGTTTTTTAATATCCCAGAACAGCAACCTCGTCATCGTACAAAACAAAGTTTAGGTTCGGGTGTTATTTTTGATGCCAAACAAGGCTTAGTACTAACCAATAATCATGTCATTCATCGTGCTGATGAAATTACCGTATCGTTAACAGATGGGCGAAGCTTCCAAGCCGAACTTATTGGCAGCGACCCCGCTACTGATGTCGCTTTAATTAAAATTCCAGCTGAACAATTAACAGCACTGCCTCTTGCTGATTCGGACAAACTGCGAGTGGGTGATTTTGTGGTGGCTATTGGTAATCCCTTTGGGCTGGGACAAACGGTTACATCAGGTATTGTCAGTGCGCTCGGCCGTAGTGGTTTGGGTATAGAAGGTTATGAAAACTTTATTCAAACTGATGCCTCTATTAACCCTGGAAATTCCGGTGGTGCATTGGTGAATTTGCGTGGTGAATTAGTCGGCATTAATACCGCCATTTTTTCACCTGGACAAAGGGGCGGTAATATAGGAATTGGCTTTGCCATCCCCAGTAATATGGTCAAACAAATTATTGATCAACTTATTGAACATGGTGAAGTCCGTAGAGCGCACCTCGGCGTACAAATGCAAGATATAACAGCTGAATTAGCCAATGCATTTGATATTAAATCTGGGCAAGGTGCAGTTGTTACTCGCGTCATGCAAGGTTCCGCAGCCGATGAAGCAGGATTGCAAGTAGGCGATGTCATCACAGCCATAGACGGTAATAAATTGCGTAATGCTGATAGTTTACGCAATACCATCGGTTTACTTTTAGTTGGCAAAACAATCACGCTGGATATTCTGCGTGAAGGCCAGGCTAAAACACTTGAAGCTACGGTAACGGAAACTCAAAAACAAGTAGCCCAACAAGGCCCCGTTCATCCTAAGCTTTCGGGTGCAACTTTTGGCGATCTCGAAGAAGCTTCACCTTATTATGGCAAGTTAGATGGGGTAGTGGTTTATTCGGTTAAACGCGGCAGCCCTGCTTGGACTGCTGGCTTACGAAGTAATGATATTATTACATCGGCTAATCGATTGCCGATTAAAACATTAGATGATTTCAAACCTCTAGCGCATAACGGTAAACAATTACTATTGAACCTCACTCGTAATGGCCGAGCAATGTTTTTATTGCTGAAATAATGAAAAGCCCGCCTTCAGCGAGCTTTTTTACTCTGGCCCAAATGACATGACTAACAATTTAGCAAGACTAATGTAACTTTAATAATAGTTAAGAGTCAGATTTATAAGTCGAGTAAAAGCCGGTTCTAACCGTCTTTTTAAACTCAACCTAAGCTCCATGACAAAACAAGGAGACGAACATGAGTGTACAAAGTTATATCAATCACAAAATCCCTTCTCAACTAACCATACATCACGTTGCATTGCTCAGGCCTTTCAACTGGCTTGCCCAAGCTTGGCAGGATATAAGTCGTCATCCAAAAGCCAGTCTGGCACATGGCCTCACTGTCAGCGCATTACTACTGGTCGTCCTAGTTATCACCAGTGTTAACATCTATATCATCGCCGCCGCTATTTCCGGCTTTATGCTGCTAGGACCGATCATGGCTGCAGGCCTGTGTGAATTATCACGGCGAAATGAATCCGGTGAATCGGTCAGTTTTGATGATTCCCTCGCAGGTTTACGTCATTGCCAAAGTTCGCTTAACCACCTTGCTGGTATATTATTAGGCTTCAGTGTGCTGTGGTTTTTAATATCCGGTCTAGTGTTAACCCTAACCATCGGTGACATTGCACCACCACTGGACCAAACTTTATGGGGTGGCTTTTTGGCACTGGTAACCCCCATGCAACTAACGCTCTATATCGTTGTGGGTGGTTTACTGGCCAGTATCGTATTTGTGGTATCAGTGGTATCGGTACCTGCCATTATTGAGAATGATATACCCGCGGTAGATGCCATGGCAATTAGTTTTAAAGTAGTGACATCTAACCTACTCACCATGTTGGTTTGGGCAGCGTTGATCGTGTTACTCACCGCAATAGGTTTTGCAACATTTCTAGTGGGCATGATCGTAATTTATCCATTGCTAGGTCATGCAACATGGTATGCCTATCGGGATCTGGTTGAGAAAAAGGCCTGAAATTAGGCACTGTTTGAACGGCTTTTAGCTATTTAATAAGCCATTAGAAGAATTCCATCGATGCCCTTATGCGAAGCCGCGCATCGGAAATCTGTTTGGATTAAACACGACGGTTGTTTGAGCATCAGCGAGTTTCCGTCGTATCCAAACAGGTTGAGAAGCACCGGGAACCCGAAGGGCAAGCATGGGCTGCCTTTTCTTTTGGTTCGTTTTCTTTAGGCACGTAAAGAAAATGAACTCGGGCTTTAGTCCGAAATAAAACTAAAAGTGTATTTCCTTCAAGTCTGATCTCTTTCGTTGTTTTAATTGAACAATGTTTATTTTATACATGCATCGAGAAACTGACTTCCATACATCGATATACGCATGGCCGTGTCCAACCTCTGCTCCTGCAAGACTTTTATTACAGAACTGTTCATCTCATTAAGATCATTGATAGCTCTTGTAGTGTTATTGAAAAATTGCTCGATATCGCGGGGATTATAAAATCTAGCTCCCATCCCAATTTTATGCAAAGACTCCTTCGGCAACTTTCTCTCTTTTACTTCCTTTTCAATTAACCCGAGTCTTAATAAATTTGAAATACCAGCATATACATAAGACTCGTCAGAAATATCTGCAAGTTTTGCAATGCGACTCATGTCTTCTAAGAGCATTCTGAAAGAGGGTCTGTAATTATTAATCGCAACTAACAATTTGGCTTCACTTGGTGTTAGATCATTGATAACAGAAGCAAAGATCGGATGTACTATTTTACATTTTGATTTATCTGATGCGGTCGCTAAAAGTTTAGCAAATAGCTCTTGTATCTCTGGCTCTTCTGCCGAGTAGGCAACATGTCTTAGAACAGAGCAACCGACCCTGAAGGTAGGTTCTTGAAAATTTTCACTAGGGATCTTTTTAGATTCCTCGATACTTTTCCCTAAAGGGCTCTAAACGTGTGCTCAGATAATCGACTGGAAGCCCTACAACATTATCAAAAAGCCTTAATATCGAGTCTGTAGTTGATGCTAGACGTTTTATTGGCTTCCTAACATCATCAACGACATCACCTTTAAGTGTGACGCCACCAGTATTAATCGTGATCTCTTTATCCGAACTACCTTTATTAACCATTAAAATAATCCATTATCATTGACAAGTTTGATGAAAAATTTAGCTCATGGCAACACTGTATTACTTCTTCTTAACCGGCCTCTTCCAACCCGCTACCGTCTTCTGAATAGACTTAGTTAAGGTCAAAGCCCCTTCCGCTGCATCTTTTCGCAAAGTAGTACCAGCACCAATCGTCGCACCATCAGCAATCGTAACAGGTGCTATTAACTGACTGTCTGAGCCAATAAAAACATTATCACCAATCGTAGTACGGTGTTTATTAGCCCCGTCATAATTACAGGTAATCGTGCCAGCACCAATATTAACGTTTTCACCCATATCGGTATCGCCAATATAACTCAGATGATTAACCTTCGATCCTTGGCCAATATTGGCATTCTTGGTCTCAACAAAATTACCAATTTTTGCTTGATTCGAAAGTACAGTGCCCGGTCTTAAACGAGCAAAAGGACCTATACTGACATTGGTGCCAATGGTGGCTGTATCAATCATGCTATTGGCTAATATCTCTGTTCCACTGCCAATCTCTGCATCTTTAATAATGCAGTTAGCACCTATATTTACATTGTCAGCAATGGTGACTTTGCCTTCGAGAATGACATTCACATCTATTGTCACATCTCGGCCGATAGTCACATCACCACGAATATCTAAACGTGCTGGATCAGACAAAGTCACACCCGCGGCCATCAATTTATTAGCTTGCTGCTGCTGATAATGACGCTCTAATTCAGCTAATTGCTGTCGGGTATTCACCCCAGCTACTTCAGCATTATCAACACAGCAAACGGTTTTGATCGCTAAACCATCGGCAACCGCTAAAGCCACCATATCGGTTAAGTAATATTCACCTTGAGCATTATTGTTTTCAAGTTTAGATAAAGAAGCCCTTAACCACTGTGCTGGCAATACCATAATGCCGCTATTCACTTCCTTGATCGCTAACGTAGCTTGATCGGCATCTTTCTGTTCGGTGATGCAGATAACGTCTCCAGCATCATTGCGCACGATACGGCCATAGCCTGTTGGATCATTAAGTTCCGTTGTCAAAATTCGACAACTTTGTGAATCACCACATTGAATTAAACTGTCTAATGTCGATTGTTGCGTTAACGGCACGTCACCATATAACACTAATACCTGATCGGCATGTTCAAAGACAGGAACAGCCTGCATGACCGCATGACCTGTACCCTTTTGTTCGGGCTGCATAACAGCAATCACCTTTCGATTTTCTAGCAAGGGCGTCACTTGCTCAGCTTCATTACCGCAAACTACGGCAAAGCTATTTGGCATCAACGATTGGGCGGTATCGATAACGTGTTCGAGTAAAGGTCTACCCGCCAATTTGTGCATGACTTTAGTCATGGTGGATTTCATTCTGGTCCCCTTGCCTGCAGCAAGGATGATGATACTTAGTGACATATTGAGGACGTTTCCATCAGATAATTTGATAGCTTGGATTATAACAGTCAAAAAAAAAGGCTGTCATTAATGACAGCCTTTCAATTTTAACATTGGTTTTAAGCTAGATTAATGGCCTTTGCCTTTACGCATACGATCAATCACTCTCAATTGAGCCATTGCTTCAGCCAATTTAGCTTGTGCTTCAGCATACTCCATTTTCGCGTCTGTATCTTTCAGTGCACGTTCAGCATTTTCTTTTGCTTCTAATGCAGCGGCTTCATCAACATCATCAGCACGCATTGCAGTATCAGCCAATATTGTTACCACATGAGGTTGAACTTCGAGCATACCGCCTGAAACGTAGAATTGCTCTTCTTTACCATTTACTAAAACACGAACTTCACCGGGTTTTAGACTCGTCAACAATGGTGTGTGGCGAGGATAAATACCTAACTCACCCATCACTGCTGATGCAAAGACAGCATCAACCAGACCTGAGTAGATCTCTTTTTCAGCACTTACGATGTCAACATGAATAGTCATAGCCATAGTATCTCCCCTGAAAACTTAAAGTGTTTTCGCTTTCTCTACAGCTTCTTCAATCACACCCACCATGTAGAACGCTTGTTCTGGTAGTGCATCATAGTCACCATTTAAGATACCTTTAAAGCCAGCCAAAGTGTCTTTCAATGCGACATATTTACCAGGGCTACCGGTAAATACTTCTGCAACGAAGAATGGTTGTGATAAGAAACGTTGAATTTTACGAGCGCGTGATACCGTTAATTTATCTTCTTCAGATAATTCGTCCATACCCAAGATCGCGATGATATCTTTCAATTCTTTATAACGTTGTAATGTACCTTGAACACCACGAGCGATTTCATAATGCTCGTTGCCAACCACTAAAGGATCTAATTGACGACTGGTAGAATCCAAAGGATCAATCGCAGGATAGATACCTAATTCAGCAATTGAACGAGACAATACAACGGTCGCATCCAAATGAGCAAATGTTGTTGCTGGAGATGGATCTGTTAAATCATCGGCAGGTACGTATACCGCTTGGATTGATGTAATAGAACCAATCTTAGTAGAGGTAATACGTTCTTGTAATGCACCCATTTCCTCAGCAAGTGTTGGTTGGTAACCTACCGCTGATGGCATACGACCTAACAATGCAGATACTTCTGTTCCTGCTAATGTGTAACGGTAGATGTTATCAACGAAGAATAATACGTCACGGCCTTCATCACGGAAATTTTCAGCCATGGTTAAACCCGTCAGCGCAACACGTAAACGGTTACCTGGTGGCTCATTCATTTGACCGTAAACTAATGATACCTTGTCGATAACGTTTGAATCTGTCATTTCATGATAGAAATCGTTACCTTCACGAGTACGCTCACCTACACCAGCGAATACTGAGAAACCATCATGCTCAGTCGCAATGTTACGGATAAGCTCCATCATGTTGACTGTTTTACCTACACCAGCACCACCAAACAGGCCAACTTTACCACCCTTAGCGAATGGACAAATCAAATCGATAACTTTGATACCTGATTCAAGTAATTCATTACTTGCAGCTAACTCATCAAATGCAGGCGCTTTACGGTGGATAGACATTCTAACGTCTTCGCCAATAGGACCTTTGTCATCAATTGGGTTACCCAATACGTCCATGATTCGGCCCAATGTTTTTTGACCAACAGGGACTTGGATCGAATCGCCAGTGTTTGAAACAGCTAAGTCACGTTTAAGACCATCTGTTACACCCATCGCAATCGCACGAACAACACCGTCACCTAATTGTTGTTGAACTTCAAGCGTAAGGCCTGATTCTTCAACCGTTAAGGCATCGTATACTTTTGGTAGGCTATCGCGTGGAAATTCCACGTCAACAACGGCACCGATAATTTGTACAATCTTTCCAGAGCTCATCTTGCTTCCTCTTTCAATACGTTTGGGTATTTATACCCTGTTTTATTTACGTTATACCGCAGCTGCGCCGGCAACAATTTCGGATATCTCTTGTGTGATAGCCGCTTGGCGCGCTTTGTTGTAAACCAATTGCAAGTCATCAATAAGGTCACCTGCATTATCAGATGCACTTTTCATCGCAACCATACGCGATGCTTGTTCACACGCAATGTTTTCAACAACACCTTGATAAACCAAAGACTCAATATATCTAACCAACAAGTTATCTAATACATCTTTTGCATCAGGCTCATAGATATAGTCCCAATGATGAGATAACTCTTCATCTGGTTCTTCTGGCTTGGCTGGTAACAGCTTAACCGTCTTGTTTTTTTGAGTCATGGTGTTCACAAACTCATTATAAACAAGGTATAAGCTATCAATTCGCCCTTCTTCAAAGGCATCCAACATCACTTTCACTGCACCGACTAATTCATGTGGTCGCGGTGCATCGCCTAATTGAACGGCTTGCCCTACATGATTTAGGGGTAGGCGACTAAAAAAGCCTGATGCTTTTTGGCCGATAGTACAGACATCAACTTCTAAACCTTTATCGGTTTTTTCAGCAATCTCGCCAAGTACTGTTCTAAATAAATTATTATTTAAGCCACCACATAATCCACGATCAGATGAAACAATAATGTAACCAACTCGTTTCTCTTCGGCACGATCTTGTAAATACACATGTTTGTATTCAGGGTGTGCAAAAGCCAAATGTTTTATGACATTATGGATCTTATCCGAATAAGGACGCGTAGCCGCCATACGTTCTTGAGCCTTACGCATTTTACTCGCCGCAACCATCTCCATCGCACGCGTGATTTTCTGCGTGTTTTTGATGCTTGCTATCTGAGTCCGTATCTCTTTGCCGCTAGCCATTGCTTACGCTCCGCTTACCAACTACCTGTTTTTTTGAATTCTTCAATTGCAGAGCGTATACCGTCTGAAATTTCAGCATCAAAGCCACCAGTTTCGTTAATTTTAGCCATCAAATCAGTATGGTTAGATTTCATATTTGATAATAATGCCGCTTCGAAAGAACCTACTTTGTCAACATCAACATCATCAAGGAAACCTTCGTTAGCTGAGAATAATGACACCGCCATTTCAGCAATTGATAACGGCTGATATTGTGCTTGTTTCATTAATTCAGTCACGCGCTGACCACGTTGAATTTGGTTACGTGTCGCTTCATCAAGATCAGAAGCAAATTGAGCAAACGCTGCTAACTCACGATATTGTGCTAAATCAAGACGAGTACCACCACCCAACTTCTTAATGATCTTAGTTTGAGCAGCACCACCAACTCGTGATACTGATAAACCAGCGTTAATCGCAGGACGTATACCGGAGTTAAACAAATCTGTTTCTAAAAATATCTGACCATCTGTAATTGAAATTACGTTAGTTGGTACAAAAGCAGATACGTCACCCGCTTGGGTTTCGATGATGGGCAATGCGGTTAGTGAACCAGTTTTACCTTTCACTTTACCATTGGTAATTTTTTCCACATAGTCAGCACTTACACGTGAAGCACGCTCTAATAAACGAGAGTGAATGTAGAAAACATCACCAGGATAAGCTTCACGACCTGGTGGGCGACGTAACAATAATGATACTTGACGGTAAGCCCAGGCTTGTTTAGTCAAATCATCATAAATAATTAATGCGTCTTCACCTTTATCACGGTAGTACTCACCCATTGAACAACCTGCGTAAGGGGCGATAAATTGTAAGGCAGCAGTATCAGAAGCCGATGCAGCTACAATAGTGGTATATTCCAATGCACCATGCTCTTCTAATTTACGAACAACGTTAGCAATAGAAGAGGCTTTTTGACCAATCGCAACATAAATACATTTAACGCCTGTACCTTTTTGGTTGATGATTGCATCAACAGCAATGGCTGTTTTACCCGTTTGTCTATCACCGATGATCAACTCACGTTGACCTCGACCAATAGGAATCATCGCATCAACTGATTTCAAACCAGTTTGAAGCGGTTGATCAACTGATTGACGATCGATAACGCCCGGTGCGACTTTCTCAATTGGCGCTGTACCTGAAGCTACGATATCGCCTTTACCATCAATTGGCTGACCTAATGCATCGACAACGCGACCCAGTAGACCTTCACCAACAGGTACTTCCAAAATACGACCCGTACATTTAACACTGTCGCCTTCTGTGATGTGTTGGTATGGGCCTAATACTACAGCACCGACAGAGTCACGCTCTAAGTTTAAAGCCATACCAAATGTATTACCTGGGAACTCAAGCATCTCCCCCGCCATAACATCTGCTAAACCATGAACACGAACGATACCGTCGGTTACACCGACAACAGTACCTTCTGTACGTGCTTCAGTTGCCCCATCAAAGCTTTCAATTCGCTTTTTGATTAGGTCACTGATTTCTGCTGAATTCAGTTGCATCTTTGTTTCCTCTATAAACCGGCTACTAATTAATAGCGTTGGCCAGTCTGTTCAGTTTTCCCAAGGCAGATCCATCAATAATTAGATCACCTGCTCGAATAATTGCGCCACCTAACAAGCTTTTATCAACACTTGTATTCAGCGTCACATCTCTGCCTAGGCGTTTTTTCAACGCGGCTGAAATGTTCTTTATTTGTTCTGCCGTTAATTTCTGAGCTGTTGTTACATCAGCGGTTATTACTTGCTCTGCTTCTGCTCGTAATTCTTCATAAATCACCGCAATATCGCCTAATAACTGCAAACGATTATTGTCTGCTAATACTTTCAGCGTATTAAGAGCATCATCACTCATTAATTCACCGGCAATATCAGCCATCAGAGTAATAACCTGCTCATCACTCACTGCTGGGCTTGAAATTATGGACTGCATTTTTGGATCTGCTACACATTGCGCAAATAACGCAAGTAAGTCAGACCATGCTTTCAGCTCACTTTTTTCATTAGCAATTGAAAACACTGCATTTGCATAAGGTCGCGCGATAGTAATTGCTTCAGCCATTCTAAATTACCTCTAGATCTGACTTACCAATTCGTCTAACAAATTGGTATGTGCTTTTTTATCAATTTCACGGTCAAGAATTTTTGCCGCACCCGCTATCGCAATACTACCCACTTGTAACCGAAGCTCATCTTTTGCACGATTTGCTTCTTGCTCAATCTCTGCTTTTGCAGAAACCAAAATACGATCACCTTCAATGCGTGCAGTATCTTTTGATTCATCAACAATTTCATTACCACGACGTTGTGCTTGCGAAATAATTTCATTCGCTTGCTCTTTCGCTTCATGAATAACTTGTTGTGCACGTTTTTCGGCTAGTTCTTGCTCATATCTGCCACGTTCTGCTGCTGCAAGCCCATCTGCAATTTTCTTCGTACGCTCTTCCAATGCAGCCATAATAGGTGGCCACACATACTTCATGCAAAAAGCAACAAAGATAGCAAAGGCTATCATTTGCCCAATAATGGTTGCATTAAGATTCATGTTTGTACCTCTTTATTATTGCTAAATAGTCTAAAACCAAACTGACTACTTATTATGCAACCGCAAACAGAATGTACATTGCTAAACCAACTGCAATCATTGGTACCGCATCAACAAGACCCATAACGATGAAGAATTGTGTACGTAGCATTGGGATCAATTCAGGTTGGCGAGCTGCGCCTTCCAAAAAGCGACCACCTAAAATACCGATACCTACAGCGGCACCCAAGGCACCTAAACCCATCATCAATGCGCCTGCAATATAAAGTAATGCTGATTCCATGTTTTTCCCCTACAAAGTAAAAATTAAAGTAAAAATTTTAGTGATGTTCTTGATGTGCCATATCTAAATATACAATGGTCAAGGTCATAAAAATAAACGCTTGCAAAGTAATAATCAGAATATGGAAAATTGCCCAACCAACTTGCAATACAGCGCCCAGAGAAGCCATAACAGCGCCAGCACTAAACATAATTGCAATCAGGATGAAGATCATTTCGCCAGCATACATGTTACCGAATAACCGTAATGCAAGTGAAATAGGTTTAGAAATTAAGTTGACACCTTCTAATAAGAAGTTAGCAGGGATTGCCCACTTGCCAAAAGGTTCTAGTGTTAGCTCACCGACAAAGCCACCTAAACCTTTAATTTTAATACTGTAAAACAATACCAAGAAAAACACGCCAAACGCCATACCGAAGGTCACATTTGGATCAGTTGATGGTACTACTTTGAAAAAGACAGCATGTGGATCCATGCCAAATACATTTGAACCGATAAATTTAGCTATTTCAGGAACTAAATCGATGGGCAATAAGTCCATCAAGTTCATTAAAAATATCCAGAGGAAGATAGTGAATGCTAATGGTGCGACCATTGGATTTCGCCCAGAGAAAGAGCCACGAACACTATCATTGATAAAATCAATAACCCATTCAGCAAAGTTTTGAGCGCCTGATGGAACACCCGCCTCAACTTTCTTTGCGACGCGACGGAAAAACCACATCAACAAGGTGCCCAACAACAGGGTCATGCCCATACTGTCGACATTGATTGCCCAAAATCCCATATCGGCAGCTTCTGCCGCATCATGTGCTAAACCCCATGAACCATCATGGTGCTGACCAAAAGTCAGGTTTTGTAAATGATGTCTTATATATTCTGTAGAAGTCAGCGTTTCACTAGCCATATTTTTTTAGTTAAGCCCGATTCTTATATCCAAATAATAAAGCAAACTGTATTACGATAAAGCCTGTCATCAATGGCAGAGGTAAAAACCTTAATACTGCAAAACCAACAACAAACATCACGATAGTTACTATCCATCGCTCAATAATACAACGATACGCTTTGCGTAAATTCATTCCCGCATCTGATTTAGCTTGCGTTGCCGCGCCAATCAAGTGCCATCTTTGCAACAAGGTATTAACAATTGCGATACATCCACCATACAAGCCGGCTATCGCTTCATTACTTCCTTGCCACCAAAGGAGTGTTAAAACTGTTATTGCCAGTAACACAACCTGCTTTTTTAGGAGCTGATTGATGGGCTGAACCCTTATTCTACTGTCCATCCCTATTCCACTGGATTTTGTTTGCCCATTCAGCAAAACACGGCATTATATAGAACAAGCACTTATTAGGTCAATGAAATTGTTGGATACTTACCGTAATGATGGTAATCGTTGCTGAATTGAGATTGGATAATGCACGATAACAGCCTGACGACATACATGCCAAAATGCTGAAAGTAATAATAAGCCTGAACCAATGCAAAAGGCTGTAAATGCAAAACCGAGACTAACCACTCCATATTGGTCAAAAATGCTATTAACCGCATAAAGCACATAAGCAAGGGCTGAAACCATGAGAGCCCTTCGATCTATTGAAAGTGAGATAACAGCGATAACGAAATATAAACCTGCTACAGAAGCTGCCCCCCATAAACCAATCTCAGCATTCGAAGAGATCAAAATGGAAAAAATTGGATGCACAAGAAGTGGCGCAGCCAGTAAATGTAACCAAAAGGCAACATCTGATCGCCGTGTTTGACGTTGCGTATCAGATGAGTCCCAGCGCATCGCTAAAAGGAACACCATAACGCCTGCAAAAAATATTAGCGGAAGCATCAATGATCTGATCCCAGGTATCCATCCAAACAATAACAACATAACTGCCGCAACCAATGTTGCGGTTCCTGCCGCTACCGTTATTGGTACTCTAAAACGCTGCCAGTGCAACCATGCGGCAAATGCCGCCGCGACACTTACAATGCCTTTTAATAAATCATCATTTAAATCCACATTAGCAAGAAAAGCATGTCCGGTTACAAACACACCTCCCACGAAAGCAAGCAATAATACAATTGATGGTAATGACATTCGGCGTTTACGGATGAAGTATTCTGCAAGCCCCCATGC
This sequence comes from Piscirickettsiaceae bacterium, assembly GCA_013215775.1. Taxonomy (GTDB): domain Bacteria; phylum Pseudomonadota; class Gammaproteobacteria; order Nitrosococcales; family Methylophagaceae. The sequence continues at coordinate 172,722 of JABSQO010000001.1, forward strand.
GGTTATAACCTGCAATAATGCACCCAAAAACAAAGAAACAGAGCCACCTATCCATGAGACTGATACCAGCAACAATATGCATGCAATTACGACAAAAATATCATTGAACCCAGTAATTAGACGGAACTGTTCTTCATCGACTATGGGGGTGCTTCTTTGTTGTGCAACATGATCTCGAAAAGCTGTCGCTAATTGATTAGTCATGATGCCTGCCTTTACGGCTGAATCAATATCATCATCACTATACATTGCTGAAAATTTCCTTTAACCCAATGAATGTTTATTATTTGATGTGGCTAATAATATCTTTCAAATCAGCCATCCCTGAATAATCAATAACCAGTTTTCCTTTACCACTTAGAGTGTGTTTTAACGTAACTCGGTCACCCAATTTTTCGCTGATCTGTTTTTCAATCTGCTCGATCTCCGCCAACAATGACTCCGATTGATGCGGCTTTTCTTTCTTTGGCTTTAATAAACGTCGAATCAACTGCTCTGTGTCACGCACGGACATGCCTTTTTCGACAATATTTTTAGCGGTGTCTGATTGCAATTCACCTTCTAAGGCTAGAAGTGCACGAGCATGTCCCATTTCAAGATCACCATTCTCCACCAAACGTTTAACATCGTCATTCAAATTTCTAAGGCGTAATAAATTAGACACCGCTGCACGAGATCGACCTACGGCTTCTGCTGCTTCTTGATGCGTCATCGAAAACTCTTCACGCAATCGGTGCAAAGCGTTGGCTTCTTCCATCGGATTCAAGTTTTCACGTTGAATATTTTCAATCAAGGCCATCGCAATCGCACTGCGATCAGACACTTCGCGTACCAATGCTGGCACCGTTTCTAATTCCGCTATTTTTGATGCTCGCCAGCGTCTCTCACCAGCAATAATTTCGTAACGACCATTGTCAATAGGGCGAACAACTATCGGCTGTATCAAACCTTGAACACGAATTGAATCGGCTAATTCATCTAATGACTCTTGCGACATATCAACTCGAGGCTGATATTTTCCAGGCTGAATCATATCCAAAGGGAAATGTTGCAGGCTATTATCTAAGCTTTCTTCTTCATGCTGTACATCTGCCAGCAATGCATCCAAACCTCTTCCTAAGCCTCTTTTCTTAGTCGCCATTTGTTTACCTTAATTGTTTTTTTCACGGCGCATAAATTCACTTGCTAACGCCATATATGCGATTGAACCTCGTGATGATCGATCATACTTTACCACGGGAACACCGTGACTTGGAGCCTCGGCCAAACGCACATTTCTAGGAATAATAGAATGGAATACTTTTTTATCAAAGTGTGTAATAAGTTGGCGGGACACTTGATTCGCCAAATTATTACGCGCATCAAACATGGTACGAATCAACCCTGAAACTTCTAATGCTGGATTAGCTCGCTGTTTAACCCGTTCAATTGTTTTTAACAAAGAAGATAAACCTTCTAATGCATAATACTCACATTGAATAGGAATAATGACGCCCTTTGATGCCACCAAAGCATTTACCGTCAACATACTTAGTGAGGGTGGACAATCAATCAAAATAAAGTCATATTTCCCACGCACTGATTCCAATGCCATACGTAATCGATGTTCACGTAATTTCACATCCAACAACTGAACTTCAGCAGCAGTCAGATCGGTATTCGTCGGCATTACATCAAATGATAAACCTTCCGGCGACACAATCGCATCCGTTGCTTTTGCCTCGGTCATAATGACATCATAACTACTCTTCTCAAGTGTCGCCTTATCCACGCCACAACCCGTAGAAGCATTGCCTTGAGGGTCCAAATCGATGAGTAATACTTTTTTACCGCTTTCGGCCAATGATGCAGCCAAATTAACCGTTGTTGTTGTCTTGCCAACACCGCCTTTTTGATTTGTTACTGCAAAAATATTGCCCATTACTTACCCTTAAGTCTTAATCAAATGCACCAAATGCCGCTCTGCCGAACTTCCAGGAATCGCTAATGGCACAATCTCTTTTACTTCAAATTGTTCGCCAATAACATCTAACTCACCTTGTGGATGTGTACCTTTCATCAGCAACAAACACCCTGCATCATCGCAATGTCCGCCAGCTAAATCAATAATATCCTTAATTGTCGCAAACGCACGTGCCGTCACCATAGCAAATTTTGGTAAATTAGCTTGTTCAATGCGGGCATTCACCACTGTTACATTTGTCAGTGATAATTCCGCCTTTGCTTGCTGCAAAAAACGTGTTTTTTTAGCGTTACTATCCAGTAATGTGACGGTAATATCAGGACGAGCTATCGCGACTGGAATACCAGGTAATCCAGCGCCAGTACCAACATCTAATAAAGTCTTGCCTGTTAAATAGGGCAAAATAGCCAAGCTATCTAAGATGTGACGGCTGATCATCTCTGCAGGATCACGCACTGAGGTCAAATTATAGGTTTTGTTCCACTTAACGAGTAGCTGAACATAGGCAACTAATTGTTCTATTTGAACCGTGGTTAAATCAATGCCTAATGTCTCACAGCCCTGCTGCAATGGTCGTTGTAGATCGGTCAAACTAGCTTGCTTCGCGTTGAGTGCCGCGTTTCAGATGCACCAATAACAATGAAATTGCTGCTGGTGTCACACCTGAAATCCGAGCCGCCTGACCTAAACTATTCGGTCTTGCTCTCTCCAGTTTTTCCCGAACCTCATTGGATAATCCATACACATTTTTATAGTCCAAATTATCAGGCAGAGTGGTTTGTTCGTGCCGTTGTATACGTTCAATTTCCTTTTGTTGACGATTTATATAACCTGCATATTTTGTCTGGATCACCACCTGATCGGCAACATCTTCTGCTACCTGACGATCTTCAGCTAATAAAACCAACAAACCAGCATAATCAACATTAGGGCGGCGTAATAAATCTAACGCCGAATTAACTTTATTTAATGGCTCACCAAGCACTTGCTCTGCCACAGTTTGATCAATCTTTTCAGGGCTAAACTTATAAGCTTCTAAACGACTGATTTCTTTGGTAACAGCATCACGTTTAGTTTCAAATATCGCCCATCGCTCATCATTAACCAGACCGAGTTCGCGACCTTTTGGTGTTAACCGAAGATCAGCATTATCTTCACGTAACAACAAGCGATATTCTGCTCGACTAGTGAACATACGATATGGCTCTTGAGTACCAGACGTAATCAAATCATCAATCATCACACCGATATAGGCTTCATCACGACGAGGACACCATTGTTCTAGTCCTCGTGCTTGCAAGCCTGCATTTAAACCCGCGATCAAGCCCTGAGCCGCCGCTTCTTCATAACCCGTTGTGCCATTGATCTGTCCAGCAAAATACAAACCCGCCATATGTTTAGTTTCTAACCATGGTTGTAAATCACGCGGGTCAAAGTAATCATACTCAATCGCATAACCTGGACGCGTAATATGAGCATTTTCCAAACCTTTCATTGAGCGAACAATCTGATATTGCACATCAAAAGGTAGACTGGTTGAAATACCATTTGGGTAAACTTCACCACAATTGAGACCTTCGGGTTCAAGAAATATTTGGTGTGATGTCCGATCTGCAAAACGCACAACTTTATCTTCAATCGAAGGACAATAGCGCGGACCGACACCCTCAATTTCGCCACTGTACATGGGCGAGCGATCTAAATTGGCTCGAATTACATCATGAGTCTTTTCATTAGTATGAGTGATATAACAAGAAATCTGATCGGGATGATCTGACTGTTTACCTAAAAATGAAAAGATCGGTGTCGGCGTATCTCCAGGCTGTTCTGCTAACTCAGAAAAATCAATACTGTCCGTAGCAATACGTGGCGGTGTGCCTGTTTTTAAACGATCTACTCTAAAGGGTAATGCTCGCAAACGTTGTGCCAAAGCAATCGACGCAGGATCGCCTGCTCGGCCACCTTGATGATTTTCCATACCAATATGAATCAAACCACCTAAAAACGTGCCCACCGTTAACACAACTGATTTAGCTGAAAAACGTAATCCTACTTGGGTAACCACGCCCACAACATGATCGTTTTCAACGACTAAATCATCAACAGTTTGCTGAAATAAATATAGATTAGGTTGCGCTTCTAAATAACCACGAACCGCCGCTTTATAGAGCACACGATCAGCTTGAGCACGTGTTGCTCTAACCGCTGGGCCTTTACTTGCATTCAAAATTCGAAACTGTATACCACCACGATCGGCAGCTTGAGCCATAATGCCGCCTAAGGCATCAATCTCCTTGACTAAATGACCTTTACCAATACCACCAATAGCAGGATTACAGCTCATTTGTCCGAGCGTTTCAATATTTTGTGTCAGTAGTAGTGTTTTAACGCCTTGCCGTGCAGAAGCTAATGCTGCTTCCGTACCAGCATGGCCACCACCTACAACAATGACATCATAATGATCTTGATAACTCATAAAATCAGCTTAATTGCTCGCAATTTAAAAATGATCGGCTATTTTAACACGTGTTATAACTGCCTGACATAACAAGATTTTTCCTCGACATATCACTTCATTAACGTTTGACACTAATTATTAACCTGACGATAGGCCCGAACAATGAAGAATAATCCAAGAATAATCATCGGTAATGACAATATTTGTCCCATTGTCAGCCATTCAAATGCAAAGTAGCCATACTGCGCATCTGGGATACGAACAAATTCAATCAAAAATCTAAATATTCCATAACCAAGCAAAAACAGACCTGATACTGCTCCCAGTGGTTTAGCTTTATTTGAATAAAGCCATAAAAGAACAAATAACACCACTCCTTCTAGGCCAGCTTCGTAAAGTTGTGAAGGGTGTCGCGGTAAAGGCCCGCCAGTCGGAAATATCATTGCCCAAGAGACATCACTGACCTTGCCCCAAAGTTCACCATTAATAAAATTACCCATCCGACCAAAAAACAAACCTATCGGTACCATCGGTGCCATAAAATCACTAATTTCGAAAAAGGATTTACCTGTTTTTCTGCTAAACAGCCAAAAGGCGGTTAACACACCTAAAAGCCCGCCATGAAATGACATCCCCCCCTGCCAGACTTTAAATATATTCAGTGGGTCTGCTAAATTGTTGGCGAAGTCATAAAACAGAGAATAACCGAGTCGGCCACCCACAATGACTCCTATCGCACCATAGAATAGTAAATCTTCGACTTGCTCTGCTGTCCAGCCATAACGCTCTGCTCGAACACGACCTAACCACCATGCACCAGCAAAACCGAATAAATACATCAAACCATACCAATGGATCTGTAACGGACCAATAGAGAGTGCAACGGGGTCGATTTGTGGATAAATCATCAAAATATTCTCTGCTTATAAAATGTGAACGCAATCATACTAACTCACCACGTAAAGGGCTAACAAATCGCACCAACATGATCCAAAAATAATCACTCTTTGCACCGGATGAGGGCGGAAAACATACACTCCAACTCAAACCGCTTCCTATGTTATTGTTTTAAATAGTTTTTTATGGATGGCACTCTTTTTGCGCTACTTTTTCTTGTTATGAATGAAAAATGTTGCATTTGAACAACATAATAAAAGCGTTCAAACAATTTATTATTATAATTGAGGAGTAACTTTAATGAACATGAAAAAATTATCTACTCTATGTTTAGCTGCAAGCACGTTATTCGCTGCTTCATCTGCTATGGCATGGGAAAGTGGTGACCACTCAACTAGTGCAAGCGTTGCATTATCATCCGACTACGTATGGCGTGGTTATTCACAAACGGATGAAGACTGGGCTATTTCTGGTAGTTTTGATTATGCACATGCTAGCGGTTTTTATGCTGGAACTTGGGCATCAAACGTAGACTTTGGTGATGACACTAGTATTGAAATTGATATCTATGCTGGTTTTGGTGGCGAAACTGAAGGTGGCTTAGGCTGGGACTTCGGTGTTCTTCGTTACATCTACCCCGGTGAAGACTATGACTGGAACGAAGTTTATGCTTCTTTAAGCTACAGCTACTTCAGTGTTGGCGTTGCCCATTCAGGCGATGTATATGACTCAGATGAAACCGGCACTTACTACAATGTTGGTTTTGATTATGACTTACCAGCAGGTATTGCGTTAAGCGCTGGAGTCGGCTACTACGATTATGATGATGATGTATTTGGTGCCGATGACGATAGCGCTGTTGATTACCGAATTGGCCTTTCAACAGAAATGGCTGGATTTGGCTTTGACCTTACATACTTTGACACTAATAGTGATGGTGAAAATTTATACGGCAAAGACTTAGCTGAAGGCCGTGTCGTATTCACAATCTCAGCATCTATGTAATTTACTCCTCCTTGACCGCCTAGAACTCTCTCGGGCGGTCATTTTTTAGAAGGAACAATTTATGAAACAAGTAGTAGCGATAATCAAGCCGTTTAAGCTTGATGATGTCCGCGAATCATTGTCTGACATTGGCGTTAAAGGCTTAACCGTTTCTGAGGTTAAGGGCTTTGGTCGTCAAAAAGGACATACTGAATTATATCGTGGCGCAGAATATGTAGTTGATTTTCTACCTAAATTAAAACTAGAAATTGCCGTTGATGATGACATCGTTGATCAAGTTATCGAAGCAGTAACTAAAGGTGCTAACACTGGCAAAATCGGTGACGGTAAAATCTTCGTTTATCCATTAGAGCAAGTGGTTCGGATTCGCACAGGCGAAACCGGTCCAGATGCACTATAACGCTTAGGAGCAATTCAATGGAAGATCAAATATTCCAACTCCAATACGCCATGGACACTTTTTACTTTTTGGTAATGGGTGCGTTGGTTATGTGGATGGCGGCAGGCTTCTCTATGTTAGAAGCGGGCCTAGTTCGTGCTAAAAACACAACTGAAATTTTAACTAAAAACGTTTTACTTTTTGCAATATCATGTACCGCTTATCTCGTTATCGGTTATGACATCATGTACGGTGGTGGCATCTTCCTAGAAGGTATCGCTGGTGGTGATACATTAGTCGCGGATGCATTAGCAGCTTCTGCTGAAGCTGGCTTCGAGGGTAGTTCTGTCTACTCTGGTGCTTCTGACTTCTTCTTCCAAGTCGTGTTTGTTGCGACTGCAATGTCTATCGTATCGGGTGCGGTTGCTGAACGGATGAAACTGATGGCTTTCGCTGTCTTTGCTGTTGTTATGACTGCATTCATCTACCCAATGGAAGGCGGCTGGACTTGGGGTGGTAATGATGTATTCGGTTTATACAATCTTGCTGACTTTGGCTTCTTAGATTTCGCTGGCTCAGGTATCGTACATATGGCTGGCGCTTCTGCTGCATTAGCAGGCGTTCTATTACTCGGTGCTCGTAAAGGAAAATATGGCGCTAACGGTGAAGTTAAACCTATTCCTGGTGCCAACTTACCAATGGCGACATTAGGTACCTTCATCTTATGGATGGGTTGGTTCGGCTTTAATGGTGGTTCGGTATTAAAACTAGGTGATATGGCCAGCGCTAATGCTGTTGCTATGGTGTTTTTGAACACTAATGCTGCTGCTGCCGGCGGTGTGATTGCTGCACTTATCGCTGCTAAACTACTATTCGGTAAAGCTGATTTAACCATGATTCTTAACGGTGCATTAGCAGGTCTTGTTGCTATTACAGCAGGCCCTGATACACCCACTCCATTGATGGCTACAATCATCGGTGGTGTCGGTGGTGTCCTCGTTGTATTCTCTATCGTTGCTATGGATAAATTCAAAATTGATGATCCAGTGGGCGCGATTTCAGTTCACGGCGTCGTCGGTCTTTGGGGGCTGTTAGCAGTGCCTTTAACAAATTCTGCTGCCAGCTTTACTGGCCAATTGGTCGGTGCAGCCACTATCTTCATTTGGGTATTTGGTGCCAGCTTTATAGTCTGGTATGTACTGAAAATGGTGATGGGTATCCGCGTTACTGAAGAAGAAGAATATGCAGGTGTTGATTTAAGCGAATGTGGTATGGAAGCGTACCCTGAGTTTACCAACAGCTAACTATTTCTTTTAGTTTATCCTTGAAAAGGCGGTTCATTTTTGAACCGCCTTTTTTGTTTTTAGCTTGAACTATTTTAGCTCACGTATTACTTTTACACTTTACTTGTAATTTAACAGGACGTTTAAAATGGGTAGCGAACAATCAGGGACTTCAGATTTTTTATCCACTCTCGTAAGGTTGATGGGATTAGCAATGCTTGTCATTGGGTTATTTGTTGGTATTAAGGTCATTTTTACCGCATGGGATCTATACGAGCAACCACAACAAATTGAACGCTTTGCCGATGCAATTGAACATGGCTCAAACTTAGACTCTTTGCTCGCATCATTAACACCGAAATTAACAAACAATCGCTCATCCGCTCCCACTACGATAGACACTAACGAACAAAATGTAACAACTTCTGAGGAGCAGCATAAGCCACTTCGGGTCACATATTTCTTAGCGTGGTTTATTGCCATTCTATTATTGATGGTCATTGGTGGTCTTGCATCACGCGCCATTAAAACTGGGGGTGAATTGGCACTTTATGATCTACAGGTTAAGCGATTTGCTAATTTATTAATGAAAGAAGTACGTAAGGCGAATAATGATTAATTCGCTTTGGGGGCCACTAAACCCATCACACCCAAAAGTATCAGTAAGCCACCAAAAGCTATCGCCAATGTAAAAGGCTCATCCAACAAATGAACCGCTAACACAATAGTGAAAATGGGGCCTAGCATACCCATAACTCCCGTTTGAGCCGGGCCAATACGATTAATCGCCTCAGTCATCATAAAGCTAGGAATCACCGTGCTAAACACCACTAGCATTACCAACCATAGCCATGCTGAAGTGCTAATCGTTAATGCAGCCCAGTCAAGCACGACCACTCCATGAATCAAGCCAAAAATGCTAGAAGCAATCATGGCAAGACTGGTAAATAAAGGGCTACCTAATTGCTTAATAAAACCTTTACTAAATAAGACATACAGTGAAAAACTTAATGCACTTCCCAATACCAATGCGACGCCCGTTAATACATTGTTGTCGGTCAATTGTAGCTCTTGACCCATCACTACCCATAATCCTGTGTAGGTAATGATTAAAGAAATCATAAGTCGCCGAGTTAAAGGTTCATTAAATAAGAAAAAACCTATTACTGCCACCATAAAGGGATAGGTAAATAAACTTAATCTTTCAAGCTGAGCAGTTATTAACTCAAGCCCCTTTAAGTCCAATAAAGAAGCCAAATAATAACCAAGAAAACCTAACAGAAATATTGTTCGCAATATTGAGAAATTGAGCTTTGCATGCCGAGACCGGCATCGTAATAACCAGAATAACAATGCCGAATAAATGGGCAATGCTAACGCCATTCTTAATACTAATACTGAATCAGCATCTAAGCCTTGCTGATAAAGAAATTTAATGAATATTGATTTAAGTGAAAACAGTAAAGTTCCAAACGCAGCGAGGACAAAACCTATCCAAAGATTTTTTTGATGCAACACATCCATTTTTATTTAACCTGAACTCGGGATAAGCATAGTCAGAAAACCCTTAATCTACCATTAGTTAAAAACAAATACGATTTGATAAAAAGAGTTACCTTACGATTATTGTCACCTGTGCACTTATTTTAGTGGATATCAAGGCGGTATTGGCTAGTAATAGCCGAGCTATTGGAAACAATTCCAACGCAGAGAGTCGCTAAAATAAGCGTGCTGGATGGCTTGTTATTATCCCGAGCTCAGGTTATTTAAGGTGATATGGCTCACTTAAGCGGTGCACTGAATCAACTAAGCGTTGCATTTTTTCAGGCTCAATGGTTGGATGAATGCCATGACCTAAATTAAACACATGGCCCGTCTCACCTTGTCCAAAGCTAGCTAATACACTGGCAACCTCTTGCTCAACACGATCTGCTGAAGCATACAATACACAGGGATCCATATTGCCTTGAAGAGTGACTTTATCCCCTATTCGTTGCCGAGCAACGCTTAAATCAGTCGTCCAATCAAGACCAACGGCATCAACCCCTGTTTCGGCCATCAACTCTAACCACTGACCTCCACCTTTAGTGAATAATGTGACAGGAACAATTCGACCTTCATTTTCACGGGTTAATCCAGCAATTATTTGCTCCATATATGCCAAAGAGAATTCTTGATAGTTACCTGTACTTAAAGCACCACCCCATGTATCAAACAGCATAACTGATTGGGCACCTGCTGCAATTTGAGCATTCAAATAGGCTGTGACTGATTTTGCCATAACACTTAATAAGTTGTGCATCTGATCGGGCGCATCAAACATCATGCCTTTTACTTTGGCAAAATCTTTACTCGATCCACCTTCCACCATGTAACATGCCAATGTCCACGGACTACCACTAAAACCTATCAATGGTACTTTGCCATCAATTTCTCGACGAGTTAGGCGAATAGCATCCATCACATAACCCAGACTGTCTTCCATATCAGGTACGGCCAGCTTGGCAATATCTGCTGAATTTTTAATAGGATTGGTAAATTTTGGACCTTCTCCAGCAACAAAGTGCAAGCCTAAACCCATCGCATCAGGGATCGTAAGAATATCTGAAAAGATGATCGCTGCATCTAAATCAAAACGACGCAGGGGTTGTAACGTGACTTCACACGCTAATTCAGGCGTACTACATAAGGTCATAAAGTCACCCGCTTTTGCTCGGACTTCACGATATTCTGGCAAATACCGACCTGCTTGACGCATAACCCATACCGGTGTTTTATCAACCGGTTGGCGTAATAATGCTCTTAAATAACGATCATTTTGTAGTTCAGCCATTGGAATCCTTTATTGATTTAGCATACTTAGATTTTATCAGTACAGCGTGTTTTTCGCATGAGCAGCAATGAGGTAAAAGACGAATATATCGTTAAACCTCTAGGTAAGTTAAGATACCCTCTGCTGCTTGTCGGCCTTCCCATACTGCAGTCACCACAAGATCTGATCCGCGAACCATATCACCGCCAGCAAAGATTTTGTCATTGCTGGTCTGGAAAGCAAATTGACTCTTTTCTGGTGCGACTACACCACCCCAATCATTTACCTCAACACCAAACTCAGCAAACCATGGTGCTGGGCTTGGACGAAAGCCAAAAGCAATGACTACCGCATCTGCTTCAATGATTTCTTCACTACCCACAACAGGCTCAGGTCGGCGACGGCCATTCTCATCGGGCTCGCCTAATGCCGTTGTGATCACTTTAATTCCGGTTACTTTATCATCGCCTACAATTTCGATAGGCTGACGATTCCATAAGAACTCAACACCTTCTTCTTTTGAGTTATTCACTTCACGGCGTGAACCCGGCATATTTTCTTCATCACGCCGATAAGCACATTGCACGCTAGCCGCATTCTGACGAATAGCGGTACGATTACAGTCCATCGCAGTATCACCACCGCCGAGGACAATTACTTTTTGTCCTTCCAAATTGACATAATTATCTGGGTTTAAACCTAATTGCTGTTTGTTATTAGCCACCAAATAAGGCAAGGCTTCATACACGCCTTGTTTGTCTTCTCCAGGGAATCCACCTTTCATGAACGTGTAAGTACCCATGCCTAAGAACACAGCATCGTATTCATCTAGTAGTTGTTGGAACTGAATGTCTTTACCAATTTCAGTATTCAATACAAATTCAACGCCCATCCCTTCAAGGACTTCACGGCGGCGCTTAACCACTTTTTTCTCAAGTTTGAACTCTGGAATTCCGAATGTAAGCAAACCGCCTACTTCTTCATATTTATCAAAAACTATCGGCTTCACACCATTACGAGTCAATATATCTGCGCAGCCTAATCCCGCAGGGCCGGCACCAATAATAGCTACTCGCTTACCGGTATCTTTAACATCCGATAAATCTGGTCGCCAACCTTGATCTAATGCGGTATCAGTAATATATTTTTCAACACTACCAATAGTAACTGCACCAAAACCATCATTTAAGGTACACGCACCTTCACATAGGCGATCTTGCGGACACACACGACCACAAATCTCCGGCAAGGTATTGGTTTGATGAGCCAACTCAGCAGCTTGTTCTAAATTGCCTTCACTAACGAGCTTCAACCAGTTTGGAATATAGTTGTGAACTGGACATTTCCACTCACAATAAGGATTACCGCATTCTATGCAACGATCAGATTGATCGGCCGCTGATTCTTTATCAAACTGACCATAAATCTCGCCAAAACCTTTAATGCGTTCACTTGCTTCACGTTTTTTAGGATCATGACGACCCACATCTAAAAATTGGAAAGTATTTTTTGCCATAATATTCTTAATTTATTTGCTTTTAATTGTGAAAGATTTAAGCTGCTTTGGTCGTTTTCTTAAGCAAGCTATCCAGAGCTGAATCTTTAGGTTTAACTAGCCAGAATTGTCTTAAACGCTGCTCGAACATATCTAATATCTCGTTGCCCCATGCACTCCCTGTTTCTCTGACATGATCTTCAATCATGCTTTTTAAGTGCAAGGCATGATCCGATAACTCATTATTATCAATACGGATTAACTCGACCAACTCTTGGTTATACCGTTCGGCAAACGTGTCGTCCATATCCAAAACATAAGCGAAACCACCTGTCATTCCGGCACCAAAGTTCAGCCCTGAATCACCTAGTACAACCACCGTACCACTCGTCATATATTCACAGCCGTGGTCACCAACCCCTTCGACAACGGCCGTTGCGCCAGAATTCCGTACGGCAAACCGTTCGCCAGCGATACCTGCTGCATATAAGGTTCCACCCGTAGCACCATATAAACAGGTGTTACCTATAATGCTGGCCTCTTGAGTCGAAAAGTGACTTTCCGGTGATGGGTAAATTGTTAATTTTCCCGCAGCCATACCTTTACCGACATAGTCGTTAGCATCGCCTTCCAAGCGCATTTCTAGGCCACCTGCATTCCATACACCAAAACTTTGACCTGCTGAACCGGTTAACTGCAATCGAATAGGCGCATCCGCCATGCCATAGTTACCGTGATGACGGGCAATTTCACCTGAAATTCGCGCACCAATAGAACGATTAATATTGCGTACATCGTACTGGAAGAAACCGCCTTTCTTATTAGTAATCGCATCTTGCATATCAACGATCATTTGCTCAGCCAACTCACCTTTATCATAAGGTTCATTTTTAGGCTCACTGCAAAACATGGGCTTATCTTCTGGAATACCTGCCGTTGACAATAATGGTTTCAAATCCAATCTACGCTGCTTGTCTGTTGTGCCCGGCAATATCTCTAACAAATCAGTGCGGCCAATCAGTGACTCTAAACTTGTCACGCCAAGTGCCGCTAACCATTCTTGTGTTTCACGTGCAACAAATTGGAAATAGTTCATCACCATTTGTGGCAAACCAATAAAGTGCTGGCTACGTAACACATCATTTTGAGTTGCAACACCGGTAGCACAGTTATTCAAATGACAAATACGCAAGAATTTACAGCCCAAAGCAACCATTGGCCCAGTACCAAAACCAAAGCTTTCCGCACCTAAAATAGCGGCTTTTACGACATCTAATCCTGTTTTTAAACCACCATCCGTTTGCAAGCGAACTTTATCTCGCAAATCGTTAGCTCGTAGAGTTTGATGCGCCTCACTCAGCCCTAATTCCCACGGGCCACCAGCATATTTCACTGATGTTAGCGGACTTGCACCCGTACCACCGTCATAACCTGAAATAGTAATCAAATCAGCATAGGCTTTTGCCACACCTGCGGCAACCGTTCCCACACCGGCTTCGGCCACTAATTTCACCGATACTAAGGCATCAGGATTAACTTGTTTCAAGTCAAAAATCAGCTGTGCCAAATCTTCAATGGAATAGATATCATGATGCGGTGGTGGTGAAATCAACGTCACGCCCGGTATCGAATGACGCAAAGTTGCAATCATTTGATTTACTTTAGCGCCGGGCAATTGCCCGCCTTCACCAGGCTTAGCACCTTGTGCAATCTTAATCTGTAATACTTCTGCATTGACCAAATAATGAGGTGTTACCCCAAAACGACCTGAAGCAACCTGCTTAATCTTCGACATTTTTTCGGTGCCATAACGTGCAGGGTCTTCACCACCTTCACCTGAATTAGAGCGACCACCTAAGCGGTTCATGCCTGTTGCTAATGCTTCATGTGCTTCTGGTGACAACGCACCTAATGACATGCCGGCACTATCAAATCGTTTTAGGATCTGACCAATATCCTCAACCTCATCCAATGCTAACGGTGTTTCAGCTAGTTTTAGTGCTAATAAATCTCGCAATACGGCAACAGGGCGGTCATTCACTAATTGAGCATATTCTTTATAGGTGTCATAACTGCCACCTTGTACTGCTTTTTGCAATGTGCCCACAACATCTGGGTTATAGGCATGATATTCACCGCCATGAATATATTTCAGTAAGCCGCCTTGCTCGCGTTTTTTACGTTTATTCCACGCTCGCGCTGCCACAGCCTGTTGGTCACTTTGCAATTCTTCAAAACCAGTACCACTAATGCGGCTAGTCGTGCCCTTAAAGCATTTTTCAACAACATCTTCATGCAAACCAACAATTTCATACAATTGTGCGCCGCGATAGCTGGCAATCGTTGAAATACCCATTTTTGAAGTGACTTTATAAAGACCTTTATTAATGCCTTTACGGAATTTCTGACAAACCGAAGCATAACTATCGTCTTTAATCTCACCTATTTTCAGCATGTCATTAAGGCAGGCATAAGCCAGATAAGGATATATCGCCGTTGCACCATAACCAATCAACACTGCAAAGTGATGAGGATCGCGTGTCGTTGCAGTTTCAACCACAATATTGGCATCACAGCGTAAGCCTTGTTGAATCAAGCGGTGATGTACTGCTCCCGTTGCAAGCAGAGCATGCATGGTTTGTTTGTTTTCTGAAATACCACGATCTGATAAGGTGATAATCACTGTGCCAGCTCGCACAGCAGCCTCAGCTTGATCCGCGATGGCATCAACTGCATCCGCTAAATCTACGTCGCCGCTATAATGTAAAGAGATATTGATTGATTGATATTTATCATCGCTATCACCCTTCGCCATTAATTGCTGGAAACGATTTTCTGACAAAACCGGTGAATCTACCACTAAGCGAGCGGCATGTTTTTCACTCTCTTCAAATAGATTGTGTTCGCGACCAAAACAGGTTTCTAATGACATTACGATACTTTCACGCAATGAATCTATTGGCGGGTTAGTCACTTGGGCAAACTGTTGGCGGAAGTAATCAAATAACGACCGCTCTCGCTGAGATAACACTGGAAATGGGGTGTCATCACCCATAGATCCTGTTGCCTCTTGGCCAACTTCACCCAACACCCGGATCACTTGATCACGTTCTTCAAAGCTTACTTGGAATAATTTTTCATGCGTGCCAAATTGTTCAGCATCCATCGCTTGAGGAACTTCATCTGCCGTATCATCTAAGCGCTGTAAATTATCATCAATCCACTGCTTGTATGGATGCGCACTCTTAAGTGCATGATCAATATGCTTAGGTAATAGTAGTTTGCCAGTCGCGGTATCTATCGCTAACATTTCACCTGGTTTTAAACGACCTTTTACGACCACATCTTCTGGTTTATACGGATAGACGCCCACTTCTGATGCCAAAGTAATATGACGATCTTTAGTGATAATGTAACGCGCAGGACGCAAACCATTGCGATCAAGCGTACAGGCAGCATAACGACCATCCGTTAAGACTACGCCCGCCGGACCATCCCATGGTTCCATATGCATGGAATTAAAATCATAAAATGCGCGGAGTTCAGGATCCATTGTTGTGGCGTGCTGCCATGCAGGTGGAATCAACAAGCGCATTGCTCGGAATATATCCATACCACCAGCCATTAAGGCTTCCAGCATATTATCCATACTAGATGAATCTGATCCTGTTTTACCGACCAGAGGACGAATATCGTCCATATTCTCTATTAGAGGAGTAACTAATTTAGCACCACGCGCCAAAGCCCAATTACGATTCCCTTCAACCGTATTGATTTCGCCGTTATGCGCCAAGTAGCGGAATGGTTGTGCCAATCGCCACTCAGGTAATGTATTGGTAGAAAATCGTTGATGGAACACACAAATCGCAGTTTCCATTCGAGGATCGTTTAAATCTTGGTAAAAAACAGGTAAATATTCAGGCATTACCAAACCTTTATATGACACTACTTGCGAAGATAGTGCTGGAATATAAAACGCATTATCATTCGTTACCGCTTTTTCTGCTAAACGACGAGCAATATATAAGTGTCGCTCAAAGGCTGCTTGATCCATTTCTGCGGCAGCATTCACAAATACCTGTTTCATAATTGGCATTGAACGCATTGCTTGTTCACCACAAGCGGATTCTGCGTCAATAGGCACATCACGCCAGCCCAAGACTTCAAGGCCTTGCGCTATTAATTGTTCAGTTACAATATCTTGGTTGATGATTGCTTTCGCGGGGTCTTGTGACAAAAACACCATGCCAACCGCATAGTTATCAGCCAAAGAAAAACCGAGTTCCTCAGCAATTGCGCGGAAAAAGCTATCTGGTTTTTGCATCAACAAACCACAACCATCGCCTGTTTTACCATCAGCACCAATAGCGCCGCGATGCGTTAAATTGCCTAAAGCTTCGATAGATGTTGTGACTAACCAATGGCTAGCCTTACCATCCATCTGCGCCATTAAACCAAATCCGCAGTTTTCTTTCTCAAATTTAGACCGATATAGGCCTTGTTCTAATTCTATTGGCTGACTCACGTCACGTACCTTCATTAGTGTTTAATGCCTGTCTTCTCGTCGCCTGTGACATGGGAAGCACTGCCTTAATCATAAAAGACGGCAAAATGGATCTATCATTATAGCTGTTGCTCTCATGCCATTCAATGATCCTAATATCTTTAATGACGGTATCGCCTAAACCTGCAAATTTCCCTAAATTCAATAAAATAGCTAAAATGATGCGTTGTTTTAGGGTAATACAATGGATAGATCATGAATAAACCTATCATCGGCATCGTTATGGGCAGTAATAGTGACTGGCCTGTTATGCAAAAAGCAGTTGAACAACTTGAAGCCTTTGGCGTACCTTATGAAGCCAAAGTTGTTTCTGCTCATCGCACACCGGACTTACTCACTGAATATGCTGTAACGGCCAAAGACAGAGGATTAACTTGTATTCTTGCTGGCGCGGGTGGTGCTGCACACTTACCCGGTATGTTAGCGGCAAATACAACAATACCTGTTCTCGGAGTACCAGTACCCTCAAAATATCTGAACGGTCAGGACTCATTACTTTCTATCGTGCAGATGCCAAAAGGTATTCCTGTCGCTACTTTTGCGATTGGTGAAGCTGGGGCTGCTAATGCAGCCTTATTTGCGATTGCCCAGCTTGCAACGACAAATAAAGAACTTGCAGACAAATTAGAACAGTTCAGAAAAGACCAGCACAAAAATGTATTGGCAATGACTCTTCCCCCCGAGTAAATATAATGACCCTCTCAAAACAGATACTGCCAGGTGCTACTTTAGGCATGCTTGGCGGAGGCCAGCTCGGCCGTATGTTTACTACCGCAGCTCAAACTATGGGTTATCGTGTAGTCGTACTAGACCCTGATACCAATAGTCCAGCGGGCATTATTGCGGACCAACATATCTGCGCTAAATACACAGATGAAAAGGCTCTAAATCAACTTGCTGAGTTATGTGATGCCATTACGACAGAGTTTGAGAATATACCCGCAACGACTTTATCCTATTTAGAAACCAAAACAACAGTACACCCCTCATCAAAAGCACTCGCACAAACTCAAAATCGCATTATTGAAAAACAATTTATTGAATCACTTGGTATTAACGTCGCGCCTTATGCTGCTATTCGCTCTGCTGCTGACATTGATGCTATCGCCAATACCTTTCACTTCCCCGCCATCCTAAAAGCAGCCAGCTTTGGTTATGACGGTAAAGGACAGGTTGTTTGTAGCAACGCTAGTGATGTCCACAGTGCATTTGCCGCGCTAAACAACGTGGAATGTGTGCTGGAACAGCGCATCAACCTAGAACGTGAAGTCTCAACGGTGTTAGCTCGCGGTCAATCAGGTGATATTACTAATTTTCCCGTAGCTGAAAATGTACATGTAAATGGTGTTTTGCATTCCACTACCGTACCCAGCAGTATTCCAGAACAACAAGCGCAAAGCATCCTTAAAATAGCCGATACAATTGCCGAGGGCCTAGACTATGTTGGCACCATGGCGGTAGAATTTTTTATCTCCACCGAAGGCGATATTCTGGCTAATGAAATTGCCCCCAGACCGCATAACTCTGGCCACTTTACCCTTGATGCTTGTGAAACATCGCAATTTGAACAGCAGGTTAGGATGTTATGTGGCCTACCTTCCGGTAATTGCAAACTCACCTCACCAGTAGTGATGATTAATTTATTAGGCGATGTGTGGGGTAAAACACAACCTCATTGGGATTCTTTACTATCACAGCCACAGATTAAACTTCATTTATACGGTAAAAAAGAGGCTCGCGCTGGCCGTAAAATGGGACACTTTAATGTGCTGACCTCCGACATTAAACAGGCAACAAAAATTGCCTTACAGTCTTTTGAAGATTTGAAGGCCGACTAGCCCTCAGAAAATATAAGCCCACATATGATTAAAAATATCATCATCGTAGTCTTGTTATTAAGCATTTCTATTGGCGGATTTTTTGTCAGCAGTACTATAAGTCTTCTTAAGTCGACAATGACCACCTTGCAAATCAAGCATAAAAAAGCGATTGTCAAAACTAAAATCAAAGAGCGGGGTAAAAGAGTATTGGCCGCTATCCCTATAGCAGGCCTTATTGCTGTCGTTTGGTTTGAAAAATTAGAGTATGAAGAGTGGCAACAAGATAATCCTGACGGTACTCCTGAGCAATATTCAAAAGAAATGGCCGATTTAGTTTATGAAATGGCTGACGAATATTATGAAAAAATAAACAACACCTCTTCTAATTCCAATCTCCCTGTCGATGGAGAGACTAATAATGTCAACGAGGCACCCTGAAATGAAAATATGGGTTGATGCAGATGCCTGCCCTGCCGTTATCAAAGATATCTTATTTAAAGCTGCTATGCGCACTAAATTAAATATGACTTTAGTGGCTAACCACGCAATGCGTATACCGTCATCACAATATATTAAGTTTCTACAAGTAACGTCCGGTTTTGATGTTGCTGACAATGAAATTGTTCAGCGGCTAAGCGGTGGTGATTTGGTGATTACTGGCGATATTCCTTTGGCTGCCGAGGTCCTCGAAAAGGGAGGTCACGCACTCAATCCTAGAGGAGAGCTATACACGGTTGATAATATTAAAGCCCGTTTAACCATGCGGGACTTTATGGACAGCCTGCGTAGTAGTGGCGTCAATACGGGTGGTCCGTCAGCGCTCAATCAAAGCGATCGGCACGCATTTGCAAATCAACTGGATAAATTCTTAACCCAAAACGCTTGATTCAGGATGACAAACCGTAGGCGACTCTTAAATCTGCAGCCCTAAATACTAAATAGGCCGTGCATCGATATTTTCGTTCAGAATGGAAAGTTTATTTTCCTAACATCTGATCTCTTAATCTAGCCTTAACCGGCCTATTAGATAACCAAATACCAAATAAGGCCTGTTTAAATTCAGCTGAAGTAATAATGGCTTGTTCAGAGCCATTTTTCAAAATACTGACCCCTTGGTCAGGAATATTGATAAATTCAAACACATCGCCGACCACAATCTTGTCACTAAACGCCCCTAGAAATTGTTCTATTTCAGTAGCGATTGGTTCTACATTTCCACCTGTAGACTTACTAAAGCCTTGTCGAGTAGCTTTAGACATTTTCTTTGATGTGATCTTAGGCGAAATAATGTGCAATCGAATGGCCATGGCATCAGTCGACTGAATAATGGCGCCAGCATCCGAACTCTTCTCCGTTAAATATAAGCCCGCCACATAAAGTTCAAAAATAAATTTATTACGAACACCTAAGCCATTTAACTGTAGTGTCTGCTCGCCCGCCTGCAATGTATCAGGCATCACAATCCCTTCAAGCTTTACTGCTGACACCGATAAGGAAACAAATAACAAGGCAAATGATATTAGAGTAATTAATTTACGCATTACTGTGACTCCCTTTTTAGCAATAAATTTATGACGATTCTATTTTTTCACTAAATCCGCATTCTTTTTGTGGACAGACTTTTTCAGTTCCACGGCTTTTTGTTGTTTTCACTGTCAGGATCGGCCACTTACAATCGGGACACTCTTCCTTCAAGGGCTCATTCCATAAGGCATAGTCACACCCTGGATATTCTGAACAAGAATAAAAAATCTTACCCCGTCGTGATTTACGAGTCAGAATTTCACCCTTATTGCATTGCGGACAGCTTACACCGGTATTGGTTGGCTGTTCTAGTGACTCAATATGCTTACATTTAGGATAGCTACTACAGCCGATAAACTTACCGTATTTACCGGTACGAACCCATAAGTCTGATTCACATTTCGGACATTTTCTATCCGCGACAACTTCTGGCTCACTAGCGGTCGTCTCTTCGCCATCAATATTCCGAGTGTAATCACATTCAGGATAGGCGGTACAACCGATAAATCGACCACTTCGTCCTAAACGGCTTGATAATTTCTTGCCACATTTAGGGCAATCTTCATCCAATAATTCTTGAGTAACATCACTACGCTGAACTTCTTTATCTTTGGTTTCAACTTGTTCTTTAAAGGGGCCCCAAAACTTACGTAGCAACGGTATCCATTCTTCTTCACCGCGAGCTACCGCATCCAGCTCATCTTCTAGCTTGGCAGTGAAACCATAGTCAACATATTTAGTGAAATGTTGTGCTAAAAATTTCCCCACCACACGGCCTACATCGGTGGGATGGAAACGTTTTTTCTCTAACTCAACATATTCACGCTGTAGTAAAGTTGAGATAATGCTGGCATATGTGGATGGGCGACCGATATCGTGCTCTTCTAACGAGCGGACTAAGCTGGCCTCACTAAACCGTGGTGGTGGCTCGGTAAAATGCTGTTCTGGACGAATAGCGTTAAGCTCAACAACATCACCCACTTCCATTGCTGGTAACAATCGTTCATCTTTATCTGATTTGACTGCATCATCTTTACCTTCAAGATAAACACTCATAAAGCCTGGATTGACAACCGTAGAACCATTAGCCCGGAATGTATTTCCTGTGCCACAGCCCAAATCAACGGCCACCGTGTTCATTGTTGCGTGGACCATTTGGCTTGCAATCGTTCGCTGCCAAATTAAAGTATAGAGCTTTAATTGATCTGCAGGTAAATAAGCCTTTAACGACTCTGGTGTACGTAAAATTGATGTTGTACGTACCGCCTCATGCGCTTCCTGTGCATTTTTGGATTTGGTTTTGTAAATCTGTGGCTTAGACGGTACCGCTGTGGCACCATATTTTTCGGCAATAAAGCCGCGGATTTCTTCAATTGCTACTGAAGCCAACGTTACCGAATCTGTACGCATATAGGTAATCAAACCTACCGCGCCTTCTCCCGTGTCAGCACCTTCATAAAGCTGTTGAGCTACACTCATAGTACGTTGGGCACCGAAGCCTAATTTACGCGAAGCTTCTTGTTGTAAAGTTGATGTTGTAAAAGGTGCTGCGGGATTACGTTTTCGTTGTTTTTTATCAACCTTCGTAACTAATAACTTGCCATCCGCCGCCTTGTTTAACGTTTCGACAACATCTGCAGATTGTTCCGCGTTATTAACAGTAAATTGAGAAAGCTTCTCGCCTTTATAATACGTTAGCTTAGCTTCAAAATCTTGCTTCTCTGCTATTGCATCGGCTTCAATTGTCCAATATTCTTGCGGAACAAAAGCCTCAATTTCCAGTTCGCGCTCCACGATCATCCTTAATGCCGGACTTTGGACGCGACCCGCCGACAAACCTCGACGTATTTTTTTCCATAACAATGGCGATAAAGTAAAACCAACCAAATAATCTAATGCCCGCCGTGCTTGCTGTGCATTAACCATATCCATTGAAAGTTCACGCGGATTGGCTACTGCATCATTAACCGCTTGTTTAGTTATTTCGTGAAATACCACCCGGTGTGTTTCTTTGTTTTTAAGAACGCCTCGTTTTTTTAATAGCTCATACAAATGCCATGAAATCGCCTCACCCTCGCGATCAGGATCCGTTGCGAGATATAAAGTGTCGGCTTTTTTCATTGCCTTAGCAATCGCATCCACATGTTTGCTGTTGCGATCGATGATTTGATATTTCATTGCAAAATCATTTTCGGTATCAACCGCGCCTTCTTTAGGCAATAAATCACGAACATGGCCATAAGATGCCAATACTTCAACATCTTTACCAAGATATTTTTTGATCGTTTTTGCCTTAGCAGGCGATTCTACGATGACTAATTTTTTTCCCATATACTCTTTACCAAAAACAAACCGACTTATATAGAACTGCCCACATAATGCGGGCAGATTATTGTCGAATATTTACCAACGATTCTAATGAATAACGGCTTCCATATCTTCGAAAACCAAATCTTCCATCCATGCGTAAGCTTCTTCACGACCTGGCTGATAAAACAATACCATCAGCACGACCCATTTCATCTGATCCAAATCAACCTCGTGCTCGTCTAATGCGAGCACACGTTCAATGACTATTTCCCGAGTATCCGCATCAAGCACACCAACCTGCTCTAAAAAGAGTAAATAGCCTCGACACTCAACATCTAAACGATCCATTTCTTGTTGAGTATAAAAACGTATCGCACTTAGCGATAAAGCATCATCGTCAGCTGTACTATCTTCCGTAACAACCGTCATGCTTTCTAGCCATTCAAATGCTTTATTAACCTCAAGCTCAGGAAAGCCAACCCGCTCAAGCTCTACTTCCAAGGCATCCTTGTCAGGTTTTTTCACATCATCTGTATCGATGTAATTTTCAAACAAATACAACAATACATCAAATACATTCTCTTTCATTAACTTCCTCTAATGGCAATCTCAATTGCCAACTCGAACATAGCGACTGCCAGGCAATGATTCAACCTGACCTTGTAGCTCTAATAATAATAGCATGGAGGAAACAACCTCTGCCGTCAATCCGCATCGCTCTATCAAACTATCAATTTCTATTGGGTCAAAACCTAAGTTATCAAATAAAATCTGATAATCATCATCTAATTTCTCTTTAGGCTTTTCCATCGGTATTAAGGCCTCTTGCAACACCGCCTCTACTCCCGCTAAAGCACCTAACTCTTCAAGAATATCTGTCGCAGTTTCCACCAACTTAGCACCTTGCCGAATCAGTCGATGACACCCCCTTGCTAAGGGGTTATGTATTGAGCCCGGCATGGCGAAAACCTCTCGGCCTTGCTCTAATGCCATTCGTGCCGTTATTAATGAACCACTACGAGTCGCCGCCTCAACAATCAAAGTCCCCAAAGACAAACCACTAATTATCCGATTCCGTCGAGGAAAATTGTCTGCATGTGGCGAGGTTCCTAAAGCAAATTCAGAAACAATCGCACCATTATGGGCAATATCATGTGCTAGATCTCGATGTTTGGCAGGATAAACTCGGTCTAGACCTGTTCCAATAACAGCAATTGTTTTTCCTTGTGATGCCAAAGCGCCTCGGTGTGCTGCCGCATCAATACCCATTGCTAAACCACTGGTGATGGTAATGCCTCCTTTTGCCAAATAACGAGCAAATTCATAGGATGAATCTCGTCCTGAAGCAGAAGGGTTCCGACTACCCACTATTGCGATCTGCCAAGTTGACAATAAATTTGCATCGCCTTGCACAAATAATATGCTGGGGGGATCGGCAATCTGTTTTAACAATTCAGGATAGCGCGGGTCATTCAGCGTAATAATGTGTCTATCAGGTTCAGAAAACCAATTAAGATCTTGTTCTGCTTGATCCCAATCTGGATCAAGCAATGCCGTCCGAACTCGTTCAGAAATACCTTGTACTGATTTTAGATTAGAAAATAGTTCTTCAGGGTTGGCAAACTGATCCAATAACCGTGAAAAAGTAACGGGCCCCACACCAGAAATCCGGTGCAGGGCCAGCCAACTTGCTAATACTTTCTGTTCGTCTGGAAACCTGTTCAGAATAAAATCCTTTTATTCAGCCAATGTATTGTCACCATGATTTAGACGAAGTTTTCGTTTTTCGCGAATTGAGCGAGCCACATCCAAGTTTGAACTCACTTTATCGCTAATATGAATTGCTTGTTTTGCCTTCATAATAATGGCGTAGCTCACTTTTTCAAAAACCTTGAAGACCATCGCCACACCGGAAAACTCATCTGGCAATGTCACGCTGGCATTACGATCCTTACCTTTATTGTGAAGATTAAAATAGTCTTCGTCTTCTCTGCCCGAAAGGATGGGGTCTATTACCGTATCCCCAGCTTGATATACCGATAAAACATGGCCAATTTCAAGATTGTCACGTTCGCCGAGATTTAGCACCACTATTTGATACTGCCCTACTTGTGACACACCATCTAATACAGAAATAATATAACCGTTTAACGAATCTTCAGATGCACGCGGAATGAAATTCATTTCATAATCATCTTCCACCACGGGAAGCAAACGATCTCCGACCATTACTTCACGAGTCGTCTTGCGCAAATCAACCGTTGCAGGATCGCCCATTACTGAAATCCAAGCATCGGCGGTATAAATTGCTTCATAACCTAATATTTCACCTGTTTCAGGATCTTTATAAACCGGTCCACCGCGAAACACACTATGATGCATGCCCTGCTCTTCATCAACACCTCGCGCATAAACCTTATCCCCAGCACCCGAGATTATGCGCTCATCAGAACTAGCAACAATATAAGGTGCTGTAGCCAAAACTTCTTCAGCCACGACTCGAGGTCTACTCAAAAAGGGTCGAATTGCGTCAAGTGGGATGGTTGGTATGGCCCTTTCTAAGGTGATTTCACGTACTTCTGGTGACATTTTGTAGGCTGTTGAACCACGTGTTAACTCTAAAACTGGCCGACCATCACGATAAACCAGCGAAATAACATCACCAGGATAAATTAAATGCGGGTTTTCAATTTGTGGATTGGCATGCCAAATATCTGGCCAATGCCATGGGAACTGCAAAAACATGCCTGAAATATCCCATAAGGTATCCCCTCGAACAACCACATGCTGTTGTGGATGATCAGGGTTTAAAGCTACCTCTGTCGCCATCACTGGCATGCTCAACAATACAAACCATAAACTTATAAAAAAACGACGTATCATCGATAGATCCTCAATCGAAAAGCAAAATAGGTTATTGATCAACCAGACTCCAACCGTAAGCGTAAACGCAATTAACAACTATCGCAATATATATACTTAATAAAAATGTGACATAACTCCCTTTTCTCATTGAAAAACAACATCAATTTCTACTGGAGGGCATTCGCACTCGCCAAAAAATGGTATATTATTAGTATTGTTCACCTCATTATTATCAGCTTGGAATACCGCCATGAAACATTTTGCTTACATTTTAATTGGATTAAGCTCTTTTTTTATTGCTAGCACTGCATTTGCTGGCGATGCCTCCGCAGGAAAAACCAAGGCTGCCATTTGCGCAAGCTGTCATGGCGCAGATGGTATTGCAATAGCACCTAGCTACCCCAATCTTGCCGG
The DNA here is from genome assembly GCA_013215775.1 of Piscirickettsiaceae bacterium. Taxonomy (GTDB): domain Bacteria; phylum Pseudomonadota; class Gammaproteobacteria; order Nitrosococcales; family Methylophagaceae. The sequence goes on from JABSQO010000001.1 coordinate 198,511, forward strand.
CCAAAATGAAGCTTATTTAGTCTCTGCCCTTAAGGCGTACAAGGAGAAAAAACGTAATGGTGGCCTGGCTGCTATTATGCAAATGCAAGCTGCAGGGCTGTCTGATGAAGATATCGACAATATCGCAGCCTACTACAGTAGTTTAAAATAAACCCTTCCTTGGCTTTCAGCAAAAGCGACCCAGTATCGCTTCGTAGAGTCAACATTTCTTAAGTAGCGGCGAGCTCAAAGAGATCCACCGCTACTAAATACAACAAGACAATGTCATAAGACATTATTTTGTTATCAGGTTTTTTTGATGGCAATAAGACAAATTCTCCATTTCCCAGATCCTAGACTTCGTAAAATCGCGAAATCGGTAATGGATGTTACCGATGATATTCGCCAACTTGCCGATGACATGTTGGAAACAATGTATGACGCACCAGGAATAGGGCTCGCCGCTAACCAAATTAACGTACAAAAACGTATTGTTGTTATTGATATTTCCGAAGACAAATCGGCGCCTCTAATATTTATTAATCCGGAAATTCTGAGTGCGGAGGGTGAGCGTGAGCATGAAGAAGGCTGCTTATCCGTACCTGAGGCTTATGAAATGGTCACCCGTGCTGCCAAAGTGCGTGTAAAAGCCATTAATCGCGATGGCAAACCTTTTGAACTAGATACTGATGAGCTACTAGCAACCTGTATTCAACATGAAATCGATCATCTTGATGGCAAACTGTTTGTGGATTACCTCAGCAACTTAAAGCGGCAACGAATTAAAAAACGTCTCGAAAAGCAACTCAGGCAAAAAAACTAGGACCATTATGCGGATAATCTTTGCCGGCACACCTGATTTTGCGGCGGAAATACTTAAGGCTCTCATCACTACAAAGCATGAACTTTGTGCTGTTTATACTCAACCAGACCGTCCTTCTGGTCGTGGCCGAAAATTGACTGCAAGCCCTACAAAACAGCTAGCACTCAAACACAACATTCCCGTTGAACAACCGCTTAACTTTAAACTGCAAGATGCTCAGCAACAGCTAGCAAATTATCAGGCTGATTTGATGATTGTGGTCGCTTATGGCTTGTTGCTTCCACAAGTTATTTTAGATACACCTCGCTTAGGTTGCATCAATATTCACGCTTCATTGTTACCACGTTGGCGGGGGGCGGCACCTATTCAACGCGCTATTCTTACTGGCGATACCGAAACCGGTATCTGTATCATGCAAATGGAGGCGGGGCTTGATACCGGGCCTGTTTTGGCTCGTTCATTTTGTGACATTCACCTCGACGATACTGCCCAAGCATTACATGATCGCCTTGCCACGCTAGGTTCCACCACATTATTAGATGCTCTGCCCAATATTGAGGTCTTACAACAAAACTCACAGTCACAAGATGATGATCTCAGTTGCTATGCCCGTAAATTACAAAAGCAAGAAGCGCTAATTGATTGGCAGCAATCGGCCCAAGTCATTTCTCGCCAAATTCACGCATTTAACCCTTGGCCAGTCGCTCAAACCCAATGGCGCAATCAAGTATTCCGCATTTGGGGCGCATCATTACAAGAAGGATCTAACACAGCAACTGCGGGTGAAATACTTGCTGTTAGCAAGCAAGGTATTGATGTTGCCACGGGTAATGGCATATTACGTTTAACAGAAATTCAACTGCCTGGAAAACGTGCGATGTCCGTTGCCGATTTTTTAAATGCCAATAATTTATCGGTGGGTGACTATCTTGGCTAAGGCCAATCAAAAGCACTCTGCGCGAGCCAGTGCCTCACGCATTATTGCCGAAGTATTACAGCATCATCGATCCCTTAACGGAATTTTAAGCAAAACATTGCTACTACTTGCTGAAAATGAGCGCAGCCTCTGTCAACAGATTTGTTATGGCGTGCTGAGATGGCAACCTCAACTACAAGCCATTGCCGACCAACTGGTAAAAAAACCGCTTAAAAACAAAGATAGTGATATTGCTGCACTACTGTTATGCGGACTGTATCAACTCCGTAATATGCGAATCCCAGAGCATGCGGCGCTCTCAGAAACGGTGAACGCCTGTAAAACACTGGGCAAACCATGGGCAACAGGGCTGATCAATGCCAGCTTGCGTAACTACCTTCGCAATAAAACAACCATTGAAGAACAAGCATTACAGCAAAACTCCGCGCGCTATGCTCACCCCGATTGGTTGATAAATCAGTATCGACACGATTGGCCTGAAAACTGGCAATCCATACTGGAAACGAACAATCAACAGCCACCCATGATGTTGCGAGTCAATCAACAGCTTACTTCGCGTGAACTCTATCTTTCGCAATTACAACAAGTGAATATTGCTGCGGAAATGCTTTCTCAAACTCCCGAAGGGATATTGCTCGAACAGCCCTGTGATGTGCACCAATTACCTGACTTTAGTGATGGCAAGGTCTCCGTCCAGGATGGTGCCGCCCAGCTTGTCGCAGAATTACTTAACATTAAACCTGGTCAACGCATTCTAGATGCCTGCGCCGCACCCGGAGGTAAAACCTGCCATATTCTAGAAACACAGCCTGATAACGAGGTAATCGCGCTTGATATTGATCCGCTACGGCTACAAAGTATCAAACAAAATACCGATCGACTTAAATTGAAGGCGTCTCTGGTTGCCGCAGATGCTAATGATACGACCCATTGGTGGGATGGCCAAAAATTCGACCGCATACTCATTGATGCGCCGTGCTCAGGCACTGGTGTGATTAGGCGTCATCCAGATATTAAGGCACTTCGCAGGCCTCAAGATATAGCTGATCTAGCTGAAAAACAACGGCTATTACTTGAAAACTTGTGGCCTTTGCTCAACACTGACGGTCTATTACTGTATACGACCTGTTCCGCTCTCAAGCAGGAAAATGAATTACAAATTATGAATTTTTTACAGCAACATCCTGAAGCGCAGGAACAAATCGCCATTAATCCGCCCGCATCGCGTGCAACCGTTGGTTATCAGCGCTTACCGGGTGATGACTCGCTTGATGGCTTTTACTATGCCTGCCTTCGCCACCGCTAAATACTTTATTCTTCTGACGCTCTTGTTACTAACAAACGTTGGTAGCGCTGCGGAGAGCTTTAATGTTCAATCCGCCCAAATCAGCAAAATTGGCAATGGCTACCTTTTAAATGCCACCATAAAATACCCACTTACTCCAAGAGTAATCGAAGCCTTAAACAACGGCGTTCCTATTACTTTCTTACAACAACTTGAACTCATTAAATCAACACCTCTGCTGGGCAAGTACTGGCAGTGGAATAAAATACTTTGGTCTAGTTCTTTACGATATGAGTTGCGCTATCATGCCCTATCCGAACAGTATGTTTTACAAGCCATTGATACGCATCATCGCCGTAATTTCCCATCATTAGATGCTGCACTCTCAGCTCTTGGTAAAATCGATTCTCTCGGTTTGCCACCTGAACACCTTGCCGATGCTGACAAACTCATTTTACAAAGCCTTATCTTACGAATCCGAAGTGGCTTAGATCTCCATGCCCTACCAACACCTATGCGGCCTGGCGCATTAATTTCTACCAAATGGCAGCTTACTAGCCCGTGGACTATTGCAACATGGCCTTAGACTTTATTAAACGCCTAAGTTCTGGAACTGCGCCCTATTTTTCATTGGCGGGCCTACTGCTAACCTTGGCATATTTACTCAGCGCAGCCACTCAAGATAGCTCGCGGTTAAATGATTTATTTTTAATCATTTTTGGCCTAGGTATTCTTAGTTTAATCCTCCTAATCGCTATATTGGCCAGAAGTTTACTCCGACTCTATCGAGATTTTAAAAATAAAGAAACCGGTTCACGGCTAACCGTTAGGCTAGTCAGCCTATTTGTTTTATTAATTCTAGTATCAACCACTATTGTTTACAGTTTTTCACTCCACTTCTTACACCGGGGGATTAATAGCTGGTTTGATGTCAAGATTGAACAAGCCTTAAGCGACTCATTGGAGCTGAGCCGAGCGGCATTTGGTATTCGCATGCGTACCTTATTACGCCAGACAAGGATGATGTCTGGCCTACTCAGTGAATTACCGGCAAGCGATATCGCCCATAATGTACGTGAGTTAACTCAACTTAGTGGCGCTCTAGAACTGAACATCTGGTCTATGAACGGCCAGTTAATCTCTTCCAGCATCGAAAATCCTGCCATTATGGTGCCGGACAAGCCTAACGAAGCTATTTTTCGCCAATTACGACAAAAAGAAGATTACATAGGGCTTGATCCTAGTGAAGATGGTCGTTTACAACTGCGTGCTGCCGTCCGCATCCCTAAAAAACCAGGACAACAAACCGAGCATATGCTGCATGTGCTCTTCCCTGTTAATGAACACCTAAGCTCACTCGGAAAAACGGTACAAATAGCCTACACGGATTACAAAGAACTTAGCTATTTACGTAAGCCGCTGGTCACCATATTCACCTTAACCTTAACCTTAATCGTACTGTTAACCGTGTTAATGTCTATCTGGTTTGCAATCTGGATTTCAAGACGTATTGTAAAACCTCTACAAGAGCTTGCAGATGGCACGCAATCTGTCGCATCGGGTAATTACAATACTCAATTGACCGTTTCAGATCATGATGAAATTGGTTTTTTAGTTCGTTCATTTAACCAAATGACACAGCGATTAACTCATTCTCGCAATGCGACTCAAAGAAGTCACCGCCAGCTTGAACAACAGACTAACTATCTTGGTGCGGTATTGGGCAGCCTTTCTAGTGGTGTGATTACACTTGATGATCATCATTTACTCAAAACAGCTAATATTGCCAGCAGTAATATTTTAGAGACCGACCTCGAACAACAACTGGAAAAATCACTTAGCTTCCTCGGTGAGAAACATCACTATTTGCATGACTTTGTCCAAATGATTTCCACACAAATACGGCAGCATGGCAATTGGCAACAACAATTGGACTTATCGCCGCAGAATCGCCGTCAAACGTTAATGTGCCGAGGAACGGTACTTCCCAATGATGCCGGTTGGGTTATCGTATTTGATGACATCACTACACTGATACAGGCACAGCGTAATGCTGCTTGGGGAGAGGTGGCTCAACGCCTTGCCCATGAAATCAAAAATCCACTCACACCGATCCAGCTATCAGCAGAAAGGCTACAGCACAAATACTTGCCTTTATTACCTGACGATCAAACCGACTTACTCCGTAAATTAACCGGCACAATCATTCAGCAAGTTGATGCCATGAAAGATATGGTCAATGATTTTTCTGACTATGCCCGTAATCCAGGCTTACAACTTAATCGATATTTGATGAAAGACGTGATTCATGACGTGCTCACACTTTATCAAAGCAATCACAAACATCAAATATCGTTAATAGAAAGTCCGCTTGCATTACACGTCCAACTTGATAGCAATCGTTTCCGACAAGTACTACATAACCTTATTAAAAATGCTATTGAAGCTAGCGAAGATGCCGATATGTCCGTCATTATTGAGCTTAGTTGTGACCAAGTTCAACATCATCAGAGTAACTGGTTAGAATTAAAAATTATTGATCACGGACCGGGGATTCCTGCCGACATGATTAACACGCTATTTGAACCTTACGCCACTAACAAAGCTAAAGGTACCGGCCTCGGACTGGCCATCGTTAAAAAAATCATTGAAGAACACCAAGGAATTGTTTGGGCTGAGAACATTCCGACTGGCGGAGCTTGTATAATGATTAGATTACCTTTGGAGGATTCCAATTTGTGAGCAATAGTGATATTTACGTTTTGGTAGTGGATGATGAGCCAGATATCCGAGAACTAATCAAAGATATTCTAGAAGATGAAGGCTACCAAGTCGCTACGGCATCTGACGGAGAGTCAGCTCGCATCTCGGTAAAACAAAAACGTCCTCAATTGATTTTGCTGGATATTTGGATGCCCGATACTGATGGCATCAGCCTATTACGCGAATTTATGTCCGAAAACCCTCATCAAACTATTGTGATGATGTCTGGTCACGGCACAATAGAAACAGCCGTCGAAGCCACGCGCCTCGGCGCCAGTGATTTTATTGAAAAGCCATTATCCACGGCCAAGCTACTTCGCGGTGTTGAAGTTGCACTTGAAAACCAAACTAAACAGGAAGAGAAACAACAGCTTGAAGCACAAGAGCCCATAGGAAAAAGCTCACAAATCTCGCTATTGCGAGAACAGGCACAACGAGTAGCTAAGCATAATATGCCCATATTATTGCTAGGAGACGGCGGTAGCGGAAAACATTGCTTTGCTCACTATTTATATTCTCAAGGCCCATACTCAACGGGTAAGTTTGTTGAATTAACCGCTGACAGCTTTCCCTTAGACAGCCTTAAACTTTCGGCTCTCGCCAATAATAATTGCCTATATATTCATGACGTCGCGCTACTAAACGATAAGGCCCAAGCACTTTTATCACATCTATTAAAGAGCAATAAACTGAGTGATTGCCAACTCATTTTCGCAAGTCAAAACTCCTTAGAACAAGCGGTAAGCAATGGTAGTTTTCAAGAAGCATTATTGTATCAATTGAACAGCATCACCTTGACCATTCCACCATTACGCGAACATATCGAGGATATTCCAGAACTCGTTCAACACTTCGTCGATCACCACACCACACATGACAAACTGCCTTATCGCCACTTTACTGTTGCAGCCCAAAATAGACTGCGTAATTATTCATGGCCAGGCAATGTGCTTGAATTAAAAAACGTTATCCAACGATTACTCATCCTCAGTGAAACGGATGAAATTGATGAGCAAGAAATTGAATTTACACTTCAACCCTCAAAAGAAAGCCAACAGGAAAGTAGCACGATTAATTACGATCTGCCGCTTAGAGATGCTCGCGAACAATTTGAACGCATTTATTTATTACATAAATTGCAACAAACGGACGGTAGTGTGGGTAAAGCTGCTAAATTAGCAGGTATGGAACGCACACATCTCTATCGTAAGTTACGTGCATTAGGCATTGATACTAAACAGGTTTAGGATAGCTTTATGAAAATTCTTATTCTCGGAGCAGGGCAAGTCGGCTCATCAGTTGCGGCCAGTCTTGCTCGCGAAGATGACGACATTACTGTTGTTGATAAAAATGCCGACCTATTACTTGCTCTTCAGGACCAATATGACATCCGAACAGTACAGGGCGCGGCAGCACACCCATCGGTACTCGCTCGGGCAGGCGCTGAAGATGCCGATCTTGTTTTAGCGGTAACCAATAGCGATGAAACCAATCTAATTGCCTGCCAAATCTGCCACAACCTTTATCACACCCCAACCAAAATTGCGCGAGTCCGCAGTACTGCGTATTTAGATAATCCCGATCTCTTTACCCAAGGGGATATAAAGACCATTGATATGCTCATTAGTCCCGAGCAAATTGTAACCGACTATATTGAGCGACTTATCAACCACCCCAATGCATTACAAGTTCTTGATTTTGCTGACGGGAAAGTACAGTTGGTCGCTGTAAAGGCATTCCACGGCGGCCCTCTTGTGGGCAATCCTTTACGAGAATTGCGTGACCATATTCCAAAAACTGAGACTCGTGTTGCCGCCATTTTTAGAAATGGTCACCCCATCATCCCCAAAGCTGACACTATTATCGAAGCAGATGATGAAGTTTTCTTTATCGCGGCAAGCGAAGATATTCTCTCCGTCATGGGTGAACTTCGCCGTTTAGACAAGCCCTATAAACGTATTATGCTGGCAGGGGGCGGCCTCATTGGTGCAAGACTGGCAAAAGCCTTGGAAAATGATTATCAATTAAAGCTCATTGAAGCAAACCCTCAGCGTGCCGAATTTTTATCTGAAGAGCTTAGTAATACCATCGTTTTATTAGGCGATGTTGCAAATGAAGAGCTTCTGCAAGAAGAAGATATCGATAAGATCGATTTATTTTGTGCTCTCACCAATGACGATGAAGCAAACATTTTATCCGCCATGCTTGCCAAACGCTTAGGTGCGCGTAAAGTGCTATCCATCATTAACCGTGCTGCTTATGTCGACTTAATCGAAAGCAGTAGCATTGATATTGCTCTATCCCCACAACAAGCGACGATTGGTAGTCTATTGGCCCATATTCGTCGTGGCGATATTGTCGCAGTTCATTCATTACGACGTGGGGCTGCCGAAGCCTTAGAAGCAATTGCCCATGGTGATAGAAACTCATCTCTAGTGGTCGGCAGACGAATAGATGAAATTGACCTACCGCCTGGCACAACCATTGGTGCCATTGTTCGCGGCGAAAAGGTTATTATTGCTCACCACGACACAGTGATCGAAGCTGAAGATCACGTTATTCTATTTCTAATCAATAAACGCTATATCCCTCAAGTCGAGCGTTTATTCCAAGTTGGATTTAACTTTTTTTAGCTGGTACAACCATGGCAAATTCTCTTAAAAATCACTTTTTAATCGCCATGCCATCGCTGAATGATTCATTTTTTTATCATTCCGTCATTTATCTCTGCGACCATGATGATGAGGGTGCCGTTGGGCTTATTATCAACCGTCCAACCCAAATCACGCTAGATGAGTTATTAAATCACATCAATATCCATACCGATTCCAAACACCTTAAAACTATCCCTATCTTGTTTGGTGGCCCCCTTCATAAAAGCCAGGGTATGGTGCTTCATGACTCTGCTGGCAAGTGGGATACTAGCACTCAAGTTGCTGACAATATTTTCCTCACCACCTCAACGGACATATTGAAAGATATCAGTGCCGATAATGGTCCTGAACACATATTGATAGCCCTGGGTTATGCTGGCTGGGGAGCCGGTCAACTTGAACAAGAAATAGCTGACAATAGTTGGCTTACTGTTGCCGCTAATGATGAGGTATTGTTTAAAACACCAAGCAAACAACGCTGGCACGCAGCTGCCTCTTTATTGGGTGTTGATATCAACCTTCTCTCCAATACCGTGGGCCATGCATGAGCAATGCCCGCACCATACTTGGCTTCGATTTTGGATTAAAAAATATCGGTGTTGCAGTTGGCCAAGAAATCACTCAAACCGCTAACCCACTAACGGTTATAAAAGCACGTGATGGCATCCCTAATTGGGATGAGATAAAAAAATTATTAGACCAATGGCAGCCTAATTTATTAGTTGTCGGTTTGCCCTTAAACATGGATGATAGCGAACAGGAAATGACCGCTGCTGCACGAAAGTTTGGCAACAGACTAAATGGACGCTTTCAAATTCCTGTTGAATGGCAAGATGAGCGTTTAAGTACTTATGAAGCACTTGAACAGCTAGGCATACGTAATAAACTGCAAGCTAACAATCGCGATGATGTTGATCGCATTTCAGCACAACTTATTCTTCAATCATGGTTAAATCAACAATGACTACTCCATCTTCAAACGCTGACATCCAACTCCTTTTACAATCCATGGCTAACGATATTCGCCAACAACTAGGGGGCAAGCAACCATTATTAGTCGGCATTCATACCGGCGGTGCGTGGATTGCTAAAGAACTTGCTAACGTTCTTGGAACAGATTTTTTTGACGCGCCCATTGGCACGCTCAATATTGCCTATTACCGTGATGACTTCACCCGAATTGGCATGCATCCACAGGTCACCCCTTCCGACCTGCCTTTCAGCGTTGATGATCGTCATTTATTACTGGTTGATGACGTATTGCATACTGGCCGCACTATCCGCGCTGCACTCAATGAAATTTTCGACTATGGACGCCCTGCCAGTGTTACCTTAGCAGCATTAATTGAACGGACGGGTCGTGAATTACCCATACAAGCTGATATAATCGGCCAATCAATCAATCTAAATGACAATCAGCATATTAAATTGACCAACGATAATGGCCTTGGCTTACAACTGGAACTCAATGAGATTTCTGAATGACCAATAATCAACTTACCGATACAGGTCAATTACACCATTTCCTCACAATAGAAGGCCTTAAACGTCCATTGCTCACCGAAATAATGGATCGAGCAGAACAGTTCTCCAGTATTTCAAACCGACAGGTTAAAAAAGTCCCGTTACTACGCGGCAAAACGATTATGAACCTGTTCTTCGAGAACAGCACCCGTACCCGTACAACATTTGAGCTGGCAGCCAAACGTCTTTCCGCTGATGTCATGAATCTCAACATCAGCACATCTGCCACCTCAAAAGGTGAAAGCCTATTGGACACACTGCATAATTTAGAAGCAATGCACACTGATATGTTTGTTGTCCGCCACAGTCAAAGCGGAGCAGCTGAATTTATCGCCCAACATGTTTCCCCTCATGTCAGCGTTATTAATGCCGGAGATGGCTGTCATGCACACCCCACCCAAGCCATGCTCGACATGTTCACCATTCGACGACATAAACATCATTTTCCTGACTTATGTGTTGCCATCGTCGGTGACATTTTGCATTCCCGTGTTGCCCGCTCTCAAATTCAAGCATTAGCAATCCTTGGTGTCGGTGAAATTCGAGTGATAGGCCCTAAAACACTCTTGCCAACGGACACTCAAACTTTGGGTGTGCATGTTTACCATGATATGGAAACCGGACTGCAAGATGTCGATGTGGTCATCATGTTACGACTACAAAATGAGCGAATGGAAGGAGCGCTTTTGCCCAGTGCGCGCGAATACTTCCACAGCTACGGCCTAACTGAACAAAAACTCCGCATTGCCAATCCTGATGCGATTGTAATGCACCCAGGCCCCATCAACCGAGGCGTCGAAATAGCATCAGCTGTTGCTGATGGCCCACAATCCGTGATTTTAGAGCAAGTCACCCATGGTATTGCTATTCGCATGGCCGTAATGTCTATGGCGCTGGGCTCACAATCAGAACAACCTGAGATTATCGCTTGAAACTTCATATAACAAATGGCCGAATCATCGATCCCACCAGCCAGCTTGATGCCCAACATGACCTTTTTATTGATAATGGTCAAATTGTTGCCATTGGCCCTAATTATGATGATTTCACCGCCGATCTAACGTTTGATGCCGAAGACTTAATTGTTTGTCCGGGGCTTGTTGACCTTCGCACCCAGCTCAAAGATGCCAGTCAGGAACATTCATCCATCATTGAAAGCGAAACCAAAGCAGCTGCTAAAGGAGGGATTACAACACTTTGTATCCCTCCTGATACTGACCCTGTTATCGACAGCCCTGCCGTTATTGAACTCATTGAAGACCGCGCTAAAAAAGCAGGTCGTACCATGATTTATACCATTGGAGCGCTCACTCAAAATCTCCAAGGCCAGCTTTTAAGCGAAATGATGGCACTAAAAGATGCAGGCTGCATTGGTATCAGTAATGGCCAAAATACAATTAAAAACACACTTATTCAACGGCGTGCAATGGAATATGCCGCTACACTTGATTTAACCTTGTTTATCAACGCTGCCGATCCTTGGCTACAAAATCAAGGTTGTGTTCACGAAGGCATGGTTAGTACCCGTCTTGGCCTTGGCGGCATACCTGAAACCGCTGAAACCATCGCTGTTGCCCGAGACTTATTGCTAATAGAAACAACAGGGGTAAGTGCACACTTCCACAACATATCAACAGCAGTAGCCGCCGAAATGATTCGAGAAGCTAAAAGCAGGGGTCTTCCAATCACTGCTGACGTCAGCGCCCACCACTTACATCTTAGTGAGCATGATATTGGCAATTACGATAGTTTAAGCCATGTTCTGCCACCACTTCGTAGCCTCCGAGATCGCGAACAGTTGCAACAATGCGTACGTGATGGCGTGCTGACAGCGATATGTTCTAACCATCAACCTTTAGATAATGATGCCAAACTCGGCCCCTTTGCTGAAACTACTCCGGGTATTTCAGGCCTTGAAACATTACTACCTCTCACCATGAAACTAGTGGATGACGATGAAATATCACTACAACAAGCTATTGCTAGTTTGACGTGTAATCCCGCAGAAATTTTGGGCATAGAGGCCGGTCAACTAACTATCGGTAGTCGTGCCGACATTTGTATTTTTGATCCAAACTCCCATTATGAATGCCAGCCCCAACAGTTCGCTAGTGCTGGTAAGAATAGTCCTTTCGCTGGCTGGTTATTTAATAATGAAGTGTGTGCCACCATATCCAATGGCAATATAGTTTATCAACGAGGGATATAAATACGGCCTAATGGTGTCATTATTAAAATGACTAACAAAAGGAGACGCCATCATGCATAAACAGATATCTATTCTTTTTATCATCCTGTCAGCTTTATTAATTACTGGTTGCGCTAGCAGCTTGCAAGGTGATACTTATTCTCGAGACGACGCCCGTCAAATACAAAATGTACAGTATGGCACTATAGAAAACATTCGTTTGGTGGTTATTGAAGGTACAAAAACACCTATTGGCTCCGCTACTGGCGCAATTATTGGCGGGATTGCTGGTAACACTATCGGTGATGGCCGAGGTGCTGCAATTGCAACAGTCTTAGGTGCGGTTGCCGGAGGCTTAGCTGGCAGTGCAGCCGAAGAATCATTGACTAAAAGCCAAGGTATTGAGTTAGTTGTACGGTTGTTGGATTCAAATAAAACTATTGCCGTCGTACAGCAACATAACCCGGATGAAAATTTCCATATCGGAGACAAAGTGCGGCTCACCAGTATAAATGGTCAAGTTCGTGTAGCATTATAAAACATACTTTATTACATACACGGGAAACACTATGGCTTTTATGACAAAGCGACCAACACTCCTTGCTGCCCTAACATTTGCCTTTGCATTAAGTCTAACTGGCTGCGCCCCTGAAGTCGGCAGTGAAAAATGGTGTGCCAATATGAAAGAGCAACCTAAAGGTGACTGGACTGCCAATGAAGCCAGTGACTTTGCTAAACACTGCCTATTCTAGAAAACCCTTTGTCCAAGCAAAAAATTTATGCTCTCGATTTCGATGGCGTTATCTGTGATAGTGCTGTTGAAACAGGCATCACTGGCTGGAAAGTAGCCCATCAATTATGGCCTGAGATGTCTGCGAATACACCCGCAGAAATGATTGATCTATTCCGCCAAGTTAGGCCGGTTATGGAAACAGGTTATGAAGCGATTTTAATCATGCGCTTATTGTTTAAAGGTATATCAGCTCAAACATTGCTTGATGATTTTGCAAACAGAATTACCCAGCTGATTAATCATGAACAACTCGCTATTTCCCAATTAAAAATACTCTTTGGCGAAACAAGAGACCATTGGATTAATCATAATCTAAATGAGTGGGTTGAAATGAACCCATTATTTGATGGGTTTGCAGAAAAGCTTAAGCTCATTGACGCTGAACAATGTTATATCATAACCACTAAGCAAGAACGCTTTGTTAGCCAAATCCTTAGTGCCAATAATATCCCTTTCCCTGCCGAACGAATTTTCGGCCTTGATCGTAAGATGAGCAAACCACAAATACTGTCCAAGCTAATAAAGAGTCATCCCGAACACATTATTTTATTTGTCGAAGATCGACTGCCAACATTGATCAATGTCGCTGATGATGAACAACTCGGAAAAGTTAAATTGTTTTTTGCCAACTGGGGCTACAACACCCAGCACGATAAATCGGCAGTAAAAAAACTCCCTATTACCGTTATTAATCTCAGCGATTTTAGTGCGCTATAAATAACAGTCCTCTTACCAAGCAAGGCTTGATAACAAGGACTGCCTAGCTAAGATAAAACGATTTAGAATGTATGTGCAGCAATCGCAACTTTTGCTTTTTTAACTAAACGCTTCGCTGCGCCTTTCTGACCACTGGCGAGAATAGCTTCAAAATTTGTCGGACTTCCGACAACAATTACACCGCCCATACCAGCACCAAAATGAGGCGTGCACTTATAAATATAAACACCTTCAACGGTGAAGGTCCGTTGATAACTTTCGCCCAATTTTGAATGCCATGCTTCTGCACCCTCAGGAATTAACCCTTCTAACGACTTTGTATCATGGCCGTTCATATTTCCCCATGCGACTAAATCGCCAGGTTGAATAAAGATCACTAAGGGGCTAAATGCGACGACCTGCGCCCTCACTTCGTGAGTAGTGGCTTCTACTGTTGGAGCTGGCTCAGAGGGTGTCACGACGTTTTCAACTACCTCTGGCTCTATCACTTCAGTAACGACAGGCGCTGGCTCTGAAATATCCTCTTCAACGACTGATATTTCTGCTTCTATTTGTTCGGCTTGTGACTCAACAACAGGCTCTTCAGTCATTTCTTCCATCGGCTTATTAACAATTACGCCTGAAGTCTTGGTGTTATAACCTTCATTACCGCTTTGCAAAGCTGGCCATATTGCCACAATAAAAAAAACAGCTAACGCAACATAGATAAGCGCTGAAATTATCATTTTCGGTTTATTCATTTCTATCCCTTTAAGATGGAGAGCCTAAAGGATTGATAATAACATTTATCATCTTTCTACCTAGCTGTTAAACATCATTTTCGTCACTAAGCTATGAGATAATAAACGCAAATACCGAACAAATAAGGCGCTTAGTAAATGAGTATTGAACAAGCATTATTAGAACGAAGTAACGCTCAATGTGAGCTATGCGGATCAGATTCAACACTATCCGCTTTTGATGTGCCGCCGATCTCTACTACCAGCATGGATAAAAGTATTTTGCTCTGTGAAACATGCCAAGATCAAGTCATACATCCAGATAATATCAATGCCAATCACTGGCGCTGTTTAAATGATTCTATGTGGAGCTCTGTGCCAGCGGTGCAAGTGATGGCTTGGCGACAACTTAAACAATTATCATCTGAAATATGGGCTCAAGATCTGCTTGAAATTCTTTATTTAAATGAAGAAACACAAGCTTGGGCGGAAGCTATTCAATCGAATAATTCTGACGATATTATCCCCTCTTTTGATAGTAATGGTGCCACATTGCTTGCAGGAGATAACGTTACATTGATTAAAGATTTGGATGTTAAGGGCGCAGGCTTCACTGCCAAACGAGGCACGATGGTTAAGAATATTTCCTTAACCAATAACCCTGAACAAATTGAAGGTCGTGTTAACGGAACCCGTATCGTATTACTCACTAAATTCTTGAAAAAAGCTTAAAACACAGATAGTAATTTTGATTCCCTGTATCTCTCTATTTACCTTTAATTTCACCTCCTGATAATTCTAAACGAATCTAAATCATTGGCGAATAGGATTGGCCCGCTATAGCTCTGCTCAATATGTTGTTTTGTTTCCCGCTCTTTTCCTAAGGTGCGTTGCATTCTGTGTGATAACACCACCTGTTTTACCTTTGCCTGTTTCGCAATCTCACCAATTTCTGAAGGTTTTATATGCAGCCAACTTGCAACACCACTTGCCGACTCAGGAATCGCATTATGCATAACCAAAATGTCGGTATCTTTCGCTAAAATAGATAATGTATGGTAGTTATTGTTCATATCTCCTGAAAACGTGATCGAATAACCTAGGGTATTAATTCGCCATGCTATTGCCGGTATTGGACCATGATGTACGGGGATTGCCTTTAGAACAATATCTGCCGTTAATCGATATGTTTGCACACGGTGTAGCTCCATGGGCAGATCGTGTGTCTGCAAATGATAATTTCCGGTTTCAGAAGTATTTATATAATCTTTCAAATAACGAAATGCACCGTCACCTCCGAACAAGTTTTGGACAAATTCAGCGGTGGATGGCATCAAGCTATTGCCCTCCGGTCCAAAAATAGGCAAGTCACGATCCCTAGCAGTAAAAAAAGAAGCTTTGATAAATGCCGGCAAATCAGCACTATGGTCGACGTGCAAATGAGTAAATAAAATGGCCTCTAGATCTTCAAATTTGGCTCCCGATTTTTCAAAGTTTAAACTACTGCCCGCTCCAACATCAATTAACACCTTTGCCTTACCGTTAACCCAAATTAGGTAACTACTTGATGCTCTCTGATCGCCCAATTCCGGACCACCAGATCCCAATACTTGAAGGCAGACACTACTATCATCACAAACAGAAGATCTGACTTGTTTGTTCGCCACTATCAACAATAATAAAACCAGCATCAAAACTATTTTGAGCGGTAAAGTTGTTTGGCCCCAGGCTTTTTTCACTTTCATAATGCAATCCAATAACAACTATTTTCAACACAAGAGCATAATACCCTGTAAGCTACACGACCTCCTAATGGCCTTCGGCCTTCGATATCAACATTAACAAAGAGAACTCCATTCATGAGCTTTGATTCCTTAGGCTTATCTGAAGCTATACTTAAAGCGGTAGCGGAACAAGGTTACGACACACCTTCGCCCATTCAAGCCCAAGCAATACCGGCCATACTAGAAGGTAAAGATGTCATGGCTGCTGCCCAAACAGGCACGGGAAAAACAGCCGGATTTACCTTGCCATTATTGCAACACTTATCAAAGGGATCTCGTGTTCAAGCCAATCAGGTTCGCGCGTTAATATTAACGCCTACCCGAGAGCTTGCTGCTCAAATAGAAAATAGCGTTTCTACTTATGGTAAATATTTACCACTTAGATCGACTGTTGTCTTCGGTGGTGTAAAGATCAATCCACAAATGATGAAGCTACGTAAAGGTGTTGATATTTTAGTGGCAACACCGGGCCGTCTTCTGGATCTCTACAATCAAAATGCAGTGAGATTTAAACAACTAGAAGTCTTAGTCTTAGATGAAGCTGATCGTATGTTAGATATGGGATTTATCAATGATATTCGCAAAATTCTGTCATTTCTTCCCAAACAGCGACAAAATCTAATGTTTTCTGCTACCTTTTCCAACGAGATCCGTCAACTTGCTAAGGGTTTGGTTAACAATCCTGTTGAAATATCCGTCAGTCCGCGTAACACCACAGTAGAAACAGTCGAACAATGTATTCACCCCGTTGATAAAGGCCAAAAATCAAACTTACTTATCCATTTAATTAATGAAGGCAAATGGTATCAAGTGTTGGTTTTTTCCAGAACAAAACACGGTGCCAATAAAATTGTTAAACAATTGGATAAAGTTGGGCTTTCGGCAGCAGCTATACACGGCAATAAAAGTCAGGGTGCCCGCACCAAAGCACTGGCCAATTTCAAAGATGGCACCATTCAAATCCTAGTCGCCACTGATATTGCCGCTCGAGGACTCGACATCGATCAGCTACCACATGTGGTTAATTATGATTTACCAAATGTACCAGAAGATTATGTGCATCGTATTGGTCGTACAGGCCGTGCCGGTGCCAGCGGTGAAGCAGTATCATTGGTCTGTGCTGATGAATTCAAACAACTCTCTGACATTGAGCAATTAATCGGGCAACTACTTACACGTAAATTAGTGGATGGTTTTAAGCCTGTTCATGATCTGCCAGAATCACGTTTACGCCCGCAGAAATCAAAAAAATCTAAGAAGCCAAAAATTGGCCATCGAGATGGACAGCGCTCCGGTGAAAATGCCCAAGGACATAAGGCCGGCAATACTAAGCAAAGAAAACGTCAGCGTTAAAACTTATTCGGTCTCGTGGTATGAAATTACACGCTCAACTTCGTTCTTAGAGCCTAGAATGACAGGGACACGCTGATGAACACCTTCCGGTTGGATCTCCATAATTCGTTCATGTCCTGTAGAGCTTAATCCGCCTGCCTGCTCCACAATAAAACTCATGGGATTTGCTTCATACATCAAACGTAACTTACCACCCTGTGTTGACGCTTTATTATCGATGGGATACATAAAGATACCACCGCGGGTCAGCACTCTATAAACTTCGGCTACCATTGATGCAACCCATCGCATATTGAAGTTTTTCTCGCGACTACCATCAACACCCTCAATACATTCATCGATATAACGCTGCATTGGCTGTTCCCAGAATCGGTAGTTCGACATATTAATCGCAAACTCTGCTGTATCTTCTGGAATAGTCATATTAGGGTGGGTCAGAATAAACTCTCCCACATCACTATCCAAGGTAAAACCATTCACACCACTGCCCGTGGTTAAAATCATCATTGTACTAGGGCCATAAACACAAAAACCGGCACAGACTTGCTCCGTCCCTTTTTGCATAAAGTCTTTAACAGTTGGTTCAGTAATCCCTTCTGGGCAGCGTAATATTGAAAAAATAGTCCCTACAGACAAATTGATATCAATATTAGATGAGCCATCCAGAGGATCAAAGGCAATTAAATATTTTCCTTTAGGCTGATCATCAGGGATCTGAATAATCTCTTCAATCTCTTCCGAGGCCATTGCTGCGAAATGACCGGTCCAATTCAAATGATCAACCATCACATCATTGGTAACGATATCGAGTTTTTTCTGAACTTCGCCTTGTACATTTTCCGTCTCGGCAGAACCACCCAGCCCAACAATACCTGCACGGTTAACCAGATGAGATATTTCTTTACAAGCGCTAATAATATCACTCAACAAGCTCGTCATTTCACCTGTTGACCCAGCATAAGTGCGTTGTTCTTCAGTGATAAACTGTGTAATTGATGTGCCTAATTTTGACATCATATGCCCCTAAATTTGTGTTCACATTTCAGCCAAAAAGAGTCTTGATTCTAGGCTATATGTTTATATCTTTACCAGAATTTCGCCCATACCAATACCGGCTAAATCGCCCGCATATCGCTGCACTCGAGAGAAGGGCTCTACTTTAGAAAATTGACTGTCTAATTTAGAGAACGAAGCAAACAATAAAGGTAAAAATGACAATGTATGAGATCCACAATCATTAAAATTAGCAGAGATACCTTGTTCTGGTGCCTGTGTAAGTAATAATGTGCCTCGTTTCATGGCATAACCTAAATGAGCCCCCACATTACCCAACACTGCGATTGTGCCTGAAATCATTCTGCCGCCACAATAATCACCCGCATTACCTTCAATTAAGATTATGCCTCGTCGCATATGATCGCCTGTACGAGCACCGGTGTTGCCCGTCACAATTACTGTACCACCCGTCATTCCGTTTCTATAACCTGGACGAGCGCCACCAACAAATTCACCTGCATTGCCGTTTATTTTAATCTGGCCTGATTTCATCTCACAGGCTGTATAGATTCCTGTATCCCCGGTGACTTCAATCTGACCACCATCTAAAAATAATCCCAGATAACCACCGACATTACCTTCAATTGAAATTTGGCCGGACATCATATTACGGCCAACAAAGTCCAACTTATCTGAGCTATTGGCAATGGTAATGTTTGAGATATCATCTCCTGAAATATCAAACAAACTATCAACTCGTTCAGTACGGTTACCTATTACCAATTCAATCGCAGCAATATCGGCTCTTGTTTTATCTGCTAATCCTTCAGGTGTTAGCGGTGAACAATCAATGCGTTGCGCAGGTGCTGATTTAAGCGTAAACGTTAATGAGCTCATGCCATGATCTCCTGCAAATGGAAGTGGAAAGGACCAAGCTTACCGCCATAGTTACCGGCGCTAATTCGGCGGATACCATTTTCAGCACCCAAATCACAGACAGCTTGTATACCTACTCGCATTACCTTATCGATATCTTCTTTGGTCAAACCATCAATAACGATTTCCATCACTGATTCAACTTCCGCCGATAGATCACTTTTAGTTTGCCCCTTTAAAGTAGGACAAAAAGCATCATTAGTGGAGGCATTCAGTGCTTTAAATTTTGAGCCCACTTTAGAGCCTGAGCGAACAACTCCACCAGGGAATGGCATAATCACATTAGGGCATTTTCTCATTTCTTCAATGGCAGCTTCACATGCAGTTAAGGCTTGTTCCTGTGATTCAGCTAATACCAAAAAGTTACCACCGCCAACAGAAGCTTGAACACCTGTTTTTTCTTGCGTTAAAAACTCGCCATCCATAACCGGAATACGCCAATAACGTTTGCCATCAATCATTTTCGAAATCTGGAAACCATCACCGAAATAACGTAGGTTTTGACCCAAAGCTATTTCAGTCTCACTTTCTAACCCTGAAAATAATGCAGATGTAGGCGAGGTAAGCACGCACTGACCTGATCTGGTTTCAACTTGTTTTGCTAGACTTTTACCACCCATTGCAAAGATCAATATAGAGACACCAGGACGACCATCAGGGGTTTCACTAGGGTCCAGCACTCTTTCAATACCCGCCTCACAACCACAAGCAATAACGGAGGTGGCGAATCCAGTAAAAGTTTGTGCTGAAATCATCGCCCATTTTGCATTAAGAGCAGTAATGATTAAGCGAGTCCCTTTCATTGGAAACGCTTCGGCAAAGGTCTTATCAATTGTCACACCATTGATAATCATATTGTGCCTCCTTTATGTAACGGCTGCACGGTCAAACTTCCCCTGCCATCATCAACAATTTCATCATCACTGATTTTGAAGTTACCCATTTTCATGGTGTGATAACGATCAAAATAAGGTTTCAATTCTTTTTCAATACTGTTGTCATATTCAGGTTTAACCACGTGAGTCGTACCCCAGGTAACCTCAATTAACTCGCCATTTTTAACCACCATGGTGCCATCTTTAAACACATAGTCAGGTTTACTAAACATTTTTTCGCGATCAGCATCATCGGTATAAACAGTAATATCAGCTGCACCACCAGCACCAAGGTGACCACGATCTGCCAATCCGACCAACTTGGCTGCACCAGCTCTGGTCATAATGGCTATTTCATATAAGGTATATTCTCGATCAAGTGAGGCTAAATGCCCTGCTTTCTGTGCTTCTGGGTGTATGGTTGATAGCACATCATTACGGAACGTTTTATCCATCAATAATCTGATTAAATGTGGATAACTGGTAAATGGCGCACCATTGGGATGATCGGTTGTTAAGAATACTCGCCAAGGATCATCCACCATTAAGAAGGTTTCCAAGCCGATCATCCATTGCAGTGCATTAACGTAACTTTGATCTTTATATTTGAATGGCAACACCCCACAACCGGCATCACATTCGATATCCATACATACCCATTTATTTGGGCTGGCAAATGGATGGGCAGCATGTTGACGCATACTGTCGCCCGACGCGGTGACTGTTTGACCAAATAATATTTGACCGACATCAGCGGTAATATTTTTGTGTTTATTAATAACCTCAGCAATTTCTGCCGAACCCGATGAGAACTTATAGTCACCTTCTGTACCATAACTATGGAACTGAATATGCGTCATATGCATTGGTAAACCGTTAATACCTTCCATCGTATCAATAGTGGTGCCTAAGTTACCTGGCACGCCTAAGTTACAGCCATGAACATGTAATGGGTGTGGTATCCCCAACTCTTTTACCGCTGTTGCTAAGCGTAATAAAATATCACGTGGGGTGACACCGTAATATTGGTTTTTCTCATCAAGGTCTAACTTGCGTTGATTAAATTTAAACGCATTAATACCGCCCGGATTGACAACTTTCACACCAATAGCCTGACTATGATGAATGGTCCAAGCTACATAATTATTAATCGCTTCTTGATCATCGTTAGCGGCCATCATACGAAGAAGGAAGTCATCACTTCCCAGCATGACATAGCCCCCTTTATCAATTATCGGTGTATCACCCATTTCCATATGAGCCTGACGCGCATTGACTGGCAAAATAGCAGGTTCAAATCCGGCGGTATAACCCATTTCAGCATAACGATAGCCGGCGGTTAATGTACTAGGTGCAGCATGGCCACAACCAGAACGCATTAATTCTGTACGAGCGACGATATCAGCAGCATGATCCTCTGGCAACATGGTTCGAGCAATATTGACCTTACCGCCACCAATATGGGTATGCATATCAATTGCACCTGCCATAACAACCTTGCCACGGAGATCTATCTCTGTCGTAATTTTTTCATCTATAGGCTTATCAACTATACGACCATCACGAATATAAATATCGTGAACCTCACCATCTATACCGTGGGCCGGATCGTAAATTCTACCGCCTGTTAACTTCATTAACATATCTTCGTCTGTTCCTTATAACGCTTGTTCAACAGCAGTTAACACATCAAAAGTGCTGGGCAAGCCACTGTCGCGTAATTTTCTTAAGGGTATTGATACCACGCCATCACAACGGAAAGCACGTCCAACGTGATCAATCCCTGGTGTGCCTACCGGAATAAAGACTTCTGGTTCGGTTTCAAATGTCATACCTGATCGGCCCAAGACTACCGTCGTCGCATTGGACCTTGGAGGGGTTCTTTCAATATTAAAACTAGAAATCCACAATAATGTATCAACTTCATCATTGTCTAACATACGCTGCGTATCCGATAAATAGGGATCATAATCTGGAAAACCACGATTAAAATTAGTCCGCATGGGATAACCAGACTGCCAAGCTGAAACTTGATTTGCCGTTATACTGCCCTCTTTGCCACCTAAAGGTAAACCACTCGAACGTGTCGTTAAATTAAGGTCTTTGACCATTTCACACATCGTTTGCACAGAGACTTCAGCATGATCAAAATCTAGATTTTCTGCTGACCACACCACGACTGAATATTTGGCTTGCTTCAATTGTTCAGCCAAAGTAGCTAATACGCTGATGGCAATGCCGCCGACTTGTTTCGCTTGAATAATCTTGCCATTTACCAAGGCCCGTAGTATTGATAAAACCTCTGGCAAATCGGCATCATCACAGGCTAGAACTTGAGCCTTTTTACCTTGCGGTGAGGTTGATACATCTCCAGAAGGTGCTTTGCCAAGATAGACCACTTCTCGTGATTCTATATCTTGATTAAACATACTTTCTTTATTCCACACCATGCGTTCATAAAAGCGAGGAAAGTCAGCTTCAATATCACTCCCAACAACCAGCAAAAGATCTACTCGATTTCTTACTTCTGTTAATGTTGTCACCATCCAGCCAGTATCTTGTAATACTAAGGTATTTCTAAACCCTGCGGCTGAATCCATATTATCAATCGTGGCACGGCTTTTATCTGCTAATGCCATGGCTGAACGAGCACCATTTAAATCTGTCGCCATGCCAGCAATAACAGGCTGTTTACTCTCTCTCAGTAAATCTGCCACATGAGAAATAGCTTGTTCTAAGGAAGCTTCTTTGCCTTTCACCCGCGGTGAAGTGTCAGTAATCGGTGTTTCAAACCCTGCTCTGGTGACGACATCTCCATTTTCTAAGACAGATAACGTATCGCCTTCAACTTTAATTTTAAGATCATCAACAGCAATGCCACAAAAAGGGCTGGGTACATCTTGCCAAATTCCCGGTTCCGTCATTTCTGTCATCTTGTGAGTCCTTAATCGTACTTAATATATTTAAAATATTTGATCTGATGGTGTGCCTTCAAAGGGGCCTTTTTACTCACTAGGCTGCCATTGCACAACTTGTTCAATTTTCTTGGCTAATTCAGCTAGATGGCCTACGGGGTAAATCACCATCAATGTCCCTTACCAGCTACTGGTTAACCTTTTTGAGCATACTACAATTATCCATGCTTGGCGCGCATTAGTAGCGTCTCAATTCCATTTTGTTTTAATTGTTTTTGTAGCGCATCAACTTTCTCTCGACCAACGATTGGACCGATCTGAACACGGTGCCACGTGTCTTTATTATCAATCGTCACCGTTTGAACTTTTGACTCAATTCCCAAGAAAGCTAACCGCGCTTTAAACCCATCCGCATCAGACAGATTCCTAAAGGATCCAACCTGTAATAAATAACTTGTTTTTGCAATTTCCTTGCTTGTGTTGACTTGTTCTGTTTGCTGTTGTGGTGGCGCCGTCACAATTTTTGTTTGTGATCTTTTCGGGAAATCTACCACCACCTCCATTTCTGGCAACAAGGTATAGAAATCAAAGGTGGGTTCGATCGTTTTTGATTTCTTTTCAACTTTTTTTGCGACGACCTTATCTTCATTATCTGCAGGCACATTATCTTTAAGGTGTAATAGAAACATGACAAATAAACCGATAGCAAAACTAATAAACATAGGAGCCCATGGTAATGAGCTTTGCTCTACCGTTTTTCTTCTATTTCCTTTGTTTCTTCTTTCAGCCACTACATCGTCTCCGGAGCTGATACACCTATAATACTTAGGCCATTTTTGATGACCTGTTTGACAGACTGAACCAATGTCAATCGCGCCTGGCTCAGTTCAACATCATCAATAATAAAGTGGTGAGCATTGTAATAAGTATGGAAATCACGAGCCACATCGGTCAGATAATGAGCCAAAATATGTGGTGTGAAATTAATTGCTGCTGACTCCAATACCTCAGGATAACGTGCTAACACGGTCAATAAGGCCTGCTCATGATCCTCTGTTAAACGATTTAAATTTTTCTCGCCCTGATTCTGATCCCAAGCCAAGCCACGATCAGCTAATTGTCTAAACACGCTACACACTCGAGCATGGGCATATTGAATATAATAAACAGGGTTATCGTTACTTTGTGATTTTGCCAATTCCAGATCAAAATCCATATGTTGGTCAGCACCCCGCATTACATAGAAAAATCGTGCTGCATCTTTACCAACCTCTTTACGCAATTCACGTAAAGTCACGAATTGGCCACTACGGGTCGACATCGCAACTTTTTCTTTACCACGATAAAGCACAGCAAACTGCACCAACAACACTTTCAGTTTATCTGCATCTTGACCCATGGCAGTTAACGAGGCTGTTACCCTTGGAATATAGCCGTGATGATCACTACCCCAAATATCGATTACGGTATCAAAGCCACGGTTAAATTTATTTAAGTGATAAGCAATATCAGAAGCAAAGTAAGTGGTTTGGCCATTATCACGTACTACAACACGATCTTTTTCATCACCAAAATCTGTTGACTTAAACCACCATGCTCCCTCTTTTTCATAAAGAATATTTGACGCTTTTAATTGTTCTATCGCCTTATCAACATCGCCTGATTCCATCAATGATCGTTCAGAGAACCATTCATCATAATCAGTACCAAAATCAGCTAGATCATCCCGAATATCTGCCAGAATAGAATTCAACCCAATATCAAACACATGGCGATAAGACGTTTCACCTAATAAAGTCTTTGCTTGTTGGATTAAAGCGTCAATATGCTGTTCTTTATCACCACCTTGAGGTTCATCAGCGGGGATATCAGCAAAAACATCAGTAGCAGCATGACGAAACTTATCTTGCTGATCAGCTTTTATCGTTGCAGCAATCTCACTAACATAAGTTCCCTTGTAGCCATTACTAGGAAAAGTAAACTCTTCACCACACGCTTCTAGATATCGTAACCACACACTGGTGGCAAGAATATCCATCTGTCGACCCGCATCATTAACATAATATTCACGATGTACATCAAAACCAACAGCAGCTAATAAACTACTCACTACCGAGCCATAGGCTGCACCACGACCATGACCAACATGTAATGGTCCTGTCGGGTTAGCGGACACAAATTCAACTTGTACAGATTTACCTTCACCGATTTTGCTTCGGCCAAACTGATCACCTGAAACAAGGATATCTTTAACGATTTGTTGCGCAGAATCTGCCGACAAGGTGAAGTTAATAAAACCAGGTCCGGCGATATCTACCTGGGTAATAAAATCGACATTTGATAGTGCTTCAACAATAAATGTCGCTATTTGGCGAGGGTTCATTTTGGCTGAGCGCGCCAACATCATTGCAACATTACAAGCAAAGTCGCCATGGGCCTTATCTTTAGTGCGATCTATTTGTATTTCAGGCAGATCAATTTCAGGTAATGATCCGTTAGCGATTAAATCAACTAATGATTGCTGGATCAGTTTTTTTAGCTGGTCTTTCAATGTGGGAGAACCTTACAAATTTAATCGGGTTATTTTAACTGATCATTGTTTGTTGATCATCATCATTAAAATCTAAATCTGTATTTAATAACTGTTATTCACAATAAATCCATAGGATCAATATCAATAGACCACCTGACTTTTCTCGCTAATTTTAACCTTGAAATAACATCCATATATTGATCTAATAACTGATGTATTGGTTTTCGATGAGGTGATGATAATAATAATTGGGCCCGATAACGGCCCGCCCTCTTTTCCATAATTGCCGGTACCGGCCCCATTACCATCACTTGTTGCTGTTTGTGCTGATTAAATATTGCTAACACTTCTGTTAAAAATTGAATGGCGAGTTGTTGCTGTTTATCCTCAGCTCTAATGACACATAATGATCCTGCCGGTGGCAAACTAATATTTTGTCGTTGTTGCAGTAATTTTTCTGCTGTGTATGAATAACCTTTACCAATTAAGTCTTGCCAAAGCTCATGCTGTGGTTGACTGGTTTGAATAAACACTTCACCTGGTTTTTTACCTCGGCCGGCTCGTCCTGTTACTTGAGTTATTAATTGGGCTAATACTTCCGTTGCACGAAAATCAGCACTAAATAAGCCTTGATCAGCATCGATCACACCGACTAAGGTAACGTTATGAAAGTCATGACCTTTCGCTAGAATTTGGGTGCCCACTAATATTTTGGCGCCACCTTGTTGGATATCTTTCACTACCTCTGCAAAAGCATTCACTCTTTGAGTACTGTCTCGATCAATTCTTAATACTGATGTCTCAGGAAAATAGCGTTGTAATGTTTGTTCTATTTGTTCGGTACCTGCACCATAGGTATTTAAGTCTGCGGTTTGACATTGTGGACACTCCCTCGGTAACCGTTGGATAAAACCACAGTGATGACACATCAATATATTACGGCGTTGATGTACTATCATTCGAGCATCACAGTGTGAACATTTCGCCTGCCAACTGCAGTCATGGCACATTAAAACGGGAGCAAAACCACGGCGATTAATAAAAAGTAGAACCTGATTTTCAGCTGCTATTTGAGTTTTTATGGCTTGATACAGTTCACTTGAAATACCACTATCTGCACTCGGACCGGCTGTGTCTATCAGTTTCACTTTTGGAAGTGTTGCTCCAGTCGCTCGCTTATTCAACGTTAATAATTGATAGCGTTTTTTCTGGACGTGATACAAGGATTCTAATGACGGCGTTGCACTACCTAATACAATCGGGATGGCCAATCTTTTTGCTCTGATTAAAGCAATATTACGAGCGTGGTAGCGAAGACCATCTTGTTGTTTATAAGAACTGTCATGCTCTTCATCAATAATGATTAAGCCTGGATTTTTCAGTGCGGTGAAGATAGCAGACCGCGTACCAATGACCACATTTGCTAAACCTTCCTTTGCTAATAACCATGCTTGTTTGCGTTCACCATCCGATATTGATGAATTCAACACCACAATATGGGCAGTAAGGCGTTGTCGAAACCGCTCGACAAATTGCGTCGTTAAACCAATTTCAGGGATGAGGATGAGTACTTGTTTGTTTTCAGCGATCATTTGTTGCGTCAGCTGAATATAAACCTCTGTTTTACCACTACCTGTTATTCCGTGAAGTAGGTGCGTTGAAAAAGAGCCCCTTAATTGCCAAATTTTATCGACGGCGTTTTGTTGCTCATTATTTAAAGTGCACGGTGTTGACGAACTTTGTTGTTTTGGAGGAAATTTTATCTGCTCTTTCTGAACAATTATCTTTTTATCTTCTAAACTCAGTAAAGAAGAGCGGCACTGCCCTACTTGTTGTGTTATTTCTTTTTGCGTTAATCCTAGAGAAGAGTTCTGAAGAAGGTCAATGATCTGTTGTTGTTTAGCACCTAGTTTATTTTCCTTTGATCTTGATGTTAGCTGCCAGAAAGCTTCTGTTGTTAAATTTGCATTATCGCCATGTCGTATTTTTTTAGGTAATGCTGCTTGAAAACAATCACCTATCGGGTGATGGTAATAATCACTAACCCACTTAATCAAGTTGAATAATTCAGTGGTAACAATAGGCGAAGAATCGAGAGCCTTAATAATTTTTTTTAACTTTGATGTTTGGATTTCATCATTCGCTTTCAGAGTATTGATTACAATGCCAACGACCTGTCTTGATCCAAAAGGAACGAGAACTCGCATTCCCTTTTCTAAATTTGTTATTTCATTACCAGGTAAATAATCAAATATTTGTCTCAAGGGACAAGGGATGGCAATTTGAGTTATGTAAGTCATATAAACAATATAATATTAATTTAAAAGATTATGATGATGATGATTAGTGTCGGTGGATATGTGGTTAACACGAAATTTAGTTCTTATATTAAATAGTTAGTGATAGTTTAACTGTTGGTAACAATAATAGTTATTACTTTAAATCTTGTGGATAACTAGTCGACTTATCCACAGCAAAAGTTATCCACAGTTTATTCATTGAATTATTCGCAGTTTATACAGATGTTATTTTTGCAAGCAAGCAACACAGAACTAGAGGTTTCTCGTATTTCATATATGCTATTGGCAAAAGAATAAAAGCAGGTTAAAAAGTGAATATATCAATAATCGTAGCAACAGATGAACATGGGTTGATTGGTCGTGATAATGACTTACCGTGGAAGTTATCTGCTGATCTACAATATTTTCGTCGAGTGACAATGGGTAAACCGTTGATAATGGGGCGAAATACCCATGAATCCATTGGCCGCCCTTTACCTGGCAGGCAAAACATTATTTTGACTAAGAATATTGAGTATTTAGTTGATGGTTGTTCGGTTGTACATACAGTTGATGAGGCTTTGCACGCTTGTAATGATGTTGAAGAGGTAATGGTAATGGGTGGAGCATCGTTATATCAACAGCTTTTACCGCAAGCGAATAAGCTCTATTTAACCCTCGTTCATGCTCGCTTAGATGGCGACACTTGGTTTCCAGAGTGGGATAAAAATGAATGGCGCGAAATAAGTAGGGAAGATCATCCTGCTGATGATAAAAACAATTACCCTTATAGTTTTATTAGTTACCAGCGGACCTAGTTCTCGGACGTTAGAATACGCAATGCTGCTTGAGTATGCTCAGCAGCTTCATGACCTAAATCAGTTAAATAACCACCATCTTCTTGGCTAACCAAGCCTTTTTCATGTAATCGTTTAGTTGCAGAAATAAGATCTACACTAGCGGTGTGGTGAACCTTAATCCCTTCTTGCGTGGTGTCCAAATTATAACGAAGTAGAACTTCAATTTCATCAACGAGAGCTTGTTTCATCATTGTATTACCTAGTTTGATATCTATTAGGCATAATCCTACACTGATTAGAAATAATATCCATGGATTTTATTTTCAAAATAGTTGGCTGAAAAAAGGAGAGGTGTTTAGAAAAGTTATGGCGTTTGAGATGATAAAAAAACAGGGTTTTGATGTTCAGGTTATTCGCACTAATCGGCGTAAAACGACATGTATACAAATTAATACTGGCATCGTAACGATTCGAGTCCCTAAAAAATTATCTATCAATGAAATTGATTTATTAATTAACAGTCGCACCCTCTGGATAAAGGAAAAACTACTTCAACAAAAACAATTACCACAAAGACAACAGAGACGTTATGAAAATGGAGAGGATGTATATTATTTAGGTAGACGTTACCAGTTGAAGGTCGAAAAGACAGTTAAAGAAAGGGTCAAATTAAACAACGGCTACTTACATGTGCAGATAAAAAATGATGCACCAGAGATTGTTCGCAAAGCATTGAAAAAATGGTACCTCAACCATGCCAAGCAGCAATTAGCAGACAAAGTGGAACAGTTTTCAATGTTGATACCGATATCCCCTACTTCTATTCAAGTTCGTGAATATAAGGCTCGTTGGGGAAGTTGTAGCAGCAATGGCCATATTAAATTTAATTGGAAGCTTATTATGGCTGCTAGCGATGTCGTGGATTATGTCGTTGTTCATGAATTATGCCATTTGCTTGAGCATAATCATTCAACTAACTTTTGGAGTCTGGTTAAGTCGATATTGCCAAATTATGAGATACAGCGTCAGTGGTTGCGAGAGCATGGCCACTCTTTAGAATTATAAGCATAAGGTAATCTACTACTATGCCGATACATGTATTACGGCAAAGATGATGTTGCCATTACGATAATAAGTGGTAGCATCAAAACGCATTAAATAGGGGATTGTAATGGCTGAAGAAGATGTACAGTTAGAAGATGTTTCTGTGAATGAGGAAAGCCCTGAAGAGGGTTCAGAAGAAAAAAAGAAGGGTCTTTCAAAACCATTACTAATTAAGATCGCCATTGCTGTGACCATTTTAATGATTTCTGCTGCCGCAGGCGCGTATTTCTTTTTGGGTTCAACAGATGAAGAGGTTGAGTCTGAGATAGAAGAGATAATGGAAAATATTGGCGTGGATGATGAGCTCAGCGCGGTAAACAAAAGTGAAGGTGGGGGCCGGGTTGAAGAAGTAGTTCAAGAGATTGGTGAGATGCAAGAAAGTGCTACTGAAGACTTAGATGAGCGTATGGAGACAGCTTCTAAACCTGAAGATCAGAGAGTAGACACTCTAGCTTTACGAGAAGAGATGGTTGCCATTAAAGAAGAAAACTTACGATTAAAACAGCAAATAAATGAGCTGGGAGAGCAGGTTAATCTAGATTCCACAGCTGATAGCGTGGCACGGAGTATGAAAGAGGATGCACCACCGACCGAATTAAAAACCGATCCTAAACCACTTTATTATCAACCAGATTCGATAGAATCTTTGCTGCCGAAAGAACCTGCTGCTGAGCCAAAGTGGGGTGATTTTGATCGTTATGTATATAAAGATAAAAAGCCTTAGCCTCACTAGCTTAGGTTTTAGCTTGTTTGTTAGAACGCTGGTTTTTGAATTGTAATCAATGAGAACAACGATTCTTAATTGGTGATAATATCCTTTTAATTCATCCCTCCTCACGGATAGCTGTCAAGTTGGAGTAAGGCCCGAACGTATGAAAATTACAGCAACAGAAAATATCGAATTAAATGAATATATTTTAAATGCAATGCGGCAGTGCATTCTTCTTCAGTCATTAGAAGATAAACATTTCGAGGAAATTGTACGTACCGCTCAGGCAAAACAACTTGCTGAAAATAAAATTCTTTTTGAACAAAACTCCGAATTGACAGCTCTTTATTTGGTTATTTCTGGCGGTATTAAATTACAAAGACTCGCCCCAAGTGGTGATGAAAAAGTCATTGAGATTGTTCGGCCAGGGCAGACTTTTGCCGAAGCTGTGTTATTTATGGGC
The DNA here is from genome assembly GCA_013215775.1 of Piscirickettsiaceae bacterium. Taxonomy (GTDB): domain Bacteria; phylum Pseudomonadota; class Gammaproteobacteria; order Nitrosococcales; family Methylophagaceae. Next base: position 229,640 of record JABSQO010000001.1, read on the forward strand.
GGATCTAGATATCCTGTTTCTGCGATTGCTGTCTCCCCTTCTATTGTCGTTGGTATTCATGCTGAAACCTATCTCAGCGTACTTAGCGCCTCTAATTCTTTATGTATTACTTTGCTCGGAAAGTTAAGTCAGCGATTACATTGGATGGTTAATGAGGTTGATAGGCTAACACTGCATAATGCAACCTTTCGTTTAGTTGATTATCTGTTAAGCCACATCTCAGAAGATAATAATGATCAAGCTGGCATCCATCTTGTTGCACCTAAACATGTTATTGCTTCACGTTTGTCGATTAAACCAGAAACACTATCTAGAACGTTGAAATCTCTTTCTAATCAGGGGTTTATAAAGTTGGATGGTTCGGAAATAGAGTTGGTAAATATTGAAAAACTACGCCAACTAATTTTACTAGAAAGTTAATTCAGATATAGTCAAAGTAGAATTTAAACAAAAAGTAAATTGATATAGGTCAATGCTTGTAAATAGCTCGATCGGTATACTTTAAATGCTAGTTTTGCAAATGGGAGATTAACGATGAGAGAAACCTTTACCAAGGGCATGGCCCGCAATATTTACTATGGAGGAGCGGTATTCTTCTTCCTGGTACTTATTGGTTTAACTGTTGATACAGTTAAAAGCCTACCCCAAACCGATAACCGAGAAAATTTAACTGAACAAGTCGCAGCTGGAAAACGATTGTGGGAAATAAACAATTGTATCGGTTGTCATACCTTGCTGGGAGAGGGTGCGTATTTTGCCCCTGAACTAGGCAATGTCTATACCCGCTTTGGTGAGAGTACTGAAGCGATTAAAGCCTTTATCAAATATCGACCAGTAGATGGGATTCCTGGACGACGTAGCATGCCGCAATTCAATTTAACAGACGAAGAATTGGAAGAGTTGGCTCAGTTCCTGAAATATGTTGATGGCGTTAAAACCGCCAGAGACTGGCCACCAAACGTTCAAGGTTAAGGGGTAGACACGTATGAAATATGAATCACAAGGCATTGCAAAAATGTATTTTATTGCTGCCATTGCACTCTTTGTTGGCCAGATCTTATTTGGTACCATCATGGGGTTACAGTATGTTATAGGAGATTTTTTATTCCCAGAACTTCCATTTAATGTAGTCCGTATGGTACATACCAACTTATTGATTATTTGGTTACTGTTCGGTTTTATGGGTTCTGCCTATTTTCTGGTACCAGAAGAATCTGAACGTGAACTATTCTCACCAATGCTGGCTAAAATTACGTTTTGGGTGTTTTTGTTCGCAGGTGTGGCGACGATTCTAGGCTACTTATTAGTGCCTTATGCTCGTTTGGCTGAAATCACCATGAATGACTTATTACCAACGATGGGACGAGAGTTTTTAGAGCAACCGACCATCACTAAAATAGGGATAGTTATAGTTGTACTGGCTTTCTTGTTTAACATTGGAATGACTATTCTTGCTGGACGTAAAACAGTTATTAACGTTGTTCTGTTAACGGGTATGGTGGGTTTAGCGGTTTTCTTCCTATTCTCTTTTTACAATCCTGACAATATCGTTCTGGATAAATACTTTTGGTGGTTTGTTGTTCATCTCTGGGTAGAAGGTGTGTGGGAATTAATCATGGCATCATTGCTTGCCTATGTACTGATTAAGGTAACAGGGGTTGATCGTGAAGTGATCGAAAAATGGTTATATATCATTATTGCCATGGCGTTGATTTCAGGTTTGTTAGGAACGGGACATCATTTCTTTTGGATTGGCACACCAGACTATTGGCAATGGATCGGCTCTATCTTTTCAGCCTTAGAACCAATTCCATTCTTCATGATGACGTTATTTGCCTTTAATGTAGTGAACAAAAGACGCTTAGACCATCCTAATAAAGCCGCTGTGTTATGGGCATTAGGTACGGCAGTTATGGCGTTCTTGGGGGCAGGTGTATGGGGTTTCTTACATACATTAGCACCGGTTAACTTCTACACACATGGTACTCAAATCACGGCAGCACATGGACATATGGCATTTTATGGTGCATACGTCATGGTGGTACTAACAATGATTTCCTATTCAATGCCTATTATGCGTGGGAAAAAAGCAGCGAATCTAACAGCACAAGTTATAGAGATGTGGTCTTTCTGGTTGATGACTATCTCTATGGTGTTCATTACGCTATTTTTGACGGGTGCAGGTATTATACAAGTGTACCTACAACGCTATTCAGAAGACCCTCTACCATTTATGGTAGTACAAGAAAAAATAGCGTTATTCTATTGGATGCGTGAAGTGGCGGGGATAGTTTTCCTCATAGGATTGATCTTGTATATCTACAGCTTCTTCGCAAAAGGTAAAGAAGTTGAACTTGTAGAAGAGTAACTATTTAACCCTTTGGGGTTCTATCGCTAAAGATACAAACATACCGCCTTAACAGGCGGTATGTTTGTCTATGGAGGGCTGATGTGAATACAACTAAAATTCAGTTAAAACGAGCATCATATGCTGCTTTTGCCTCATTATTAAACCTGACAGCGCTGCCTGTTATCAGTTTTATAATCTTGCTCTATCTCTATAAACAAACCCAAGAAAATACGATTGATCGTTACCATGTTGTATTGGGTATAAAAACCAATTTGGTCGCGGCCGCTGCTTTGTTTTTGGTCTGTGGATTGATGATCTTATTTGGTGGTTTTTATTCACTGTGGACATGGGTATATGTCTTGTCCTACTTCATGTTTGTTCATGCCCTATTTATTTTGTTTGCCACGTGGGCATTAACGTGTGCATGGGCGGGTGAAAAATTAAAAAAATCCTTCCTATCAAAGTGATTTGATATGCATCAAGGCAAAAATGCCGAGAAAGTATCAAACTATCATCCTCATTCAATGAAATAAGATTGTTGTGTCTATTACTCTAACCGAAACAGAACCGAAACTCCTTCCTGGTGATTTAGCCATCTGGTTTTTTATTTTTATGGAATTACTTGTTTTTGGGTTGTTCTTTATTTCCTATGCTGTCACCCGGTTACAAAATATTGAACTGTTTAATCAATATCAGTTAACACTCAATAGTGAATTAGGCGCTGCTAATACACTGCTATTAATCACCTCCAGCTATTTTGTTATACGTGCAGTTCATGCCATCAGGATTAATAATGTTAAAAGTTGTATCTATTGGCTTTACGCTGCACTTGGGGCTGGAGCAGGCTTTCTAATTTTAAAGTTAATAGAATATGTGGATACCTTTGCAGCAGGTATCAGTTTAAGCACCAATACTTTTTATATGTTTTATCTTTCATTGACACTATTTCATGTTTTGCATGTCATTTTAGGAATGATAATTTTATTGGCTGTGGCCATAAAAGCTAAACGAGGTGCATACAATGACCAGAACCACACTGGGGTAGAAACAGGTGCTTCCTATTGGCATATGGTTGATTTGGTGTGGATTATTTTATTTCCATTGGTGTACATAATTCGATGAAAAGCTACTACAACGTACACACGATCTGGATAGTAATGATGTTACTCACACTATCTAGTTATGCCTTGGGTGAATTTGGCCATAGCAGTGGTGTTGCCGTTGCCATTTTATTATTCACTGCTGTGGTTAAGGGTGGATTTATTATCCGTGATTTTATGGAGTTACAAGGGGTCTCGTTATTGTGGCGCGCCATTATGTATGGTTGGTTATGGGTTGTGTGTTTAGCTATTGCGATCACTTATGCCGTGGGCGGGGACGGGGGTATTATATGACAATAAGTACTAAAAAAATTCTTGATACAGAGACGTTTCCCAAAGTAGATTTTGACTTTATGAATGAGACGCATTTTGAAGAAATTGAAATAGTGAATGAGTTGGGTAGACTCATTACTGCGTATCAACAAGATGCGACCTTCACGGAGAATGAAATTAACAAAATCACTTATTCGTTGGCGTGTTGGCTACAACATACACAAACCCACTTTGATCGAGAGAACATGTTAATGATGAACATACAATTTCCCATGTATTTAGTACATTCTAGCGAGCATAGTCATGTTTTAAAAAACATGAATCAGATTGTAAAAGCATGGAAAAATAATAATGATATTGAACCTTTAGTGGACTATGTGTTTACTGTATGGCCGGAATGGTTTGTCGAGCATGTTGAATCCATGGATATGGTAACGGCACAGTTTGCTGTTATGGTCGGATATGACCCACATTCTCAGCCGTCAGAGCAATAGGATTTAAAATGAGCAAAAAAATAATGGACCTTCCGTATTACCAAAGTCAGCATAATGAAATTGAGCTGTTTGAACACGCCTATAAAAATCAGCTTCCCTTATTGATAAAGGGCCCTACAGGCTGTGGTAAAACACGATTTATCGAACATATGGCTGCAAAATTAGGCCGTCCTTTATACACCATTGCATGCCACGATGATCTGACTGCTGCTGACTTGGTTGGCCGGCATTTGATTGGCGATGGTGAAACGTATTGGCATGATGGCCCATTAACAAAAGCGGTCCGTGAAGGTGCGATCTGTTATTTGGATGAAGTGGTAGAGGCACGCAAAGATACAACGGTGGTATTACATCCCTTGTCAGATGACCGTCGTATGTTACCAATAGAGCGTACGGGTGAATTACTGAAAGCGCCACCCGAGTTCATGTTGGTCGTTTCTTACAATCCGGGTTATCAAAACCTATTGAAAGGCATGAAACCATCAACAAGGCAGCGCTTTGTTTCGATGCGGTTTGATTACCCTGACATTGAAACAGAAACAAAAATCATTCAACAAGAGACAGATATTGATCACGCGACTTCTACCAAATTGATTGAGCTGGCTCATGCCTTACGAGTTTTAAAAGATCATGATTTAGAAGAGTCGGCCTCAACGAGGTTATTAGTCTATGCAGCGACATTAATCAAATCAGGTTTTGACCCTATAGAAGCCTGTCGAGCAGCAATTATAGAACCATTAAGTGATGAAGAAGAAACGGTTGAGGCCTTAATGGAAGTGGTTAAAGCAAAAATAGCAGTATCTTAATGAAGGTAACAATTTTGAATTCTGACGAATCATTAAATGACAATACAGCTGCTTTTGCCGAAGCATTTTTTATAGCCAATCTACTCTTTGTTGGGATTTTCTATTTGGCCTTGTGGGTGCTTTATTTTTTACGCTATCAACAGACATCCATCATTGCTCAAACACACCTAACTCAATGTTTAATGGCAAGTAGTATCAGTACAGCAATATTTATAGCGATTAATAGCTATATTGTAGTGACCACGGGCTATGCTTCACTAAATGCATTATTTTCTTTAGAAGTTTATTACATGCTTGTTGTACCGCTATTCCTTATTTTGGGCATCATTGGCTTCACCAATGCGATTAAAGGTATAAGTTTTAACTATCCACTAATTGGAGGATTACTGAGAATAAGTAACCAACAAGTATGACGGCCATAGCTCAACAACAACTTCACTTTTTACCTATAACTAGAAAAATTCCAGGTAGCTTCGCTATATGGGCCGCGATTCTCGCTGAGATGACTGAGTTTGCGGTTATGTTTATGGTCTATTTTTTAGCTAAAGTACATAACCCGGTACTTTTTTATGAAGGTCCTACACGACTAAATACAACAGCGGGCACTGCCAACACACTCATCATGCTCACCAGTAGCTTCTTTGTGGTGAGAGCCGTTATGGCGATGCGAGAAAATCAGCGTCAAATATGTGTTCGCTGGTTGTGGGCAGCTGTTAGTTGCGGTGTGTTGTATTTAGTTATTAAATATTTTGAATATCAATGGAACACCGCTCAGGGTTTACATACTGAAACCAATATATTTTATGGTGTGTATTACTACGTGACCTTCAATCACTTTTTACATGTTGGTTGGGGAACTGCTGCCATTGTGTGGGTGATTTACCAAATAAATACTGGCATCTATACCAAAGATGAACATGAAGGGCTGATTAATATTGCACTTTATTGGCATATGATTGACCTTGCATGGATCACCATCTTTCCTCTTTTATATGTGATTAGGTAACAAAGGTTATTACGATGACACAGATAAAATTGATCGATTATTTATGGATACTTCTTATTGGTTTAACATTGTTTAGTGCTTATATGGCAGAGCAAGCTAATCCGGGATTAAATAGCGTCGTTATTATGGCTGCAGTTTTGGCCATCAAAGGACGAATTATTGTTGATCATTTTATGGAGCTTAAAACGTCTCATAAAGTGTTACGAACTTTGATGCAGGTTTATTTTTATGTTATCCCAGCATTGATTCTTGTTGTTTATTTGTTTCCTGAACAGATTGCCACATGGACAAGATTGTAGATGAATGATCTATATATAAAGAAAGAGATTGTGTATTAGATGAGAGAGTTAATATGTGAACATTGTGGCAGTACGGTTGTAGCTGAGGACACAAAATGTCATCGCTGTGGCATTCCGCTACCTCCCGATCATGGCAAATCATTGCAGAAAAAATTTATATTGTTTTTTGTGGCGGTTTGTCTTTTTTGTCTCTTTATGATTATTTGGTTGCCACCGGATTGGTCACCCTTTTTAGGTAGATAAGCGATGTTGGAAGAATTAGTAGGATCAACGTGGCATCGTTTTATTACCAAGCGTGCCAACAAAAATTATCCTGATGCAATTGTTTATCTAGATGAAATTCGCCATACGGCCGGAATTTTTTTTCGGGCAATGGGAGGTGAAGGTGGCTTACGTGTTGAAAGTGCCACCGATTCAGAAGTCCATGCTAGGCGATCAATAATACAGCGCATAGCTGGAATAGGTGATAAAACTCAGTATGCATGGCGAGATGAGGAAACATTGCGGTTGCCAGAAAGTATCGCCTTGTTTCCCTCGAGAGAGCTTAATTTTGATCTTTATTTATGGCTCACAGCACTATCCGTTATTTCAGATGAAGAAGGTGATTGGATATCACGGAATCAATATCGCACGCTTAAAACACTAGAGTTTTGGCCCGGATTAACAGATCGTTATCACAAGCTTGTTAAAGCACATCTAGATCAACGGCCAAATCCAACTGAGTTAACAGAACGTGAAGCAAAACAAGAACAAGCTATTCGCAGCGCCCTACAAAACTTAACGGAAAAGGTTACATTGGAATATGCTAATCATCCACCACAACCAGTCGTCCTTTGGTTGCATCCATCACCACCTAAAATAGAGTTTACCACCGGTAAACCGCCGGAAGATCCTGATCTTCCTGAAGCGGTGAAAGAAAAAAAATCACAGAAACAGCAAAAACGTAAACAAGGTAATCGTACAGAACTGCCGGAAGGCAATGACGGTTTGATGAGTTTTCGTCTTGAAAGTTTATGGAGCTGGGGTGAATACAGCAAAGTAGATCGTACGAGCACAGAAGATGACGATGATGATGCCATGCAAACAGCAGAAGATATGGATAACATCACTGTTGCCCAAGACGCTGAGACTACGGCGAGTAAAATCAAGCTGGATCTTGATTTGCCGGCTAGCCAATATGATGACATTGTATTAGGGGAAGGCATTCCCGTTGATGAATGGGATTATAAAAAACAAGTGCTACAAAAAGATCATTGTCGAATTATCCCAATGATATCGCGTGACACTGAGGCGAGTGACTTACCCAAAAGGCTACAATCTCAAGCGAGAAGAATTCGTCGTCAATTTGAAATTTTGCGACCACAACGTCACTGGGTTAGTCGACAGACTGAAGGCACAGAGCTTGATTTAGAAAGCTATATCAATTTTCTTACTGATCGCAAGCACGGTGCTGTGAATAGTGACACCCCTGTTTATCGGAACCTTCGCAATGAAACTCGCGATCTCTCTTGCATGTTACTTGCCGATTTATCATTGTCGACAGATGCACATATCAATAATAGCTCAAGAGTCATTGATGTTATTCGTGACTCACTGTATCTATTCTCAGAAGCATTGAGCGTTACTGGCGATCGTTTTGCCTTGCATGGATTTTCTTCACGCAATCGTAGCCATGTTCGTTTTTACAATATCAAAGGTTTTGATGATAGTTATAACGATGATATTCGAGGTTATATTGATGCTGTTCGTCCCGGCTATTACACGCGTATGGGGGCTGCGATACGTTACGCTAGTCAGCTATTAGAAAAAGAAGCTTCAAGTCAAAAACTATTATTGATTATCACCGATGGCAAACCTAATGATTTGGATAAATATGAAGGGCGTTATGGCATCGAGGATACTCGACAAGCAATTCTTGAGGCCGAGAAAAAAGGCCTGCAACCATTCTGTGTCACGATTGATGAAAAAGCAGAGGATTATTTACCTTATCTGTTTGGCAAAAATGCTTATATTTTGATCAAAAATGCACAAGAATTACCGGCTAAATTGCCGCTACTTTATTTGCGATTGACCCACTAAAATAGATATTTCGCGGAATGAGACAATTAATCTATTCCTCTTGATTTAAATCAAGGCTATTCCCTTAGTTAAACGACATAATCTACTTGGATTTGTGATAGTTAGATCGTTTTTTTTAATGAAAATTGGAGAAAGTATAATGATTAATGTGTTTAAAAAAGTGGGAACCGGGGTGGCTATTACAGCCGCTTTAATGGCTTTTTCAGTCCCATCAATGTCTGCCGAGGCGTTGGATATTGGGAAGGTTGGAGTGGCTGCCAAAATTGAAGGTCTTGAGCGTGTGACGCAAAAGTTAGTGCCGCCGCCTTTCTTGCCTGAGCATAACCAAGTTGCTAAAGGTGGCCCCAAAATTGTTGCAATGACAATGGAAATTGTTGAAAAAGAGATGGAGATTGCTCCAGATGTATTTGTTCAAGCAATGACCTTTGAAGGGACCAACCCGGGTCCGATGATTGTTGCCCACGTGGGTGACTATATTGAGCTTACGCTGAAAAATCCTAAAACGAATAGCATGGTTCATAATATTGATTTTCATGCAGCGACGGGTGCTTTAGGTGGAGGTGGCTTAACGAATGTGGCCCCAGGTGAGCAGGTGATACTTCGCTTTAAAGCAACGAAAGCAGGCGTGTTTGTTTATCACTGTGCACCCGGTGGTGTAATGATTCCTTACCACGTTGTTTCAGGCATGAACGGTGCCATTATGATCTTGCCACGTGACGGCTTGAAAGATGCAAAAGGTAATCTGGTCGCGTATGACAAAGCCTATTATATTGGTGAACAAGATTGGTATATTCCACAAGATAAAGACGGCAAGTACAAACGTTATGATGCACCTATAATGGCAATGGGTGACACCATGGAGGTCATGAAAACATTGACTCCTACACACCTTACATTTAACGGTAAAGTCGGTGCGTTGACAGGTGAAAACGCGATGACAGCAAAAGTAGGTGAAACGGTTTTATTCCTTCATTCACAAGCAAATCGTGATACCCGTATTCATTTGATTGGTGGTCATGGTGATCTTGTGTGGACAGGTGGATCATTTGATGACACACCTACAACTAATCGCGAAACATGGTCAATAGCAGGTGGTGAGGCTGGTGCAGCGATATATACCTTCTTGCAACCCGGTATTTATGCGTACGTTAACCATAACTTGATTGAAGCAATTATGTTTGGTGCAGCAGCTCATGTATCAGTTGAAGGTGAATGGAATAATGACTTAATGGAACAGGTTCAAAAACCTGGTCCAATTCAATAAATCTAGTTGCATAAATTTGAAAGAATAGATTCATAGAGATAGTTATGATGAGATCTATTTTATTAATAATTCTATTTTTTGTGGGGGCTGCAGTAGCAGCTCCTACAGAGGTAGAACAACGAGTTGCATACACCTCATCACTGAATGCCATAGCCTCCTCTGCGATGAACTGGTATGGCAATTTGATATCAACAGATGAACAGGTGTCATTTGCTGCAACGGAACAGGTATGGGATGACTATCGCTCTCGTTATCCTAGCAACATTACTCAGATACAGATTATGAGTACTGACCTGACAAAACTAGATGTCTCGGAACGTTATCAATTTAAGGTTAAATCACTTATCACCTATAAAAATACCGATGATGTTGGTAGCCAATTAAGGGATGAGACATTTACATTTCAAGTAGCACTTCTAGCGAAACCCGTCATTATAAATATAGTTACAGATAAGACTGAACAAGCAAAAATAGTATCGACAGTAAAATTTAATCGCTCATATTATAAAGCACGCGAATTTGCCTACGCATGGTTAGCCCATCTTGATGGTGTCGGTGAGATGACATCAGTAATTCACGCTGAAAAGTGGCTAGATAATGCTAGTTACTCAATGAAAATAGGTGGTGACGAGGTTGAAGGAAAAATATCCGCTACATTGGCCAAGCGTAAACAGTATTTAGCAAAAGGTGGTCATTTATTACGGTCACTTGAAGTGAAAGAATTAAACAATAAATCGAATGTATTTATGCTGGATCTTATTATTGAGTGGGAAGGCGTCAATCATAAAGGAAAGCCAGTACAGGCTAAAATTCACCAAGAAATCGAATATAGAATACAGGACAATAATGCATGGCAAGTGATCTCAATTAAAGAGAAGCATTTACTGCCAGATAACGAGTCTTGGGTGAGGTTATTATGTTGAATAAGTTGATGAGGTTGACGGTTATTGCCTTACTAAGCTGGTCAAGCTTCGTTTCCTCAGAGGTTGAAACATTGCCTATTTTAAGTGGTGTGGGGGGAGACTTCTCTGCCATTAATGCTGACGGAGAAGCGATTGAATTTAGCCGCTTCATAGGCAAGGTTGTGGTTATTGCATTTGGTTACACTAATTGTGCGGATATTTGCCCCTTCACATTGGGATATTTAAAGCGACTCTATGCTGCTTTATCAGCGGATGAGCAGGAGAAAATGCACGTTGTATTTGTAACAATTGATCCGGAATACGATACGCCTGGGCATTTAAAATCTTTCATTGGTCACTTCAATAAAGACTTTATTGGTCTATCGGGAACACAAGAGCAAGTTGATTATATTGTGTCGCTTTATCAAGCAGAATATAACAAGTTATCAGCACTCAATGTACCCACAAAGGAGATTCGACGAGTTAACCCTAAACTATTTGCCGATGCAGAAGATGCTAAAGAAGATAAAGCATCACTTTATAGTCACACAGTGACACTTTATCTCATTGATAAAGAAGGCTACACACGAAGCCTTGAGTACACGGGCACACCTTTAGAAGAATTTACCAGCAAAATACGGCAGTTAATTAATGAATAGCCGACGAATTGTGAAAAGCATTCTCATGGTGTTGGCCTTATGTAGCCTATTGAGTAGTCATGTCTATGCAGATAAGCAACCGAATATTGAAACTGAAGATATGTGGGTTGTTTTACCGCCCGATGTGGCTAGAAGTACAGCAGGTTATGGCGTTATTAAAAATACGGGCACTGCCTCAGACACATTATTAAAGATACGCAGTAATGCCGGAACAGTGATGTTGCATAAGACGAAGATTGAGTCCGGTAGAGCACAAATGATTCATATGTCCAATATGATTATTACTCCTGGCGAAGCTCTTGTTCTAGAACCGATGTCATTTCACCTGATGTTCTCAGACCTTTGCCCAATCATATTCACGAAAGGAGGCAGGGTTACGCTCTTCCTTGAGTTTGAAAAATCAGGAGTGATTGAAGTTGAAGTGCCCATTCGTTCGGCATGGGATTAGATTTATTTATAGAAGTGGAGAAAACAATGAATATAAAGTTATTTTTATCAGCAGCGATACTTGTTGGTAGCAGTCAGGCTGTTTATGCCGGAGATATGGACAATGGTAAAAAGTTATATGCAGCGAATTGTGCGGCATGTCATCAGGCTATGGGGCAAGGCATTCCAGGTGCTTTCCCTCCTTTAGCTGGTTCCGATTATTTGATGGCTGATAAACAACGGGCTATTAGCATTCCAGTAAAAGGGCTGCAAGGCAAAGTCACTGTTAATGGTACTGACTACAATAGCGCCATGCCTTCCTTTGGCCATCTTAGTGATCAAAAGATAGCTGACATTATGAGTTATGTAATGAATTCTTGGGGTAATGAAGGTGAATCCGTCACCGCTGAGGAAGTTGCCCAAGCCCGGGCTAATTAGTCATGTTTAAAGGTAGGCGTACACGGATTTATATTTAAAGGAAAGACAAATGAAAAAAACATTATGGCTGGTGGCCGCAATTAATTCATTAATTGCTGTGCCTATTGCCGCCCATGCAGAGGAAGCTTTTTTTGATGCCTTATCAGATGGCAAGGTTAGCGTTTCCGTTCGTGCACGTTATGAATCGGTTGAACAGGATAACGGGTTAAAAGACGCAGATGCCTTTACCGTACGAACGACTCTCGGATACAAAACAGGCGCCTTTCATGGGTTTAGCGCCTTTGCTGAAATTGAAGATGTCACCGAACTCGGCTCCGATAACTATAACAGTCTCACCAATGGTGAAACGGCCTATTCAGTTGTTGCCGATCCGGATGGCACCGAAGTGAACCAAGCCTATCTGCAATATAATGGTTTTGCTACCGAGTTTAGATTTGGCCGGCAAGAAATCACCTACCGTAAAGCGCCCTTCCATCGCTTTATTGGTACCGTGGTTTGGCGTCAAAACCATCAATCCTTTGATGCCTTTAGTGTCAGCAATAGCTCCTTTGAAAACACCACCATAAACTATGCCTATATTGACGAAATCCATACCATTTTTGGAGATGATCGAAATGTAGGCACCTTTATCAAAGATGGTGATATTGATTTAGATGGCCACCTCATTAATATTCAATACACCGGCTTATCCATTGGTAAGCTAGAAGGCTATGGCTATTTCCTCGACTATAACGACCAAGAAGCCATCTCATCCAAAACCCTCGGATTACGTCTCTCAGGCGCCCAAGCCATTAATGAGGATTGGAAGGTTATCTACACCGCAGAAATTGCTAATCAAAATGATTACAAAGACGGCACCATGGACGATCAAAACTACTACCTAGCAGAACTAGGTGCCAAATATAAAGGCTGGTTAGCCAAAATATCCTATGAACTGCAAGAAGGTAATGGTACTGACAGCTTTAAAACGCCATTGGGTACCAACCATGCCTTCCAAGGTTGGGCAGATCAATTTTTAAGCACCCCTGCAGAGGGTTTAGAAGATCTTTATTTCACCGTTGTGGGCAACGTTTTTGGTGCGAAGCTGGTGGTTGTTTATCATGATTTTGAAACGGATAAAGGTAGTTTAAATGCGGGTGATGAATTTGATGTTTTGTTACAAAAGACCTTTAAGACGCACTATACCTTAGGGGTAAAATATTCTGACTATGATGCAGATAGTGACTATGTTGCTAAAGTCGATACTGAGAAATTCTGGCTATATGGGCAGATTAAGTTTTAATATAGCGTAATGAAATACTTTGTAAAGAGAATAACAAATGCAACAAATCATGCCGGACCCAGAACCTATCAATAAATTTGCTTTATTTGAATTAGGATTTAGACCTTTTTTCTTACTGGCTAGCTTGCTATCCATATTTGCGACCGCCATTTGGATGGCCAGCTATACCTTTGGTTGGACATTGCCGGTTGCTACCGTCACACCTATCGCTTGGCATGGTCACGAAATGGTGTTTGGTTATAGTGTGGCTATTATCGCCGGCTTTCTATTAACGGCTGTGCGAAACTGGACTGGCGTTCAAACTATCAAGGGTGTGCCATTATTTCTGCTAAGTCTAACGTGGCTATTGGCTAGAATATTACCTTTATTCAATTCACCACTGTTATTTGAGTGGGCAGCGATGATGGATATATTGTTCTTGTTAGGTCTAATGCTTGCAGTTCTTCACCCGATTATAAAAGTAAAACAGTGGCGACAATTGGCAATCGTAACCAAGATTTTTCTGTTGTTAGTCGCTAATATTCTTTATTACCTCGGTGTGTTTCATATTTTTGATCAAGGTGTTTCATGGGGGCTTTTTTCAGGCGTATATTTGATAATGGCATTGATATTTACTCTCGTGAGGAGAGTAATGCCCTTTTTTATTGAACGAGGTGTTGGTTATCAAGTTCAGCTAAAAAATTCGAACTTGATTGATGTCACTAGCCTATTCTTATTGGCTCTGCTGTGGATAGTTGATGTCTTTTTAAAACAGCCTTTATTAACCGCCCTATCCTCTCTTGCTTTAGCAGTCGTACACACAATAAGACTGTCGGGTTGGTATACCAAAGGGATATGGCAAAAACCACTATTATGGGTTTTGTTTCTTGGTTACAGCATGTTTGTGTTGGGTTTCATGCTTAAAGCAATTAACTTTTTTTCTTTGTTCCCAACGTCAATTCCACTCCATGCTTTCACCTATGGAGGAATTGGAATGATGTCTTTAGGAATGATCGCTCGTATCTCGTTAGGACATACCGGTAGAAATATTAATCAACCACCGAAGATATTGAAATGGGTATTCTTGAGTCTGTTTCTGGGCGCTATAGTACGCGTGGTGATGCCCATTATCTTACCGAGTGCATATTTATATTTAATCGGGGTGTCCCAAGTATTATGGATTGTGGCATTTGTAGGATTTTTATCTCACTATTTTATGATATTTGTTCAGCCTAGGGTTGATGGCGAACCGGGATAAATATCAAATATTCCCCCACCGATAAAATGTTGAAGGACTGATGTGTAAGCAAGCCTACAAGGTTATTAGACCATCCGTTTCCTAGGAATATTAATGTAGTTGAAAAAATTGCTAATGTGCACCAAACCATCTAGTTTATTGCGCCATATTGGTGCAGAAACATTGGGTTACCCATAGTAAAAAACAGCCCCACCCACGTATTAACCATTTAAAACAGCACGTTACGATTATTGGCATGATGTCTGCTCTAGAACCCATATTAAAGCTCATTATTTAAGAGGGTTTCATGAGTAACAAACAAACACTAGTGGTAATCGGAAACGGCATGGTCGGGCAAAACTTTTTAGTAAGTTTAGTGGCCAGCGAGATTAAAGATAATTTTAATGTCGTTACTTTCTGTGAGGAGTCTATTCCCGCTTACGATCGAGTACATTTGAGTGAATATTTCGCCGGTAAATCAGCAGATGATCTATCGTTAGTAGAAACTGACTTTTTTGATAATAATGACATCACAATTCATATTGGAGATAAGGCTGTTTCCATTGATCGTGAAAATAAAACGGTTCGCTCTGAAAACGGGCTGGTAATCGATTACGATAAGCTGGTTTTAGCAACAGGCTCAAGTGCATTTGTACCTCCAATTCCTGGTCATGATCGAGATGGCTGTATTCCATATCGTACTATTGCCGATCTTGATGAGATGATGGCCGTTGCTAAAGATTCAAAGGTTGGAGCTGTTGTGGGTGGCGGTTTATTAGGCCTTGAAGCGGCAAAAGCGTTGCAAGATTTAAATTTAAAAACACATGTTGTCCAATTCGCCCCTCGATTGATGGCGGCACAGTTGGATGATGGCGGCGCTTTATTACTGAAGCAAAAAATTGAAGAATTGGGTGTTTCAGTACTAACTAGTAAAAATACCACTCAAATTGTCGATGGCGATACCTGTCGACACAAGATGATTTTTGCTGATGGCGGCGAACTGGAAACCGATATGATTTTGTATTCAGCGGGTATTCGTCCGCGTGATGAAATTGCAGCAGCATGTGGTTTAAAAATAGCCGAGCGTGGCGGCGTTGTGATTAATAATCATTGCATGACCTCCGATGACGATATTTATGCAATTGGCGAATGCGCCTCTTGGAATGAACAAATGTTTGGCTTAGTTGCGCCGGGCTATGCCATGGCTCGTACGGTTGTTGCTCAACTGGCCGGCGGAGATGAAAAGTTCACCGGTGCAGATATGAGCACTAAATTGAAACTCAATGGAGTTGATGTGGCGAGCATTGGTGATCCGCATGCGACAACTCCTGGTTCATTAGTCTATACCTATCAAAATGGTGTCGATGGTGTTTATAAACGTATTGTGGTCAGCCAAGACAATAAACAGTTGTTGGGTGCAGTCTTAGTCGGTGATGCTTCAGGTTATCCAACCTTATTGCAATACTATCTTAATGGTATCGATTTGCCGGAACACCCAGATTCATTAATCTTACCTTCACGTTCAGATGAATCTGTTGGTTTAGGTCCTGATGCGCTACCTGCGGGAGCTCAGATATGTTCTTGTTATGACGTATCGAAAGGTGCTATTTGTGCCTCTATTGACAATGGATGTACGACCTTAGGTGCTCTAAAAGATGACACTAAAGCTGCTACAGGCTGTGGTGGTTGTGCTGCGCTATTAAAATCAGTGCTTGATTGTGAGTTGGAAAAATCAGGTATTGAAGTTAATACCGATATTTGTGAGCATTTCCCGTACACCCGCCAAGATCTTTATAACCTGATTGTGGTTGAAGAAATTAAATCGTTCAGCGAGCTATTAAGTAAACATGGCTCAGGTAAGGGTTGTGAAATTTGTAAGCAAGCGGTGGGCTCCATCCTAGCGTCGTATTGGAATGAATATGTCTTGAAAAATGAGCATGTCGGTTTACAAGATACCAATGACACCTTCCTAGCGAATGTCCAAAAAGACGGTACTTATTCGGTTATTCCTCGCATGACGGGCGGTGAAGTTACACCAGAAGGATTGATAGCTATTGGCCAAATTGCTAAGAAATATGGTCTATATACTAAGGTAACCGGTGGGCAACGTGTTGATATGTTTGGTGCCCGCGTTGATCAGTTGCCATTGATTTGGAAAGAGCTAATTGATGCTGGTTTTGAAAGTGGTCACGCTTACGGTAAATCATTACGTACGGTTAAATCTTGTGTCGGTAGTACATGGTGCCGCTTTGGTGTTGATGATAGTGTTGGTCTTGCTGTTGAGCTTGAAAATCGCTACAAAGGTTTACGAGCGCCACATAAAATTAAGTTTGCAGTATCTGGTTGTACCCGTGAATGTGCGGAGGCTCAAAGCAAAGATATCGGTATCATCGCTGTTGAAGGAGGTTGGAATCTTTATGTTTGTGGTAACGGCGGCATGAAACCTCGCCATGGTGATTTGTTTGCAACCAATTTAGATAAAGAAACACTGATTAAATACATTGATCGCATTTTGACGTTCTATGTTCGAACTGCTGATAGATTACAACGTACATCGGTATGGATGGAGAATATGGAAGGTGGTCTCGATTATCTGAAATCAGTAGTGATAGACGATAAATTAGCTATTTGTGAACAGTTAGAAATACAAATGGAGCATGTTGTTGAAACGTATCAATGTGAATGGAAAGCAACCATTGAAGATGAGAGCAAGCTAAAACGCTTCCGTCATTTTGTGAATAGTGATAGTAAAGATGAAAATATTGTCTTCGTTGAAGAGCGTGGTCAAATCCGTCCTGCAAATATAGAAGAGCGAGAGCTTGCACTAGCGGAGAATGCATAATGAGTCAGTGGGTAGATGTTTGTAGTGTCGATGATTTGATCCCAAACTCAGGTGTCTGTGCACTGGTTGATCAACAGCAAGTGGCTATTTTCTATATGCCAGAAGATGAAGCGGTTTATGCTATTAATAATTACGATCCATTCAGTAATATTAATGTGTTATCTCGGGGACTGATTGGTGATATTAATGGTGAACCAATGGTGTCATCGCCAATTTATAAACAACACTTTAGTCTTAAAACGGGCGTCTGTTTAGATGATGAAACTGTCAAAGTAGAAGCTTATGCTATTCGTATAGAAAGCGGGCGAGTTGAAGTAAATCTAGGTGAGGAAAAATGATGAGCCTTAATTATTATATTACTGATGTGTTCACCAATCAGATTTTTTCAGGTGCCCAGATTGCAGTTTTTCCACAAGCTGATAATTTGACTGATCAACAAATGGCGTTGATTGCTAGAGAGATGAATTTATCTGAAACGGTGTTTGTTTCAAGCCCTGATAGTAGCAATAAACGGAAAATGAGGATTTTTTCACCATTAGCGGAAATAGATTATGCCGGCCACCCTATTATTGCTGCTGCTTTTATTTTAGCAGAGTGTGGCGAAGTTGAACTTTCGCAAACAGAAACACGTTTGACCTTCACCCAAAATATTGGCGATATTGAGACCTATGTGTCTACTAAAGAAGGTAAACCAACATTTGTTCAATTTTCTCGCAAAGTATCTTCAATTATTGATCGGTACACACCTTCAGATCTTGAATTGGCCGAATTTTTATCAATTGAGCCAGCAGAAATAGATCATAAAAAATATACAACACGATTAGTTTCGTGTGGTTTTCCGTATTTGATCGTGCCGTTGTGGAATTATGACTCTGTTAGAAATGCCAAATTTAATTTTGCAGGATGGAGTCAATCAGCAGCACCTCAGACGGCAGCCCAAGAGATTCTAATATTCTCACCAAAAACACCATTCCAAGGCGCTAACTTTAATGCACGGTTATTAGGTCCTAACATTGGTATTCATGAAGACCCTCCCGTTGGTAGTGCCATGGCGGCATTTGCATCATATTTATGTTCTTTCGACTCAACTCAACAAGGTACACATACCTTTGCTGTTGAGCGAGGTGATGACCAAAATCGTCGCAGCATTATTAATCTTGAGATGGACCATAGAGCTCAAGCTGAACTTACATTGAGAATTGGTGGTGAAGCCGTAATGGTGGCGGAAGGGAAAATGAACATTCCTGCGCCTAGATAAATAGTGATGAAACAAAAATTAGTACTTATCGGCAATGGTATGGCTGGTATGCGAACTGTCGATGAACTGTTAAAGCTTGCGCCTAATAAATATGACATTACGGTGTTTGGCGCCGAACCTCATGGTAATTACAACCGAATCATGCTGTCGCCAGTGCTTGCCGGTGACAAAACAATTGATGACATCATTATTCATGATGTGGCATGGTATCAAGAGAACAACATTGCATTACATACGGGTAAAACGATTGTTGAAATTGACCGAGTCAAACAAGTTGTTATTGCTGATGATGGTACGCGATCTAGTTATGATCGATTAATTTTAGCGACTGGTTCAAATCCAGTTATGTTGCCTATAATAGGTATAGAGTTGGAAGGTGTTATCAGCTTTCGTGACATTAATGATGTCAATGTCATGATTGAAACGGCTAAAACGCATAAAAAAGCGATTGTTATCGGTGGCGGATTACTGGGCTTAGAAGCGGCCAATGGCCTGATGCTACAAGGTATGGATGTCTCGGTTGTTCATCGTGGTAATACCTTAATGAATCAGCAACTTGATCAGGCTGCTTCTGATCTGATGCAAGCTGAGCTGGAAGCTAAAGGCATGCACTTTTTAATGAATCATGATACGGCTGAATTTCTCGGTAATGAGCGAGTTGAAAAAGTTCGATTTAAAGATGGTTTAGAAGTGGCTGCCGATCTGGTTGTGATGGCGATTGGTGTGCGGCCTAATATTCAACTAGCCAAAAAGTCTGGTATTCAATGTGATCGAGGAATTCTAGTTGATGACACATTAAAAACTTATTCACCCAATACTTATGCTGTTGGTGAATGTGTACAACATCGCAATCAAACCTTTGGTTTAGTCGCACCTTTATTTGAACAAGCGAAAGTCTGTGCCAATCACCTTGCCAGCATGGGTATTGCTCGATATATCAGTTCGGCAACATCAACACAATTAAAAGTAACCGGTATAAACTTGTTTTCGGCGGGTGATTTTAAAGGTGATGATACGACGGAAGATATCGTGTTCAAAGATCCTGCACGTAACACCTATAAAAAATTGGTACTTAAAAATAATAAAATTATTGGCACCGTTCTCTACGGTGATACTACGGATGGTTTATGGTATTTTTCCCTGCTCGAACAAGGTGAGGATATTTCAGCAATACGTGAAAATATCTTATTTGGTCAACATCAGGTTGAAGTAGTATGACGAAGACAACAGTTTTAACAACATGTCCCTACTGTGGTGTTGGTTGTGGTGTGCAGGCAACCTCCCATGGCGATGGCACAATTGTTATTCAAGGTGACACGTCTCACCCCGCTAACTACGGTCGATTATGCTCTAAAGGTGCAGCATTAGCCGACACAGTAAGCCTTGATGGACGCCTGCTTCATCCCCAAGTCAACGGACAACAAACATCATGGAATACGGCTTTAGATCTGGTGGCGAATGGTTTAAAAGAGGTCATTGAGAAATATGGGCCTGATGCTGTGGCTTTTTATGTTTCAGGCCAATTGTTGACTGAAGATTATTATGTGGCTAATAAATTAATGAAAGGATTTATTGGTAGTGGCAATATTGATACTAACTCTCGACTTTGTATGTCATCGGCAGTTGCAGGTTATAAACGTGCCTTTGGTGCTGATGCCGTGCCATGTAATTATGAAGATTTAGAACAAGCCGACCTGATTGTTATTGAAGGCTCCAATACTGCTTGGTGTCACCCAGTTGTATTTCAACGAATTGTAAAAGCCAAAGAAGATCGCCCCGAATTAAAAGTGGTGGTGATTGACCCCCGTAAAACAGCCACTTGTGAAATTGCCGATCTCCATTTACCGCTAAAATCAGGTAGTGATTCTGCACTATTTAATGGTTTGTTAAGCTACTTGCATCAGCATAATTATATCGATCAAGACTTTGTTGAAAATCATACAGAAGGCTTTTCAGAGGCACTTATTACGGCACAACAATCATCATCAGATATTGAATTGCTGGCTCAGAAGTGCGGCTTAATTCCAGAAGGTATTGAAGAGTTTTTCCAACTGTTTGCCCGTACAGAAAAAGTCGTTACGCTTTATTCACAAGGAGTGAATCAATCCTCTTCGGGTACGGATAATTCAAATAGTATTATTAATTGTCACTTGGCCACCGGCCGAATTGGAAAACCTGCAATGGGGCCGTTTTCAATTACCGGCCAACCGAATGCGATGGGTGGCCGTGAGGTCGGCGGATTATCTAATCAACTTGCAGCACATATGGATTTAGAGAACCCAATCCATCACGATTTGGTCTCGCGTTTTTGGGGCGCTGATAATCTAGCAACAGCTGCCGGCGCTAAAGCGGTCGACATGTTTAATGACGTAGCCACGGGTAAGATTAAAGCAATCTGGATAATGGCAACTAACCCCGTTGTGACACTGCCAGATGCCGATAAAGTACGAGATGCACTGCAAGTCTGTGAGCTAGTCATCGTCTCAGATTGTGAGCAAAACACCGATACCACAGCATGTGCAGATATTTTATTACCCGCCTTATCATGGGGAGAAAAATGTGGCACAGTGACCAATTCTGAACGTCGTATATCAAGACAGCGTAATGTATTGCCCCACCCAGGTGAAGCAGAAGAAGATTGGTGGATTATGTGCCAAGTTGCTCAGCGTTTAGGTTTTACAGAACAATTTAACTACCAATCGAGTGGCGATATTTTCCGTGAACATGCGAGATTATCGGGCTTTGAGAATGACGGTACTCGTGATTTTGATATTAGTGGCCTAGCCAGTTTGACCGATGAACAATATGATCAACTAACGCCGATTCAATGGCCGATCACCAAAGATAATCCCAATGGTACCGAGCGATTATTTTCGGATAAACGATTTTTCACTGCTAGTGGTAAGGCTCAATTAATCGCAATAACACCAAGTGAGCCGGTCAATATGCCGGATAAAAATTATCCGTTGATTTTGAATACTGGTCGGGTAAGAGATCAATGGCATACCATGACTCGTACGGCTCGAAGTGCCAAATTAAATGGTCATATTCCAGAACCTTATGTTGATATCCATCCGGTAGATTGTCAAATGTGGCAGTTGGAAGATGGTGCCCTTGCTCAGCTGGATAGTCGATGGGGAACAATGTTGGCTCGTGTGCATATTACTGATCATCAACAAATTGGCAATGTGTTCGTACCGATGCATTGGAATCAACAAAATTCATCATTATCTCGCGTTGATGCTTTAGTAAATCCTGTTGTGGACCCTATTTCAGGTCAGCCAGAATCTAAACATACGCCGATAAAAATAAAACCATACCAAGCAGTTTGGCATGGCTTTATTTTGTCACGATCATCATTAAAATTAAGTGAGACACACTATCGCGTCAGTATTAAGGGTGAACAATTCTGGCGTTATGAATTAGCCGGTAACTTCAGTATTGGTGATTATTCTGCGTGGGCAAAACAACAGCTGGGAGTCGAAGGTGAATGGTTGGAGTTTTCTGACCATACGGCACAACGTTATCGTGCTGGCGTGATCAAAGATAACCGTCTTGAAAGTGTGTTATTTCTCGCACCGGATCATGAGTTACCAGCACGGACATGGTTAAGCCGATTATTTTTAGAGCCGACATTGAGTGATGAAGATCGAAATTTCTTGCTGGCAGGTAAATCTGGATCTGGTCAACCAGATGTAGGCCCACTGGTGTGTGCTTGTTTTGGCGTGGGAGAAAACACCCTTAAAGAGGCCATTGCTTGTGGTGATGCTACAACCGTCGACGAGATCGGCAAACTACTTAAAGCCGGAACTAATTGTGGATCATGCCTTCCTGAATTAAAGAAACTATGCGGGCATTAATGCAATCTTCCGAAGGGACTGGAATAACAGCCTGAATATCATTGCACTTGATTAGTGCGGCTTACGACCCTTTGTGTAATAACATGGTGCTTGTACTCGTAATGATTCTTTATAAATGCTTTAATATCAAGCTGTTGAGCCTTGGCACGATTCCAGCAATACAGCTCTTACCAATACCGGTCTTTATTTGAAAGAGAGCACTATTAATGAGTACATCTAGCATGAGAGCTAATTTTCTCTCATTTACCGGCAGAGCCAAAATATTGCACACCACTTGGCTGGCCTTCTTTGTCACTTTTCTAGTCTGGTTCAACCACGCACCTTTATTGGGGCTTATCCAAGAGTCTATGGGCTTGTCGGATCAGCAGATTAAAACACTGTTGATTCTTAATGTTGCTTTAACGATTCCTGCACGTATTGTGACCGGAATGTTAGTGGATGTTTACGGGCCACGAAAAACCTATTCTGTCATGCTATTAGCAACTGCTGGGCTTTGTTTTTTCTTTGCCATGGCAACAAGTTTTGAAGCGTTGGCATTGGCTCGATTTTTAATCGGCTTTGTCGGTGCTGGGTTTGTTATTGGCATTCGAATGATCAGTGAATGGTACCCGGCGAAACAGCTGGGACTGGCAGAAGGTATCTATAAAGGGATGGGTAATGTTGGTTCTGCGGTAGCTGCGCTGACGTTGCCAACACTAGCATTGATGTTTGGTGGTGATGATGGTTGGCGTTATGCAACTGGCCTAACCGGTGTTATTGCATTGATTTATGCCGGTATTTATTACATTTCAGTCACCGATACTCCGGTCGGCTCAACTTACTTTAAACCCAATAAATCGGGCGGATTAGAAGTCACCAGTAAGCGAGATTTCTTTTTCTCTTTGTTAATGAATATCCCGATGTATGGTGCGATGGCCGTATTAACGTGGAAGGTGACCTTATTAGGTTTATTAACAGGTTTCGCTGCTAATGCGATTTATGTCGGCTTGATTGCTCTTTATATATTTCAATCCAAACAAGTTTATAAGGTGAATAAAGAGCTTTTTCATAAGCCTGTCGATGAGTTTTTGAAGTACAATTTTAAACAAGTAGCGATTCTGAGTATTGCTTATGCCGTAACCTTTGGTGCCGAATTAGCAGTCGTTTCAATGTTGCCATTATTCTTTAGAGATATCTTCCTAATTCCGATGGCTTTAGCCGGTATTTTTGGTGCTAGCTTTGCTATTATTGATGTCTTGTCATGCCCTTCCGGTGGCTGGATCAGCGATACTTTTGGTCGTAAAAAATCATTAATAATCGCCTTAATAGGTGCGGCTGTAGGCTTCTTTGTTATGTCACTAATTACCGGGGAATGGCCAATTTCCTTGGCCGTTCTTGTCATTATGGTAACCTCATTTTTCCTCGGCTCTGCAGCGGGTTGTGTCTTTGCTATGGTGCCTTTAATTAGACGGCGATTGACTGGGCAAATAGCAGGGATGGTGGGCGCATATGGCAATATTGGTGCGGTATTATTTTTAACTGTATTCTCCTTTGTATCGCCGTCGGTATTTTTTGTTGTTATCGCTTGTGGAATTACCATTGCGGCCATCGCATCGTTTTATTTAGATGAGCCAAAAGGCGCTATGGCGGAGATTATGCCAGATGGTACTGTTCAAATGATTGATGTTCACTAAGTATGAATAGAGCAGGTAAACTACAACAGCTCTTCTTTTCGGGGAGAGCTATTTGTTGTTGTTCAGGAGTTGGAAAATGGCAGCGCATCTCAAAGTAAGTGTTGGGTCCTATTCTGATAAAGGAATCAAAGAAGAGAATCAAGATTCTTTAGGTCATTTTATCCCTGAAAATATAAATTTGTTAACAGGCAAGGGGGCTGCTTTTGCTTTGGCGGATGGTGTTAGTAGTAGTGCCGAAGCGAAGCAAGCGAGTCAGTGTTGTGTGACTGGATTTTTAGAGGATTATTACAGTACGCCTGATTCTTGGTCAGTGAAAAAATCAGGTGGTAAAGTGCTAACTGCCATCAACAACTGGTTATTCAGTCAAAGCAATCAATATCAGGATGTTTCTCGTGGTTTAGCCAGTACTTTCTGTGGTTTAGTCATTAAGTCTACAACAGCACATTTATTTCATGTTGGTGATTCTCGAATTTATCTTGTTCGGGCTAATAATTTAGAACAGTTAACGACCGATCATCGTATTCATATGCCTGGTGAAAAAGAATATCTGGGTCGGGCTATGGGCATTGATTATCGTTTGGATATTGATTACAAAGCCGTACCGGTCGAAGTTGGAGATGTTTTTTTTATTTCGACGGATGGTATTCATGACTATTTATCTGATAAAAAGATCCTTGAGGCATTCAAGTCAGAACAAGACTTAACGGTTATATGTGAGCAACTAGTCGCTCAATCTCTGGCACAAGGCAGTGTTGATAATGTCAGTTGTCAGGCCATAAAAATTACAGAATTACCTTCCCAAAATCTTGATGAAGCCTATTCGCAACTGACCAAACTGCCCTTCCCTCCTGAATTATATGAAGGTGTGATTCTAGATGGCTATCGTGTGACAAGAGAATTACATGCAAGCTCGACAAGTCAGCTCTATCTTGCGGTTGATTCGGACACAAATGAGAAAGTCGTGCTCAAAACACCCTCCATTAATTTTGAAGATGACCCTGCTTATTTAGAGCGATTTCAAATGGAAGAGTGGATTGGGCGACGGATAAATAGTCCTCATGTCATTCGTACCATTGAGCAAGCTCGACCTCGTCGTTTTCTTTATTATGTGATGGAATATATTGAAGGACAAACACTTGAACAATGGATGGTCGATCAAGCCGAACCGGATCTGACCGTTATCAGAAATATTATTTCACAAGCCATATCCGGTGTGCGCGCCTTTCATAGGATGGATATGCTGCATCAAGATTTGAAGCCGGGTAACATAATGATTACGGCGGAAGGTTTGGTCAAAATTGTCGATTTTGGTTCAACAAAGATTGCTGGTATTGCCGATGTATCAACACCGATAGAGCGTAAAGAACTGTTAGGTACAAAGCACTATACCGCCCCTGAATATCTTATTAATGGTATGGGAACCACACAATCTGATTTGTTTGCTCTTGGCTGTATTGCCTATGAAATGATTACCGGAAAATTACCTTATGGTAATGCGATTTCCCGAGCGACTGATCAGGCATCAATTAAACGATTAGAATACGTGCCGATTAATCGATATGTCAGCAATATTCCCGACTGGGTGGATAAAGCAATACGCAAGGCGGTGCAAACTGACCCCGTTAATCGTTATGAAAAAATGTCTGAACTGGAGAGTGATTTAAGAAAGCCGAATCCAGTGTTTCTTAAAGAAGAACAACCGCCCTTGATGGAGCGTAATCCAATCGGGTTTTGGAAAGCGGTATCGGGTTTATTATTGATGGCCAATATAATATTGATTTATTTGATGATGAGATAAATCATTTATAGCTGGGCAATTAAAACTTGAAATGACAAAAATATCCAATACTAAAAACAGTGATACCTTAAAATAATTACATTTGATTCTTTAGTGTTATTATCTCTAGTTATGAAATTAAGAAATACACTATTTTGGATATTCTTAAGCCTGTTCTTTATGCAGCAGGGAGGCCTTGTTATGGCTTCTTCATTCCATAACCATAAGCAATTCGATGATTCAATGGAAATGTCTGACCATCAGATGATGACTCAATCGACTAATGATGCTGACTCAATGAGTCATTCTTCTTGTTGTAAAACAGATTGCCATTGTAGTGAAAGTAACTGTAATGTTCCGGCTTTGGTAACCATCACTTCAACTCAGAGTACAGGCGTTACATCCAGTAACCCAGTCTCGTTCTATGCATTTGAGGCAACATCAATGCATAGTGTTTCTTTATTTCGTCCTCCCATTTTTAGCTAATACAGGATTAGTGCGCCTGCGATAAGCAGACAGCGGTATCACTAGCCTGAAAATCTTGTTGTCGGGACTATTTCAATTGTCCTGATTAATGAAATTGTATGACTAAACACTGTTTTAGTTGTTAGCTAGGAAGTTAAGATGAAAATTCTAAATATTATTGTCACTCAAAGAGCCTGTGTCATATTACTACAGAGCCTATTTTTACTTGCGATCTTGCCTGTTCAGGCGGGGGAAATGAATGGGTTTCTCACATTAGATACTGCCATTAAACAGGCGCAGTATAACGATCCTTGGTTAGTAGAAAATCAACTTGTACAAGAGGCTTTAGAGTCTAAATCGATTGCGGCAGGAATTTTGCCGAATCCTACAGCATCACTCTCATTACTTAATATGCCGACGGATGGTTTCGATTTTAATCAGGAGAATATGACCCAATTAAAAATAGGCATTAGTCAGACGTTTCCTCGTGGCGATACTTTGCAACTTCAGACTAAAAAACTGCAGTTTCTCAGTAGTCAAAACCCACATCTGCGTGCCAATAGAAAAGCACAGGTTTCTGTTTTGGTCGCAGGGCTTTGGTTGGATGTATTTAATGCTAAAAAAAGTATCCGGTTGATCGAGGAAGATCGCAATTTATTTGAACAGTTACTCGATATCTCTGAAGCAAGTTATTCCACTGCTTTTGGGGGCACACAACAACAGGATGTTATTCGAGCACAGCTCGAATTAACGCGCCTTGATGATCGATTAACAAAACTTAAACAGCAGAAAGACGTGGCGTTAAAACGATTAAACCAATGGATAAGTGGGCAATTTGTAGAGCATTATGCAATATCTTCTGTTCCTGAGATGAAGAGTCTGGCTATGGATGTTGATAGCCAACGTTTGCCACAACTTGTTTTACGCTATCCAGAACTGATGCAGCTAGAAGATACCGTTATTTTAGCAACATTAGCCAGTCATTTTGTACAGCATCCCTCGGTTGTTGCATTGGAAAGTCGAATTAAAGCCAGTGATACCGATATTGAGCTGAACGAACAAAAATACAAATCACAATGGGGGGTCAACGCTAGCTATAGCTACCGTGATGATGATTCTAATGGTGGCCATCGCTCTGATTTTCTTTCTCTGGGAATCAATTTTGATTTGCCACTATTTACTAAAGTTAAACAAGATAAATTAGTGCAAGCTGCGGTATCTGAATCGGAGGCAATTAAGACACAAAAATGGTTGTTATTACGAAAAATGATAGCTGAATTTGAAGCTGCTAAGGTTCAGCTTCACCGCCTTGATCAGCGTTATCAATTATATCAACATAAACTACTTCCACAAATACATGAGCAAGCAGAAGCTGCATTAACCGCCTATACCAATGATGAAGGTGACTTTTCAGAAGTCGTTCGGGCACGTATTGATGTATTAGATGCTGAAATTGATAAGTTGGGAATTGAGGTTGATCGACAGAAAACTATTTCACAGATTAATTATTACCTAGTGAAAGGTGATAGCAACCT
The DNA here is from genome assembly GCA_013215775.1 of Piscirickettsiaceae bacterium. GTDB lineage: Bacteria > Pseudomonadota > Gammaproteobacteria > Nitrosococcales > Methylophagaceae. Next base: position 257,644 of record JABSQO010000001.1, read on the forward strand.
TATCTCTGAACAAGGAGGAGACCAACAGTGAACCTAATAAAGAATCTACTATTACTTTTATCCGGCATCATTGTTGGTGCAGTCTTAATCACGTTTAATGATTCAGACTTAATCGTGAACATGTCGGAAGAAAGTAATCAGAGTGCAGATGCTAAGCCTCTTTATTGGGTGGCGCCAATGAACCCTGATTTCAAAAGTGATAAACCGGGAATGTCACCAATGGGTATGGAATTGATTCCTGTTTATGATTCATCAGGCGGGAAAAATGACAGTTCAGGTACTGTCAGGATATCTCCTAATGTGGTGAATAACTTGGGGGTGCGGACTACCACTGTTAAATATGGAGCCCTGCAGGGGGAGATAAATACGGTTGGTTATGTGCAATACGATGAAGATAAATTAGTTCAAGTTCATCCTCGAGTAGAAGGTTGGGTCGAAAAACTTTATGTTAAGGCATCTGGCGATCCGGTAAAACAAGGGCAAGCACTCTATAGTCTTTATTCGCCTGCATTGGTTAATGCTCAGGAAGAATATTTAATTGCACTGCAGCGTAAAAATGAACGGTTAATTCGAGCAGCCGAGGCACGACTAAAGGCATTGCAGCTACCGGCAAGGTTTATCCGGGAGTTGAGGGAAAATAGGCAAGTGAAACAGTTAACAACGTTTTATGCACCTCAATCCGGCGTTATTACTTCCTTGAATATAAGGCAAGGGGGGTTTGTAAAACCAGAGTCAACCTTAATGTCTATTGGTGACTTGAATAGTGTTTGGATTCAAGCTGAAATTTTTGAGCGACAGGCATCGCAAGTTAAAGTTGGACTGCCAGTTACAATGACGTTAACCCATGTGCCTGGAAGAGAATGGCTAGGTAAGGTGGATTATATTTATCCCACTTTAGAATCATCGACTCGCACCTTAAGGGTACGGATACGATTTAATAATAAAGACAGGGTGTTAATGCCCAATATGTTCGCTCAAATTACTATTCATGCAAATACCGATGATTCTGTCCTGTTTTTACCAAGAGAAGCCGTTATTCGTACGGGTACTATGGACAGAGTCGTATTGGCATTAGGTGACGGAGCCTTTAAATCAGTTGCAGTGATAATGGGGCGTTCTGACGATCAAAATATTGAGATATTGGATGGAGTAAATGAAGGTGACATGATCGTTTCTTCAGCTCAATTTTTGATTGATTCTGAATCGAGTAAAACATCTGATTTCAAACGTTTCAACCATATCGATAGATTGGTTCAAAGTGTCAGCGTCAATGCCACGATTAATTATCTGATTAAAAATCAACACATGGTCAACGTAACGCATCAGCCTATACCGGAGTGGAATAGGCCTGGAATGACGATGAATTTTATAGTCGACAATTCTGTTGATTTTTCACAAATTCAACAAGATATGGTGGTTAATTTGCACATATTTAAGAATGAAAATGGTGAATTAGTAGTGAAATCCATTAAACCCCTCTCGGGTAACGATATGGATGACAGTGAGTTGGAACAAGGGCAACAGCCATGATTACCGCAATCATTCGCTGGTCAATAAATAATCGATTCTTTGTCATATTGGCAATGATTATCGTGATAGGTCTGGGTGTTTATTCGGTAAAAAATACACCATTGGATGCTATTCCTGATTTGTCCGATGTGCAGGTGATTATCAAAACCAGTTATCCGGGGCAGGCACCTCAAGTCGTTGAAGATCAAGTAACCTATCCGCTTACCACGGCGATGTTATCAGTGCCTGGGGCAGTGACTGTGCGGGGTTATTCTTTTTTTGGCGATTCTTATGTCTATGTAATTTTTAACGAAAAAACGGATCTATATTGGGCCAGAAGTCGAGTCCTTGAATACCTAAGTCAGGTGGCGCCTAATCTACCAGCCACTGCAAAACCTCAGTTAGGGCCGGATGCAACGGGAGTAGGTTGGGTCTATATTTATGCACTAATCGATAAAACAGGTCAGCATGATATTAGCCAGTTACGTAGTATTCAAGACTGGTTTTTGAAATATGAATTACAAACTGTACCGGGTGTATCTGAAGTATCGGCTGTGGGAGGAATGGTTAAGCAATACCAAATCCAGGTTGATCCGGAGAAACTGCGTGCCTATGGAATTCCCTTAACTCAAATTCAAATTGCTATTCAACATGGCAACCAAGAAATGGGTGCCTCTGTAGTTGAAATGTCAGAAGCCGAATATATGGTACGCGCGACAGGATATATTCAAGGTATTGATGATCTGAGTTATATTCCGCTAGGCGTTAATCATAATGGCACACCCTTATTATTAAAGGATGTTGCTGATATTAGTACCGGCCCTCAAATGCGCCGCGGTATTGCTGACCTTAATGGTGAAGGTGAAACAGTCGGTGGCGTGGTTGTTATGCGCTTTGGTGAAAATGCTCAAACGACGATTGATGGCGTTAAAGCAAAATTAGAAGAGCTTAAACAAGGATTACCAGAAGGTGTTGAAATTATACCTGTCTATGATCGAACCAATCTGATTGGGCGAGCAGTGGATAATCTTTGGCATAAACTTTTAGAGGAATTCATCATTATTGCATTGGTGTGCATGATTTTTCTTTTTCATGTTCGTTCGTCGCTGGTGGTGATTATCAGTTTGCCTGTTGGTATCCTAGCCGCTTTTATAGTGATGCAAATTCAAGGCATTAATGCCAATATCATGTCATTAGGCGGGATCGTGATCGCAATTGGAGCCATGACAGATGGGGCGATTGTGATGGTTGAAAATATGCATAAGCATATGGAAAAGACACCTCTGACCAAAGAAAATCGATGGCAAATTGTGACTGATTCAGCCATCGAAGTTGGCCCAGCACTATTTTTTAGTTTATTAATTATCACGATTAGTTTTATGCCGGTGTTTACCTTAGAAGCACAGGAAGGACGTATGTTTTCACCCTTGGCATTTACCAAGACCTATGCCATGGCAGCTTCAGCAATCTTAGCGATCACATTAGTACCCGTATTGATGGGCTATTTTGTGCGAGGAAAGGTTCTACCAGAACGTAAAAATCCAATTAACCGTTTGTTAATAGGTCTGTATAGGCCAATACTAAAAGGGGTATTAAGATTTCCATTATTTACGATATTTATGGCAATTGTGATCGTTGTTGTTGGGTTAATGCCTGCCAATAAGATTGGTAGTGAATTTATCCCACCATTAGATGAAGGTGATCTTATGTATATGCCGACAACTTATCCAGGGATCTCTATTGGTAAAGCGCGTGAGCTATTACAACAAACCGATAAATTGATTCGTAGCGTGCCGGAAGTTGAAACTGTCTTTGGAAAAATTGGTCGAGCAGATACGGCCACGGATTCAGCCCCACTAACGATGATCGAAACCTTTATTCAGCTTAAGCCTCATTCTGAGTGGCGGCAAGGGATGACGACCCAAAAGTTGAAAAAAGAATTGGATAATTTGGTCAAGTTTCCAGGCCTGACTAATGCTTGGGTAATGCCGATCAAAACACGTATTGATATGTTGGCGACCGGTATTAAAACCCCCGTGGGAATTAAAGTTGCAGGTCCTGATCTGAAGGTGATTCAGCAAATTGGACAGCAATTAGAATTAATCATTAAAGATGTGCCTGGGACAGCTTCAGTCTATTCGGAACGGGTGGTGGGAGGACGATATATCAAGATTGATATTCAGCGCCAAAAAGCAGCACGTTACGGCCTTAATATTGCTGATGTCCAGCAAGTTATTGCTACCGCTATCGGAGGTATGAATGTAGGACAAACCGTTGAAGGTCTGGAACGTTATCCTATTAATATTCGTTACCCTCAAGATTATCGAGATTCACCAGAACAGTTGGCATTATTACCTATCGTGACACCAAGTAATGAGCGTATTGCTCTTGGTGATGTGGCACATATTTATGTTGAGGATGGGCCGCCTGCAATTAAGAGTGAAAATGCACGACTAAATGGCTGGACCTATATTGATATTGAAGATATTGATATAGGTAGTTATGTTAAACAGGCTCAGAATGCGGTTAAGCAACAAATTACTTTGCCTGCAGGCTATTCTTTGGTCTGGTCAGGTCAGTATGAATATATGTTGCGGGCTAAAGAAAAATTGACTTATGTGATACCACTAACATTAGCTATTATCATTATTCTGCTTTATATCAATTTCCGTCGTTTTGCTGAGGTTGCCATTATTATGGGGGCATTACCTCTGGCCATGGTGGGTAGTATTCAACTGATGTATTACCTTGGTTTTAATTTTTCTGTTGCAGTAGGTGTTGGCTTTATTGCTTTGTCAGGAGTGGCCGTTGAGATTAGCGTTATTATGTTGATGTATCTTAATCAAGCATATGAACGCATGCTGTCTGAATGTAGGCAACAAGGTACGACACCTTCAATTGAGAACTTGCAGGCAGTGATTATGTTCGGTGCCGGGATGCGGGTGCGCCCCGTGATGATGACTGCGGGCACTATTATTGTGGGCTTATTACCCGTTATGTACGGAACGGGAACAGGTTCAGAAGTCATGAGCCGTATCGCAGCTCCAATGGTGGGAGGCATGATCAGTGCATTGGCTATGACCTTACTGGTATTACCTGTCATGTACTTTTTGTGGCGGAAACAAACAATTAAAAAATTAAATCTAGGAGTACAGGTATGATCAGTATTCTTCCAAATTGGCATCCGATGCTGGTTCATTTCACCATTGCATTATTGAGTATATCGGTGCTGTTTTATTTGGCGAGATTATTTCTTCCTATTGAACATCGCTGGAGAACGCAGTGGTTAACTATGGCTAATTGGAATCTGTGGGTTGGTTGCTTATTTACCATTGCTACTGTTATTGCAGGTTGGTTTGCCTATAATAGTGTCACGCATGATGCCGCCTCACATGCTGCGATGACGTTACATCGAAACTGGGCCTTACCAACAGCAACTTTATTTTTACTACTTGGCATATCAGCTATTAATATAGCCAAGCAGCACAGGGCGCCAAGGTGTAAATTTTTATCTATTTCAGTTGTGGCGGCAATGCTCTTAATGGTGACAGGCTGGCTAGGTGCTGAAGCTGTTTACCGTTATGGTTTAGGTGTGATATCACTGCCAGATGAGGTGGAAATAAAGGGTGATGGCCATAATCACGAACATGGTCATGGCCATGATGTTGAAGCTGAATGAACGCAAGGCTATTAAAGAAAAAGAAGCTTTAACTATCTGGTTTTGCATCTGCTTGCTTGTCTAAGATAGACAGAACTTTTTTATAAGCAATATTAAGTTCATCGAGTCCTTGTCGTGCGGCACTCACGTTTCCTGCTTGATGCTTCTCCACCAGCTCGTTTGTCAAACCAAACATAGCTCCATGAGCTTTCTTAAGTTCATGGAGCCATGTTAGATGGAAGGTACCTTCCTGTTCAAAACGAGCCAACCATGCGCCAAGATGACATTTACCAAAGTATTGCCCCAAACCACTGTCTTCTATAGTCAGGATGTCGTTATTTACACTTTTAAACCAATGTTCAGTGGTCAATCGTAATAATATGAGTTTTTGCTGTTGCACAGTCATATTTTGCTGACCGTAGCTTAGCCACTCTTTATTGGGGGTGTAATTTGACAGCCATATAGGAAGATCATCGGCGGGTAGTGGTCTAGAAATACCGTATCCCTGAGCGTCATCACAACCCATAATCAGCAACATTAAACCATGGGCGTTGGTCTCAACACCTTCCGCGATGACTTCACGATTAAATGCTTTGGCCAAACCAATAATACCGTCAATAATACTGTAGTCATCAGGATCATCTAATAAGTCACGAACAAATGTTTGGTCTATTTTGATGGTATTTGCAGATAGGTTTTTCATGTGGGTGAGTGCTGAATAACCGGTACCGAAATCATCTAAAGCCACATTAACACCCAATGTATTTTGACACCTTTTTATAATGTCACTAATAGCGTTCATATCGCCAAGAGCTGCACTTTCTAAGATTTCTAATTGTAAGTTTTGAGAATTCACCCTAGGGTGTCTGTCCATTGCTTCATTCAATTGGTCAAAGAACACTGCTGATTGTAGATGGTGAGAAGAGATATTAATGCTGACTTCAAGGGTAATACCCTGCTGTTGCCAGTTGTCCATTTGGGCCATCGCTTCATTAATTACCCAGTGACCGAGTTGAATTTCTAGGTCGGTGCCTTCAATAAGGGGTAAAAAGTCTAAAGGTGGAATTAAGCCTTTTTCAGGATGAAGCCAGCGGATCAACGCTTCAGCTCCAAAGACATCGCCGGTCCTCATGTTTACTTTGGGCTGGTAATATAAACAAAACTCATTGTTGGTTAATGCGTGTCTAATTTCTCGTAGTCGAACTTGTTTTTGGGAAACTTGCTGTTCATTAAGCGCATTGAAGAATTGTTGTTGATTTTTACCTGCGAGTTTCGCTTGATACATTGCTTGATCGGCATGGCGAATTAAAGTATCGAGTTCTTCATTATCAAGTGGATAGAGCGTTATTCCCACGGATACTGTTATGGTTATGGTGTGTTCATTGATAAGATAAGGTCGAGAAAGTGCATGGCGTACACGAGTGAGCAGTTGATGGCATTGGGGAAACGATTCAATATCCTGCAGTAAAAGAGTAAATTCATCACCACCTTGGCGTGATGCGGAATCCCCTTCTCGGATAGTTGCTTTGATACGTTCAGCAACATCTATCAGTAATTTGTCTCCAACATCATGACCATAGTTATCGTTTACAGGTTTAAAGTTATCTAAATCAATGAAACAAATGGCAAGCATGTTTTCTGTGCGCTTACTATGTGCTACCGCTTGATTAAAACGATCTGCAAAGAGTGTGCGATTAGGCAACTGGGTAAGCGCATCATAATTTGCCATGAAATTAAGTTGCTCAGATGCGTGACTTCGTTCAATTGCAATGGCGGCTAACTGGGATGCAAATTCGATAACTTTAATATCATCTTCTGCAGGCGCTTTGCTTTCATGGTGATAAATGGCGAAAGTGCCGAGAATTTTGTTTTGTGCGCCAATAATTGGCTCTGACCAGCAAGAACCTAAGTTCGCCTTGGTAGCAAGTTCTTTATAGGAAGTCCAATATGGGTGAGTTTGAATATCTTCGACGATGACTCTTTTTTGAGTGAAAGCAGCCGTCCCACAACTACCAACCCCATGGCCAATTTCAATGCCATCGATGGCTTCATTGTAGAACGGAGGTAGGCTAGGTGCTGAAGCCATTAATAAACGAGAGCCTTTTTCTTCCAACAATAAAATACTACATAAAGTCGAAGGACATTCTTGCTCCACTCCGTTGACAAGCGAATCTAGGATTGAAGGTAAGGGTGCATCATTGAGTAATTGTTCGAGAACATGATTGCGTGCTTTATCGCGAAGCTCAGCTTTTTTCTGTTGAGATATATCACTGTGGATACCAATTAGCCGAAGAGGTTTATTTTGACTATCTCTTTCAATAACTTCTCCAAGAGAGCGCAGCCATATCCATGAACCACCTTTATCTTTTCTTCTATACTCCATTGACTTGAAGTTGCCCGTTACGGAGCATTCTTGAAAAATCGCTGATACCAATTTTTGGTCGTCCGGATGAAGACTTTCTTGCCATTCTTGAATGTTTGTATGAAATTCAGAGGGCGTATAGCCTAATAATTCAGCATATTCATCACTGACCAATATTTCACCCGTTTGTATATTAAGATCAAACCAGCCTTGTTTGGCTGAACTAAGTGCAAAGCCCAAGCGTTTTAAGTTGTCATTTAATGATTTTGTTCGTTCGACGACTATATGTTCAAGTTGTAGATGATTGTTTTTTAATCGTGTTATTAAGATGGCTGAAAATGTGGTTAGAAATGTAAAAAATAGCCCAGATAAACTAAGTATCACAAGAGTGAAAATGTTTCTCCAACCATCAATAGGTGAAGAGTGAAATGTCCATTCTCCATTAGGAACTTTGATAGTAAACACTTCTGCATTATCTAATATATTGGCCTCGGAACTAGAGATAATTTGAATTTTTCCTGTATTAGGATGAATCCGAGAAAGTTGGTAAGCTATGCCTTCTTCAACGAGAGTTGGGAGCTCTACGGAATGTAACACATCAGGGAAACGGATAAGTACTGCTGAAAATCCCCAAAATTTCTTGCCGCCAGGGGTGTCAAGATATATTGGTAAACGAGCAGCGGCTCCGACGCCTCCTTGAATTAACTCAAATGGACCTGCAAGTGTTAACTTTCCAGTGTCCCGAGCTAGGAATGCTTCCTTGTTGCGATCAGGGCTAGTCAGCAGATTATGACCTATTGCCCCTTCATTTCCTTCCAGTGGCACGACGTGTGTGATGATTCCATCAGGTTGGAGTTGTAACGACGCAGCACCTGGATAATTAGGCAGCATTTCAGTGGCCAGTCTAGTAAAGCCCGCTACATTCCCTTGTTGTGTTCGTATTAATGCAGAAAGGGGGTAAGTGGCAGAGAAAGCATGGAAAAGACTATTTTTAATTTGGCTGACATAACTGCTTGAAACTTTTTGAACGGAGGAGCGCTTTTGTTGGTAGTTATATTGGTCAACGAGATAAATAACACCAAGGGAGACGGTAATTGAGATTACAAAAACAAATTGTACAAATGTTGATTGTTTAAGTTCTTTAAGCACTGGAATATCCTTCAAAAAAGCCCCAACACTGACCGGATGCTGAGGCTTTGACTTAATGTGGTGGGCCTACAATGACTTGAACCTTGGACAAAGAGATTATGAGGCAGTTAGACCCGCGTATTAGGATAACATTAATTAATCACTTACGATGCTTGCCGACCTTATAAACTGCTTAATTTCGGGTGCTTAATTTTGCCGGCCATTACAATTTTTAACTAAAAATATTTAGCTATAATGGAGTGTTCTAAGTTCAGAAGTCAATTCAATAAACGCTGAAAAATGATGAGGGAGGATGCTTTCAGGTTGACATTCTAAATGGTTTTATCGACGGCGGTGGACGCTAGTTCACAAACGCCGTTGCTGATGGCGATTCGAGCAAGTTGTACATCATTTGTTACATCTAATTTAGTGAATAACATTTGCCGATGTCTAGAAATAGTTTTTTTAGATACTTTTAAATTATCAGCCATTTCATCATTACTGCATCCAGATGCAATAAGATGTAACACCTGTAGTTCGCGTTTATTCAACTTATTTGGAGAATCTTCATCGAAGTCTGACATGATGATATCCTGTGCAACTTGCTGCGTGATATATATACCACCCGCGTGTATCTTTTTAATTGCTTTTTCAAGCTCATCACTTGAGGCTCCCTTGGTAAGATACCCCGAAGCGCCTGAACTTAAAAAGCGTCGGGGATATAAACCACTAGAAAATACCGATAAGACAACAATCTTCAATTTTGGATAATGATGCAACAGTCTTTGCATCGTTTCATAGCCACCAATGCCTGGCATTTGAATATCGACAAATACAATATCTAAAGCCTGTCCGCGAGCAAGCGTTAAGGCCTCTTCTCCTGATTCTGCTTCTGCGACCACACTCACACCGGAAATGTTTTCTAGGATACCTGATATCCCTTTACGCACAATAATGTCATCATCTACTATCATGATTTTAATCATAAAATCTGCCCTAATAATTCCCACTCATTGATAATCCAGTCCATGTTTTTTTATTTTAACCTGTCGAGCCAACTCAACCACCGTTGCATTAAAACACTGATTAATTTCATCAATTATCGGCGCAATTCCTTCAATTTGGTGTTGATCGATTATCGCTTGTAATTCTATACATAAATCACACAAATGACTTGCTCCCATGGTCAGTGCCGATCCTTTGAGCATATGTACAATTTTGCTCATACCTGCCATATTCTTTTCTGTATAACCGGTTTGCAATTTATGAATATATCGCTTTCCACTCTCACAAAATAATGTAGATAGCTCATCTAATGTGGACAGCCGGTATTGATCTAGCACCTCAATATCCAACAAACCGTGTTTAACCTGATTTGCTCCAATAGGTAAATCATTTCCGGCGTATTGTTTTTGCCAATCGCCGATAATTTTTTCTAACTTTTCTAACAAAACAGGCTTGAATACAATATCTTGCATACCCGCTTCGATACTTTTTTGTTGGATATCATCACTAGAATCAGCTGTCATAGCAATCAACCATGGCTGGGAATCAGTCGAAGATTGCTGCTGAATTTTTCTTGCTAATGTTAATCCATCCATCTCTGGCATATGAATATCGACTAAAACAATATCGTAGTGAGAGTGACGGAGAATTTTTAAAGCTTCATATCCATTAGAACTAGTATTTACTTTACATGTTGTATCTTGCAATAAGTGCAAAATAACTCGCTGATTTATTAAGTTATCATCAACAACTAAAATACTAGGCTGATAGGCTTTTCCATCAGGAGGCTCAGGGAGTAGTGGTTGTTGCACTGGTTGTTTAGAGAAAAGCGATAGTAACTTCTCAACTAGTTGCTTATGCAGTAATGGCTTTTCCAGATACAGACATAAATCGGTATCAGTTTGTCCTAATGAGCAATCATCATGATCCACAAAATTTATGATCGGCACAGGGCTATCATGATGCCGCTTGCGTAGCATAGCAATATATTGCCAGGCTTCATTACAGTTTCGATCTAGGGCTAGTAAAACCACATCAACTACTGGAATGACCGACTCAGGACTCAATGCTTGTTCTGATGTTTCAATTGTAGCAACGGCCATCCCCAACTCTGTTAAACGCTGATGAAATACCTGACCACAAAAGATGTTCTTGTCTATTACTACTACAATTTTTCGTCCCAATAGTACAGGTTCAATCACTCGTAACTCACTAGCCTGTTGTTCTGTATTCCGATCAACCTCTACGGTAAAATTAAATGTCGCTCCCGACTGTGTTTGTTCACCTAACCAAATATTACCACCCATTAAATTAACCAATCGAGAACAAATAGCGAGCCCTAAACCTGTTCCCCCGAACCGCCTAGACATCGACGTATCGGCTTGGGTGAAGGGTTCAAATAATAACGATCGTTTGTCTTCCTCTATACCAATTCCCGTATCCGTCACCATGAACAACAGTTGCAGCTTATTCGGTGACGCTTTTTGCACACTGACCTTAACAAAGATCTCACCTGTTTTTGTAAACTTAAATGCATTGCCCAACAAGTTGGTTAACACTTGACGTAACCGTGTTGGATCAACATGAATGATGTCAGGAACGTCAGGAGCAACCTGATATAACAAGTCGATATTGGCTTCTCGTGCATTATTAATAAACACAGCTACCAAGCTCTCTAATAATAAACGAATATCGATATTATCTAGATCTAAATCCATTTTACCCGCTTCAATTTTGGAAAAATCTAAGATGTCGTCAATGATGGCTAAAAGGTGGGTGCTACACGTCTTAAGGATCTCTAATTGTTGGGACTGATTTTTATCTAATTGGCCTTTGCCAAGTTGATGCACCATGCCGACAATGCCATTGAGTGGAGTACGAATTTCATGACTCATCGTCGCCAAAAAAATAGACTTTTCTTCACTTGCTCGTTCCGATTTTTTCCGTGCAACATGCAATTGTTCATTTAGATTACTCAGTTCTGCTAGTGCTTTGACATTATCAGCCGTTTTCTCACGCAAGCAGGAGACCATAGTATTCACTGCAATCCCCAGATTATCTTGGGCATGAGTAATATTAATACTTCGTTCAATGTCACCTATCGCGATAGATTCACAGATTTCAGCAAACTCTTCATACGACTCGGCAATATGATGAAAACTTTCAACGATTTGGCCAATCTCATCATTAGGTAAACTTTTGGGCTCGTAACTATAACTAAAATCACGTTCTTCAACATGTCGTGCGTATTTATTTAAACCTAATATTGCTTTAGAAATAACACCAAAAAATACAAATAAGAAACTAATTGCAATCACATTAAGCGCGATAATAATGATTGAATAAAGTATCCATTGATCACGTTCTTTATTTTTATCAGCTAAATTCTCAGTTAAGGTCAGATAAAAGGGATGATGCTGATATTCTATCAAGCCAAGTTCAAATAAATTTAAATTCGTAATTTTTTCGTCATTGTTGTTCGGAGTCAGCAGTTGCTCATTCACACTAACTTGTGAAAAGGTCAATTCTTGCAGCCACTCAACAAAGCTCTGATTTAAATAATAACCCGCCACAGCATAACCAATTATCCCATTAATAGAATCGATTGGTGCACCACACAACACAGCATGCTGATTATTCACTTGATCAGAGATACACTGTGTTTCAGTATTATTTCCAAATCTTAACAACCACGGATATAAATCATCGGTATGGCCAAAACGGCTAGGATCATCCATCTGAGCAAACACCTCTCCCTCTTTAGTATAAATAACTAATTTATCTAAGTTTTCCAACTCAATATAAGGAGAGAGGTTTTCAATAATGTCGTACTGATTATTAACTAATAAGCTATCAATAATGAGCCTATTAGTACCAATATTTTCTACCAAACCTGAGGTATGTATGAAAATATCGTTGAGTGCATTTTTAAGGCGCGTGACTCGCTGCTCAGTTGTAGTATTAATATCGACCTCATAGGCATGGTAACGCGATACGATGAAAATGGCTGTAATGGCCATCATCAACAGCGAAATAATACTCACCGGTACAAGTAATTTAGTTCGGATACTAATCATAGAGACAATGAACGATTATTGAATCGTATCCATAATCGTTCTTACGCCATTGTAAAAACCATCATCTCGACTCACATATCCACTCGCGGGTAAGCCCATCAATAATTCAGACTCTACAGATAACAATAATGTCTTTAGCTTATCTTGCAATGATTTAGGTATATGTGGATGGGCTACGATAGCTAAATTAGGGATCGGGGGACTTTTCCAAACAGCTTTAAATATATCACCGTGTTTTTCTTTTGCTTTGTTCCAATTAAAACTCCATGTTGCCCCTGCATCAAGGCTGCCAGCTGCAATCGCATCGGTCACTCTAGGGTGACTTCCTAAAAAATAGAACTTCTTGAAATAAGTTTGGTAATTGATACTACTTCGATTAAACATGTGAACTGGATATATAAAACCACTGGTTGATTCTCGTCGAACAAATCCAAATATTTTATTTTGCAAGTCACTTATCGAATTAACGGCTACATTATCTTTTCGAGCAAGGATATAGCTAAAATAAACATCCGTGCCGATATTGCTATTCACACTTAGACTAATTTCAGTCACTAAAACATTTAAATGTGGGTTTTTTCTTTTTGCTAGGATATAAGGAACGGGAGAAATACTGACAATATGTAACGTACCATCGGCTAAATAGTTGATCATTTGCCGATAATCTTTCGTGCTAACAATAATAAAATCATGGCCCGTTTCTTGGGATAACCAATCCAGCATTGGCTTATACAGGCGATGGATATCATCAACTGTTTGTCCTCGCTGCCAAGGTGTTACACCAAATTTATACTCTTTAGCCTGAACACTAGGCAAAAGCAATAAACTGATTAATATTAACGATACTAAAGCTTTCATTACCTCACCATACCTGCATTAATTACACTATTTTTGACTCAACGCATGAGACTAACATGGTTATGATTTAGCTAACTAAAAGGCCTCCATTTCAGGACGAAATGGAGGCTTTGTTTAGGCTTCTTCTAGCGTTGGTTTACCAATAAACTTGGCTACGCAATACAAATGAACTAGGTTCATCGCCATCTGGAACATTACCATCTTTCACATCTAACACTGTATTGTAGTTAGCCATAAAGCGAATGTTTTTAGTGGCATACCAGTTTAAACCTAACGTTAACACGTCAAGCTCACCACCAATATGAGTGCCATCATTCATATCTGCTGATGCAAAACGTGCACCGATTTGCCATGCACCAATACCACCTTTACCCACTTCACCTTTCGGTCTTACCGAACTAAAGTGGCCACTCGAGGCTTTGTAGTTGCGAGACTCACCGGTAAGGAACCAATCCGCCTGTACAAAGTATGAATCAACATCAACATCACTTCCTGTTGAGGCATCGATCATAGCGCGATCATACTCAGCCTGAACAGAAAATGGACCATTTACATAGGCGGCATCCAATGTTAGGAACTCAGCACCATCTGCGGTCACCGATGAATCTAGCCATCTAGGACCTATGTGGGTACCAGGTCGAGTTCTAAGGCGAACACCAAGGCCATCTCTATCAAAGTCTTGATAAGCGTAACCACCACCAAAGTGTAAGGCATGTGTTTTCTCATGAATCGGAGCAAACGTCGCACGGGCAGAATAAGTCAGACGATCATCAGTACCCGTATTTTTACTTATATTTGTACCAAATACACCATATTGCGCCGTCCAGTTATCACCGTTATGGAATGATGAAATCCCATTTCGTCTATCACCAGGTCCGCTAGCCCCTTGGATTAATTCAGAACCGATTGAACGCTCAATAAAGGTCATGTATTTCGAGCTGTCGGCCAATTCCATTGCAAAAGGAGAATGGTGGTTACCGACGGTGATCTTATTGTTTTCAAATCCTTTATATCGAATATAAGCATCTTTTACAGAATGACTTGACCCACCAAAATCAGATGTTAATTGGAAGTCCCAGACCTTAAATATCGTTCCGCCGAAACCTATACGAGCACGACGTAATTCTGAACCACTGGATAGGTTTGTGTCATCTGAATCTACAAATGTCTGATCCGCCATAATGCGACCATTAAATTTGAATTTGTAATCACCATCTGGTGATTCAATCGCTAACTTACCGTTGGTAGTGATTTTTAAGTTATCTTTAGTGGCTGCCTCAATAGCCATTTGTGTTTTTTCAGCTTGTGCCGTTTCTTGAACGGTTACCGCATCTTTTAATGCCAACGCAGCATCGGCGTTAATTGTACCGTTATGTTCTAAGATACGGATTAGCTTCAACATAGCTGCATCATCTGCTAATGCCGGCGTACTAATTAATGAGGCTACGGATAATAGTCCCGCCCCTAATAATACTGTTTTTTTAAGTTTCATGATTTTTGTCTCTCTTTAATTAATTCAATACTTCGTAGAGTGGTTCACCAATAGAACCTGAAGGCTTAGCTGTTCTCAAGTAGCTAGCAACAGTGCCTGCAATATCTTCTGGACCAACTTGACGATTAATTGATTGTGCTTTGATACCAGGCCCAACAAACATGATTGGCACATGCGTGTCGTAGCTGTATGGCGAACCATGCATTGCTGCGAATTGATCTGCATTTGGATATAAATACCAAAACTGATCTTGAACAATCAGAACATTACCTGAACGTTTTGGGTGGAAAGCACGTTGAACTTTAGCAATCGTTGGGTTTGAAGTAACATTACCTTTTAGAAGTTCTGTTCGCGTTAAAGCAAA
>JABSQO010000010.1 GCA_013215775.1 Piscirickettsiaceae bacterium
CCACAAATGAACGCAGCCCCATACTATAACTACTCTCTATAACACCGAACGAGAAGAAAATAGCCCAAGCTATTTTATAAATGCTATTTATGCTCACTTTCATCACCGTCTATCGTGACTTTCACCGGTGTAAACCCAGCATCCAATACAGTTTGCTTAATGATTTCAATACTCGGCATGGATTCATCGGTTTCAAGGCGTATCTTTTTCTGCTTCAGACTAATCTCTACTTTGGAAACTGTCTTCATTTTGCCAAATTTTCGCTCCAAACTATCAATACAAAATGCACAGGTCATTCCATATACTTCAATCTCAACCGTTCTTGCTTGGACTGTTTGAATAACCCACAGTGTCGAAAATAGAATAATTAAAAGGAATTGTTTCATTTTGTTGCCTCCTTAAAAATCAAAGAAACGTTGTAATGGCAATAACAACACACTAAAGAAAAAACCAACACACCAAATTATGGCACTCAGCCAAAATACGCGTTGATTCCAACGTTTAGTTGTTTGGCAATGTGCTGCCAGTTTAGAATCAGTAGGACAAATTTGATTAGGTCGCCATATCACCCACGCCAAAAATAAAAGTAGCGTTGCAGACAAACTTAATGTCCAAAATTTATGTTCTGCTAAAAATAGCAGTCCAGGTATGTTGTAGTTCAAACTCGCTACGACAGCACCAAAACCTAGAGATACTAATAATATTGGTAAGGCGCAACATAATAAAGTTCCGCTAGTAATAAATAGCGTCAACCACCGTAAATAGGATTTATCTTGCCAGTTAATTTTTTCCACAACCGCATTCCCCTCTATGCCCAGCCTTGTCTGCTATCTGAATCGGTGGACAAGGAACTGAACCATAAGAACAAAATACACAACAATCACCTTGTTTGGGGTGAAGTAACGTATGACAAGACGAACATTCGTAATACCATTGGCAGGCATCCGCCGGCATGTTGAGTACTTTCTTATATCCACATTCTGGGCAAGTGAGTAATGAGTCACTAATTATTTTTGCCATAACGTATAACCTCATCTTTGTGTATATTTGCTAGTATAGAACCTGTAGTAGCTATAGGTTCAAGGGGGATTATATGAATACGACACAATTCTCAATCGGACAGATTGCCAAGCAAGCTAAGTGCAAAGTAGAAACCGTACATTACTATGAAAAATCAGGGCTAATGCCCGAACCACCACGAACCGAGGGTGGCCATCGTATTTATTCCTTACCTCATGTTAAACGACTTACTTTCATCCGTCGTTGCCGTGAGCTTGGGTTTAGCATTGAACAAATCAGGGGACTGCTCAAATTTATCGATGAGCCTAATCATTATTGTGGTGAAGTTAAAGCAATGGCCATGCTACATGTAAGAGAAGTACAGCAAAAAATTGATGATTTACAGCGACTACAATCAGCACTCAATGATATGGTGATCAAATGTAAAGGGGCGGACTATTCAATTGATGATTGTCCGATTATTGATGCACTATATGTTGAACAACAGTAGCTACATATGCCTTTGGTTTAACGAATTAAAAGGGTAACGCCCTCTTTTTTACTCGTACATCAAGATGATAATCATGTTGAAGATATGGCGATAACAACTTGATTATACTTATGTTTATACAATTTGTTATTCGCCCTGCACAGTCACGATCACTCGTCGTTGATGCCGTTGTGTACGATGTTCCCACAGATAAATCCCCTGCCAAATACCTAGGTCACAACGGCCACTGTTCACGGGCACCGTTAAATCAGGATTGGTTAGTACGGTTCTAATATGAGCACTCATATCATCAGGGCCTTCATCTTGATGTAAAAACATCGGGTCGCCATCAGGGACGATGTGTTGCATATAAGTTTCTAAATCGACACGTACATCAGGATCAGCATTTTCACATAACATTAACGATGCACTGGTGTGTTGCACAAAGATATGACAAGTGCCAATTTGAATGCCTGATTGAGCAACGATCTGTTGAATCTGAGAGGTAATATTAGTTGTGCTTCTCGCCGTCGTGGTGAAATTCAGTTGTTGTTGAAATACCATCGTTTACATTCCTAATTCAAAACAAGCTTTGGCTTCACCTGACTTAATGATCTGGCGTACGTAATCAGCGGCTTGCTGTTGTGATGACTGTAATCCACAATGCCATAGAGCCATCGCACCACCTAATACCAAACTATCAAATGCTGCACCCGATTGGCCTGACAGTGCTTGCAAGCCTAATTCAACTGTTTGCTGCGCGGTGACCTTAGCATCCAGTGGCAACACTCCTCGTGTTGTTTGTTCAATGCCAAATTCTGCTGGGTTAATTACACAAGCTTGCGCCGTATCATCAAACGATCTAAAACAATTTGAAGACTCACGTAGTGTTGGCAATATGCCACCTTCAATACCACGAATAATCAGAGCTGATGCAAAACCAGCTTGGTGTGCTGCATAAGCTAATATCGGCGGGTATTCTTTATGGACAAAGCCAATTTGAACATGTGTTTTATCTTTTGCTTTAATGGGCATAAGCAATTTTTCAAGTGTTGCCAAACTAGGCCGCTTGATCATTCGTGTCCGTAAATCTTGTAGAGCATATAGTTTCGGACTTGCTTGGGCTTGATCAATAAATCCCCAGCCAATGTCAGTATTATTTACATTTTCAGTGACTGCTTGAACTGATAAGTTGGTATCCATCCCCGCCTCTGCCAACACTTGCGAATGAGTCACTCCAAATTTTGGCCCCATTTCTTTAACGCCTTGCGATATGGTCGGCAAGCCTGCTGCTCCTAACACCGCTGGTAAAAATGCCGTAATAGGACAATGTCGATTAAAACCATTAAACGGGTCATTAATAATCAATAACTGGTCTACATCCGCTTCTTTCTGCTCAGTACAATCTTGCAATGCTTCTAATATGCCAACATTTTCATCATCTGTTTCACGCTTAATACGTAAGGAAATGAAGAATATAGCTGCTTGTACAGGATCGGCCTCACCAGACAATATTTCTAACATGGCCATCTTCGCTTCATCAAGAGATAAGTCTTTACTTAAATGTGGCCCTGTAGCGACTTTTTTTATCGCCTTTGCTAATGCGGTCATAACCATTCCATCATTGTTTTCTCATCAACTACTGTAATACCTAATTTTTCGGCTTTCGTTAGCTTAGAACCTGCATCTCGCCCTGTTACCACAAAATCTGTTTTGCTCGATACACTGCCAGACACCTTCGCACCTAATGCTAATAGTTTGTCTTTTGCCTCACTGCGAGACATATATTCTAAGGTGCCTGTTAATACAATAATTTTTCCACTGAGCATTGAATCGGAGGCGATTTTTTGTTCCGCAGGCCAAGTAACACCAGCGTCTAATAAACGACTCATCACCTCTTGGTTATGTGATTGATGGAAAAAAGTCACGATATGATGGGCAACAACAGGGCCTACATCTTCAATTTCAACTAATAACGTTTCGTCAGCAACTTTCAATGCATCCAAGGTGAGTAAGTTGCTCGCTAACGATCGTGCTGTTGCTTCACCCACTTCACGAATACCTAATGAAAATAGGAATCGAGCCAGTTTGGTTTGTTTAGCGGTTTGCAATGCATTGACTAAATTAACAGCCGATTTTTCACCCATTCGCTCTAATGTTGAAAGTTGTTCAACAGTTAGTTGAAATAGATCGGCCACATCTGAAATCAAACCCTCATCAACTAGCTGCTCAACTAATTTATCACCCAAACCATCGACATCCATTGCTTTACGTGAGGCAAAGTGTTTTATCGCTTCTTTTTGTTGTGCCGGACAAAAGAGCCCGCCACTACAGCGTGCTATGGCCTCTCCTTCAATACGTTCAACTTCTGAATCACATATTGGACACTGAGTCGGAATGGTGAATTGAACCGTATCCTCCGGCCTTTTCGACATGACAACTTGCACCACTTCCGGAATGACATCCCCTGCTCGGCGAACAATAACCGTATCGCCTACCCTTACATCTTTACGATCAATTTCATCTTGATTGTGTAAAGTGGCATTACTCACGGTCACACCACCGACGAAGACAGGTTTTAACCGTGCAACCGGTGTTAAGGCACCGGTACGACCTACTTGAATCTCAATATCTTCAATGATTGTCATTTCTTGCTGTGCGGGGAATTTATGGGCAATTGCCCAACGTGGTGCACGAGAAACAAAACCCAGACGTTGTTGAAGTTGAATATTATCGACCTTAAGTACCACCCCATCTATATCGTAAGGTAGGCTTTCTCGTCTTTCACCCAATTGCTGAATATAATCCAAGCAGCCTTGCACACCAGTGACTTGTTCAAGCTCAGGTGACATACGGCATCCCCATCCAGCAATCAATTTCATTGCTTGTGAATGACTAACAGGTGTATCCATACCCTGTATTTCACCAAGACCATAACAATAAATTTCTAACGGTCGACTCGCTGTTATTTTGGAATCTAATTGACGTAAAGCACCAGCAGCTGCATTACGAGGATTAACAAATGGTTTTTTATCATCGGCTCTTTGTTGAGCATTTAATGCCTCAAACCCAGCTTTCGGTATAAAGATTTCGCCGCGTATCTCAATGACGTCGGGGAGTTCATTTCCTGCCAGTTTTAAAGGAATCGTAGCGATTGTTCGCACATTAGCCGTAACATCTTCACCAACTGCCCCATCACCACGGGTGGCAGCCTGAACTAATATGCCCTTTTCATACCGTAAACTGATCGCTAGTCCATCCAATTTAGGTTCCGCGGCATAAACCTGATTATCTGATGTATTCAGCCAATCTCGAACACGCTGATCAAAGGCTTTTAATTCTTCCTCATCAAACACATTGTCCAATGACAACATAGGCAAAGCATGAGTGACTTGATCGAACTTATCCAGTGCCGCACCACCCACTCTTTGCGTCGGTGAATCCGCAGTTAACAATTCAGGGTGTTCTGTTTCAAGTTGTTTTAATTCATTGAATAATCGGTCATATTCTGAATCAGTAACTTCAGGATTATCAGCACTATAGTAGAGATAGTTATACTGATTTATTAAGTCTCTAAGTTCGCTTGATCGTTGCGTTAAATTAGTTGGAATAGTCATTATTACCGTACTGATGTTGCTCTGATTGAATAGATAAATTTAGCTCTAAGATACGACTTCTCATTCTCTCAAATGTATTCTGATTGGCGGGTTCTCGAGATTCATCACACAGTGTGCCACTCAACATATGGGTTAATGATTGTGCCGTTTCCAAAAAATCGTCAAACAATGTTAAACCATTTACCGGCCCAGGTATTTTGGCAAACAATAATATTCCTGACGTTGCCATCGCCGTAACATCTTGTGGATCAAAAGTACCGGGAGCAACAATATTAGCAACACTAAATAATGGTGTATTGCGAACACCCACAGCCATACGATGATAAACACCTAATTCACCAAACTCAAAATTTAAGTTTTCAAATGCTGCTTTTAAATCTAAGCCTGAAAAACGTTGGCCTTCTGGTGCTAAAACAGTAAAAGAAATCACCATATCCCAGTCAATAATTGTGGATTTCGACCCTTTTTGCAGTTCAATTAATTCTTCATCTGTATCATCAATGGTGATATCAATACTATTATTTCGCAACTTCTGTTCCGGTACGACGACCTTAATTTTCTGAGCCTCTTCTGACAGGCTTATCACTGGCTCACTATCAATATCAGGTAATTGGCTATCATTAAGTTGCTGCGCCATTTCTTCTTCAAACACCGCATTAAATGCCTCACCCGCCTCGATGCTTATACGCTCACCAAGCTCATCTAACACCTGATTTCTGCGCTGTTTGCTACTCCGTAGCGCATACCAAGCCACCCCAATAAAAGCAGCCAAGAGAGCAATACTAGCAATGACTATTTCTAACACTTAAATTAATCCATCAACTAAGGGATAATAGTCGGGTTTTCTTATTATATTGAGATATGTCATGTCAACAAAACCTAGCAAAGAACTGGAAACTTTCGACAACGCTATTCCAGAGCGTGATTATACCATTCACATTGAAACACCCGAGTTTACTTGTTTATGCCCTAAAACAGGACAGCCGGACTTTGCCACTATCGAAATTGACTATGTACCTGACTTAAAATGTGTGGAATTAAAATCATACAAACTCTATATCTGGTCGTATCGTAATGAAGGTGCATTCCATGAAAAAGTCACTAACCAAATATTAGATGATTTAGTTGCTGCAACCGACCCTCGCTTTATACGTGTCACCGGTATTTTTAATGTACGTGGTGGTGTTTACACTACTGTGGTGGCAGAACACCGTAAACCAGGCTGGGTGCCACCAACACCGGTACAATTACCTTAACAAAACCCCATGCATGAAATAAATTTTTCTTCAAAGCAAGGCAAAAATAGATTTGGAAGACGGAGTTTACACATAGTAAATGAGTATTTTTAAACTCTTTTTAACGCAGCTGTGGAGGAAAAGTTGAATCATGCCACTTATGTAGGCATCGATCTCGGCACCTCAGGGTGTCGAGCAATCGCGATTGATAAACAAGCCAATATTATTGCAAGCAGCCAACAAACATTAATATCACCTGTTATTACCCCACCCTATTCAGAACAAAACCCTGATATTCATTGGCAAACCGTTGAACACGTTTTAACTAAACTTATCGCTCAATGTCACGACTATACAATTAAAGCGATTGCTGTTGATGCGACATCCGGTTCAATATTAATCGCTGATAATAACGGCCAGCCTCTCACACAGCTTTTGATGTATAACGACAGTCGAGCCCTGGAACAGAGTGACAAAATTGCTCACATTGCGCCAAAAGAATCAGCTGCACATGGTGCTAGTAGTGGATTAGCCAAACTACTCTACTTGCAGCAACATAATAATTTTTCTAAAGACAGCATGTTATTGCATCAGGCAGATTGGATTAATTTCAAACTGGGCGCTTCATTAGGGTTCACGGATCAAAACAATGCCCTTAAAACAGGTTATGACCCCATTCAACAATGTTGGCCATCATGGATAGATGATCTTTGTAATCGAAAAACCTTACCGACAGTTGTTGTCCCCGGCACTGTTATTGGCTTGTTATCCAACAAACTATGCCAACAATTCAAATTAGACCTAGCGCCCGATATTGTTGCAGGTACAACAGATAGCATTGCGGCATTACTGGCAACGGGTGCCAATAAATCAGGTGATGCTGTCACCTCATTAGGTTCAACTCTGGTCGTTAAATTAATGAGTGATCAGCCTATCTTCGTGCCAGAACAAGGTATTTACAGTCACCGATTAGCTAATAAATGGCTGGTAGGTGGTGCATCCAATACGGGTGGTGCGGTACTCAAACATTACTTCAATAATATCCAACTACAACAGCTGAGCGAACAGATTTTACTTGATAGTGAACAAGCAGATTATTACCCGTTATTATCCGTTGGCGAACGTTTTCCAATAAACAATCCAGAGCTTCAACCTCGACTAACACCACGACCAACAAGTGATGTCGATTTTTTACATGGCATGTTCAATGGCATCGCCAAAATAGAACAGCAAGCTTATCAGTGCCTTGAACAAGCAGGTGCAACATCATTAAACTCAATTCGAACAGTCGGTGGCGGTGCTGTCAATTCTGTTTGGCAAACTATACGACAACGTCATATAACGGTACCCTTTATCACTCCCGAACAGACAGAAGCAGCATACGGTGCAGCGCTGTTGGCAAAAGGTATAAAGTTTTAATGTTAGCTCCGTCATTCCGGTGTTCTGTTTAGCCGGAACCCATATTAAAGCAATAGATTCCCGCTAAAAACATGCGGGAATGACAATTTAAATTAATTTAGAAGAAGTTATTAATGCAAGATTTATTTAAAGGCGCACGTTACCTATTCAAAGGTTTTGGTTTAATTCATCAAAAAGGCATTCGGAAATTTGCCTATATTCCAATGGCAATTAACTCCCTTCTATTCAGCTTTGCAATATGGCTGGGGCTGGCAAAATTCGATCAATGGATTAATAGCATCATGCCCACCTGGTTGCCCGAATGGTTATTAGGCTGGATTATGTGGCTACTTTGGCCATTGTTTGCTGGTCTACTTATACTAATCGTCTTTTTCAGTTTCTCAATTATTGCCAATTTATTAGCTGCCCCTTTTAATGGCGTATTAGCCGAAGCCGTTGAACGTAAATTGTCAGGGCAACCACCCATAGCCCTTTCATGGCAAGAAATCTTAAAAGATGCACCGTTATCATTACTAAATGAAATTAGAAAAATCACCTACTTTCTAGTCTGGATGATTCCACTATTCATTTTGTCATGGGTTCCCGTCATCAATCTCATTGCACCCATATTATGGATAACATTTTCAAGTTGGATTCTGGCACTGGATTATCATGATTACCCCATGGCTAACAACCAACTTAAGTTTCCTCAACAACGTGCTTTACTGAGAGAAAATCGTGGGCTTGCACTTGGGTTCGGTCTAGCAACACTGGGAGCAACCATGATCCCCTTTGTTAACTTTTTAGTGATACCCGCTGCTGTTGCTGGCGCAACGGCTCTGTATTTAGAGCGATTAAAGTAACAATATAACAACAATCGCATTAAGCGCAATAGCTTACGTCGCAGTAGAAACATTACCCTCTTCCACTAAGAAAATTAGAAACTGTTCAATTTCTGCATCCCCAAGTCACTAGCGTATTGCTTGTTATGGAAAAGTATGAAATATTTAATCCCATAGAGGTAACTTGTGATCTATATCGCCGAACACGCATAAATGACTCAATGGATTGCAGAAAGGGAGATTTGCTTATGATATTAGCCCCATCCTTGAAAACTCACTTATAAAATAACGGATTAAACAGTGAAGTCAATATTTATCAAACCAATGGCCTTATTTTCTACCTCAAGAATAGAGCTTGTTAAAATTGCTCTATTTTTCAATAGTATAGTGCCCCCCGTAAAACAAGCTGAAAAACTAAGAGGCCGCCTTATAAACATGCTGTTAGCCGCAAAGAAAACTATGAGAAATATCATATCCATTATCTTAATCCTGTTCTCAGTCACAGCTCATGCAGAAGGTGTTGGTTGGCGTAATAAGGATGGCTCTCCCGCTCCTAATACTAATTCTATGAAAAGTGTTAATGGTTTTGGAGGTTCGCTTCTGGTTACTCCAGATCCAGATTGGGAAAAGAAGTGGAACACTCCATCGGATCACATACCGCATTTCAACGAAGCAAAAGATGTTAAGTATGGTCAGGAGTTAACGATTCTGATTTTCTTCACAAACCCGAAGCCGAGCGATCAAGGTCTAATGAATATTGCCTGTGACATTAAGGTCCAGAGACCAGACGGTTCATTTTCTATTGATGCAGCAAATGTTCCATGTGCTTCCGGCTGGCAAGTTCCACCAAATCCATACAGCCTACTGTTAACTCAAACGATCATTAAATACGTAGGTGAGCCCGGTGATCTTCCTGGAAAATGGAAGGTTTCGGTTAATTTAAAAGACCAGAATTCTGGTACTCAAGTGCCGTTAAAAACCGAATTCAACTTGGTCAATCAATCGGCTAACAAGTCAAGCAACTCGGACGGCGAAAACGCCGCCGGTTCTTGAGGCGTTAGCCTTATAAGGAAAGTATGGATAATTTAACTAATGAGCTTATAGTTGCCCTACAGTACCTTCTTCCTGGGTTTGTTACTGCTTGGATATTCTATGCATTCACTTCATACCCGAGGCCTTCACAATTTGAACGTGTCGTCCAAGCGCTTATATTTACGATACTTATTCAATCTCTATATATTACGCTTCAGGAAATAGAAATACTCGTTTCTGACAATGGTGAAAAACAAATTCTCATCTCAATATTATTGGCGCTACTACTTGGGTTTATTTTCACCTTCTTCGCTAATAATGATTTATTTCACAAAGGCCTAAGGTTTTTTAAGATAACCAAAGAAACATCTTATTCTTCCGAATGGTTCGCAGCATTTTCAGAAAAAATTACTTATGTAGTCATTCATTTAGATGATGGACGAAAAGTATATGGTTGGCCTCTCGAATGGCCAACAGAACCTAACAAAGGCCATTTTCTGCTTGCTCAGGCGTCATGGTTAGATGAGGAAAATATAGAATATCCAATGGTAGGAGTAGAAAATATATTAATTGACGCCACAGGGGTAAAATATGTTCAATTTATGGAAAAAATTTGGGAGAAATAAATGAGTAAAAAGGCATCTAACCCACCACCTCCGAGCAGAGTTCGTGTTGGTAATAGTGTAACTGGCAGTGTAAACCCACCTACAAGATCACAAAAGCCTGCACCTCCGCCACCGCCACCGCCTTCAAATAAAAAAGGCTGACAAATTAGCTCAAGTTGTGACCTCCACTTCACTGCAGCCACTTAACTCGAACGTTATGCCTCATTAAGGATTAACGCATGTACCTTTTATTAACAGTTGTAGTGTCAACATTATTAGCTGGTTTAGCTATGCCTTTAGGTGCAAGTATTGCTTACTTTGAAAATATCGAGAAAAAGTGGGTTCAAGAAGAGTTCCGGCATAGTGTAATGGCTTTTGGTGGAGGTGCATTGCTGTCAGCAGTTGCCTTGGTTTTAGTGCCTGAAGGTATGGTAAATGTTAATCCCGTACCTGCTTGTCTTTGGTTTATAGTCGGGGGACTTAGTTTTATGTCTCTTGATATTCATCTTAAAAAAATAAATACCCCTGCAAGCCAACTTGCAGCAATGCTTTCTGATTTTATTCCTGAATCCATCGCGCTAGGAGCGGCATTCGCAACTGGAAAGAATAGTGCGTTTTTACTTGCTGGTTTAATTGCACTCCAAAATATACCCGAAGGATTTAGTGCATATCGGGAATTGAACGCGACTTCAGCTTATAAGCCACGAAAAATTATAATCATGTTTACTTTAATGGCAATACTGGGACCGATTGCTGGTGTCTCTGGGTATTTATGGTTATCAGAATATCCAGAAGTTATTTCTGTGATCATGCTTTTTGCATCTGGCGGCATTCTTTATTCAATATTCCAAGACTTGGCGCCCCAAGTAAAGCTAGAAAATCATTGGGCGCCGCCAATGGGCGCTGTACTCGGTTTTGTTCTTGGTATGTTTGGCTTCATGGTTACAACATAGTGAATAATTACGGCATAACAAGTCATTCCAAAGGACAAAAAACAGTTGGCTGTTGTTCGTACTTCACACATTTTAGCCAACTATATTTTTCCGCTTAAGTAGGCGTTAAGTGCCTATCGAGATCGCATTAAATTTAATGGTTAAGTGATTCAATACAAAATGAAAATATATATTAAAAATATGGTCTGCGATAGATGCTGTTTAGTCGTCGGAAATGTACTAAAGAATATTGGTTTAAGATATGCTTCTATTGATCTAGGTGAGATCGACTTTGCTGATTATCATGGTGCAAAGTTACCTGATAATGTGGAAACGTTACTGTCCAACGATTTAGAAGATGTGGGTTTTTCCATTCTCAGCGATAAGAAAAGTAAGCTGATTGAGGATATCAAAAAATCCTGCCTTGATTACATTCAGCATATTGAAGAATTAGACAAAAAGGTTCTATCCGATCATATAAGCAATGCTATTGCGCTGGAATATAACTATCTGAGCAATTTATTTTCTGTTGTGGAAGGAATTACCATAGAGCAGTACTTCATTCGACTACGTGTTGAGAAGGTGAAAGAGCTTTTAATCTATGGGGAAATGGCACTTGGAGAAATTGCTTTTCAATTAGGTTACAGTAGTGTTGCTCATTTGAGCGGCCAGTTTAAAAAGGTTTCAGGCTTAACCCCTAGTTATTTTCGCTCATTAAAAAACCTAAAATTGAGGCATTCTTTAGACAAGCTGTAAATTCTATAACAATGCTAAGAAAGGATGTAACAAGATTATGGGGATAGTATCTTAGAATGTTATCCAATGATTCACTATTTGGAGTACCACAATGAGCATTGTTTGGAATAACAGAAAGAATTGGATAAAGAGCGCACATAATACCAAGTGGTGTTTGATTGGTTGTGCGATTGGGGATTTTGGCACCATAGCCTATTTTCAATTCAACGAGCATAGCCTTTCAACTCTCACTATTATGCTGCTAGCAATGTTGAATGGGCTTCTAACCAGTATCATGCTTGAAACCATTATTTTAGTTAGGTCTAATTTCAGTTTGCGTGATGCACTTAAGACCGCATTTGGTATGAGTTTTATTTCCATGCTGGCGATGGAAACTGCAATGAATCTAACAGATTATGCCTTGACTGGCGGGGCGATACTGACTTGGTGGGTAATTCCTATTGCACTATTTGCAGGCTTTTTAACCCCTTGGCCGTATAATTATTGGAGATTACAAAAGCATAGGAAATCATGTCATTAATCAGCGTTCTTCTCTAGGCATAAATGCACTTAACAAGGCACGGCTGTCGGGACAAATTTTCCACAGAGCGCTGCGTTATGGGGCAAAATCGGTTACAGTGAAATGACGAAGTTTTCATCTCTACTTAATGAGGTAAGGGACTGCACCATTTGTGCATCGGAATTACCGCTTGGGCCTCGACCTGTTCTACAGATGCACCCAAAGGCAAAGATTTTGATTGTCGGTCAGGCGCCTGGCAGAAAAGTTCATGAGTCGGGCGTGCCATTCGACGATGCTAGCGGTAAACGTTTACGTGAGTGGTTAGGCGTAACATCGGATGTGTTTTATGACCCAGAACAGGTGGCTATTTTACCAATGGGGTTTTGTTTTCCAGGGTCGGGGAAGTCGGGAGACCTTGCTCCGCGATCAGAATGCGCACCCGCTTGGCGAGAAGAACTTCTCAGTCACCTCAGTCAATTAGAGATCACCATTGTGCTCGGAAGTTATGCCCAGAAGTACCACTTTGGCGAGGCGTTCTCTTCGGTGACTGATTTGGTGAAATCGTGGCGAACATATTGGCCGAATATCGTTCCGCTTCCACACCCTAGCCCAAGGAATAATATTTGGCTTCGCAAAAATCCGTGGTTCGAGATCGAGTTACTCCCATTACTTCGGCAGCGTGTCTCCGAATCACTGCGAGGTTGAGTTTGCCCCATAACCAGCGCCAGCACATTGCACCTTCGGTGCTGGACTCGCAACAAGTTGCTCGCCTGTATAGTGGGCGTTATATTGATAGGAATTGTTCAAGGTTTTCTATATGGTAAACGATGTTCCTGTAAAAATTATTCTTTGCACTTGCCTTGCCCTTTTGGCGTTTGCTGGAAATTCTATCCTATGTAGACTGGCACTGGGTAACAATGTCATTGATGCTGCAAGTTTTACAGTTATTCGATTATTATCAGGAATCATCGTATTGCTTGTCATCTTTTATTTGACTAGAAATAACAAAGAGTCAACGTCAAAGGGAAGCTGGGGTGCCTCCTCAATGTTATTCCTCTATGCAATAACATTTTCATTTGCCTATATTTCTTTAGAAACTGGGATCGGTGCCTTGATTTTGTTTGGATCAGTCCAAATTACAATGATTCTTGCTAGCCTAATTTCAGGAAACAGGCTTCATTACTCTGAATGGATAGGCGTGGTGATTGCCTTCTCCGGCTTCGTATATCTGGTTCTTCCCGGACTAACCACTCCTTCATTAATGGGTTTTATACTCATGACTGTTGCTGGTATTGCATGGGGTATTTATACACTTCTAGGTCGGGGGTCAAACAACCCCCTCAGCGATACTGCGCACAATTTCTTACGCACGCTACCATTTGTTGCCGTTTTAATAGCGATTACTTTCCAGAATTCAAATCTGTCTCAGGAAGGTATCTTGCTGGCAGCCCTATCGGGAGGAATTGCCTCTGGCATCGGATACACTGTCTGGTATATTGCACTTCGGGGGCTTTCGATCACACACGCGGCAGTTATTCAATTGTTTGTGCCTGTGCTCGCGGCTGTTGGTGGTGTACTATTCGCAAACGAATTGATTTCTCTCCGGCTAGTGCTGTCATCTACAATGATTCTTGGTGGCATCATGGCAGTAGTAATGGGACGGTACTATTTTGTTCTACAGGCATCTAGCAGAACATAACAAAGCCATCAATTTGTCTGGTATTTATTGTTCGAAAATAATCACTTATATCCAAGAAAAATAGATGAAAATACAAATAGAAAAGAAAAAGAGGATTATTTTTTCTCTAATAATAGGATTGATAACCACTGGTATAATTTCATTTACGTTGATAGTTTTGAACATTGGGTTTACAGCAACTTTTTTAGTAGTTTGGATTAAATCTTGGATTATCGCTTATGTGATAGTGATACCAGTAATACTTTTGGTTGCACCACCCATTCAAAAGTCAATTGACAATTATTTTGACTCGAAAAGTATTTAGTGCATTCATGTTTACTCTAAAGCCTAACAAATCATTCGAGGGTGGTCTCGTAGTCACTACACCCTGCTCGGCCTCATTCAGGAGTTAATGTGACAATAACAGGTGAGTGTTTCTGCGGAGAAGTTAAATACCGTATTGATGGAAAGCTTCATGATGCGAGGTCATGTCATTGTTCTCGTTGTCGTAAAGCATTTAGCTCTCAAGCATCGGCCTATGCAATAGTCGACGCTAAAGAATTTCAATGGGTGTCAGGTGAAAACTTGCTCACTTCGTATGTAGGTGAGCATGATTTTGGCCTGCAATTTTGTAGCAAATGTGGTTCAACCCTCAGTGGTATTTATAAAGGAGTCATTCACGGTGTTACCCTTGGGTGCCTGAATGGAGATCCTGATATTGAACTTGGACGGCATATCTATGTAGGATCAAAAGCATCTTGGGAAGTCATTGCTGAAGGCGTTCCGCAATATGAGGGAGCTCCACCAGAAAATGCATAACAAGGGCGTTCAAAAGGAAAGCATGAAACCATTTATCGTATTATGGGTAATATTCTTATTTACCGCGACATTAGAAGCAGCAGAACTTTCATTACCGACCCGAGATCTTAATAGTACGAACATTACGTATAACTATACGAGTGGTCGTTCATATAATGTTAAGTTTGAAGAGAAAGGAGTTAGCTATCGCTATCTCACAGGTTCAAAACCTGAAAAATGGTGGGGGCCCTTTCCTTATCAAGCCTTCAAAATAGAAGATGAGGTTTATTTTGCCTCGTGGTTCGAAGAGGGCTATGGGGACTATGTCACATTATTAATTAACTTTAATAACAACCTCCTTTATGGAAGCGCAATTTTATCTGGTAAAACAGTCCATTTTCATGGTGCTGAAATTGTTAAAACTGATCGTAAGTAAAACATATAATAAATCGTTCAAAATGACCGCCAAAAAATGGCGGCACTTTAACCCAGCAGTTAGGTAATAAATAGACATATGGACTCTTTCAATTATTTCATTTTAGCTCGGTCAGTACATGTTCTTGGAGTAGTCGCTTGGATTGGTGGCGTCGCCTTTGTAACAACTATTTTAATTCCATCTCTTATAAAAATAACGGATAGTGAAAACAGATTAGAATTATTTGAACAGCTTGAAGGAAGGTTCGCTTTTCAAGCCCGGTTTGTAACTTTAATTACAGGTGCTTCCGGATATTATATGTTGGACATAATGAATGCTTGGGAACGTTACCAACATATACAGTTCTGGTGGATGCATCTGATGACATTAATCTGGGGAATTTTCACTCTTGTACTTTTTGTACTTGAGCCATTATTTCTACATCGTTGGTTCAAAGAAAAAGCAATAAAAGATAGTGACGGTGCCTTTATGTGGCTCCATAGAATGCATAAAGTATTATTATCGCTAAGTCTTCTAGCTATAGTTGGTGCAGTTTCAGGTTCACATGGTTTTCAGTTTTAAAAGTCATAACTAACAATCACATCAAACTGACAACCTTGACCTACGGCCTAAAAAACAGGCGTTAGGCTCTAACGATATTCTAAATTAACTAAGGAGATGGTGGATGTTTAAATCTATGAAGCATCTTAAAAAAGTATCTATTTTTATATTTTTAATGTTTTCTGTAAAACTATATGCAGCAAGTTTACCCGATGAATTACTAAACCTGCCTATCCATCTTATTTCGGGTGAACAGACTTCTCTTGCTGAATATAAAGGTAAAAAACCAGTCTATCTGAAATTTTGGGCTACTTGGTGCAAGCCCTGTATTAAAGAAATGCCTCATTTTGAACATGTGCAAAATGAATATGGCGAGTCAATTGAAGTCATAGCGATAAACCTTGCCGTCATTGATGATTTAAACGCGGTTAAAGAAACTATTAAAGAGTTTGGTTTAACAATGCCAATGGCAATGGATAAAAGTGGGGATTTGGCTCAAGCATTTAGATTGGTTGGCACGCCTTACCATCTTCTGTTTGACCGAAATATGAATTTAATACACCTAGGGAATCAAGCAAATGAATCTCTTGATAATAAGTTGGCTTTAGTTTCTCAAACTAAATCAGTAGATTTACTTGATGTAGGCTTGCTATCAGAAAGTGCCTCAAATATAAATTTGACTATTAATGATGGAAAAACACATGCGTTATTTTTTACAGCTACATGGTGTGATTGGTATTTAAAAGATAGTCGTCCGGAAGTTTCACAAAACTGTTCTTTGGCACAAGAGAATATAAACGATCTTTCGAAACAATATCCCAATATTGTTTGGCAGGGCATCATCTCAAGGCTATGGACAGGCGATAAAGATTTATTGGAATATAAGAAAAAATATAAAATAACACACCCGCTTGAAATTGATAAAAGTAACCATTTATTTCATCAATATGCAGTCAAAGATTTGCCTACTTTTATTTTAATTAAAAATGGTAAGGTTGTATCGAAAGAAACAAATTTTATCGACAAAGGTAAACTAGAAAAATTATTGAGTGAATAAATTAAGTTAGCCTAACAAGTTGCTGCACTGTACTGCCTTTCAATCAAAAGCATCAAGGGCTCGGGTAGTGCTATAGGCAATAATCTATACCCTGCCATAGAGTGATACAAGCAAGTGGGAATATTGACGGTTATATGTGGGAAAACACCCGAAAACCAGCCATTATTGGCTGGGAAGCATCAAAAGTGAGTGATTAAGTTATGCATAATATGGACTTATTCAGCCAAATAACGGAGCAGCCAACAAACCTGTTGCATAGAGATGGCACGGTAAATTATTACGGCACATTGATGTCTTTATCCGATGCCAATGATTATCTCATTAGATTGTTAAACACCATAGAATGGAAAAATGATGAGGCTATCATTTTTGGCAAACATATTATCACCAAACGAAAAGCTGCTTGGTATGGTGCAAAATCGTTTAAATACACATACTCCAACACCACAAAAACAGCATTACCTTGGACTGAGGAACTGTCCGCATTAAAAACAATGATTGAGGAAAAAACAGGCGACACCTTTAATTCATGTTTGCTCAATTTATATCACAATGGTAGCGAAGGTATGGCATGGCATAGTGATGGTGAAAAAGAGTTGCAAAGAAATGGTGCCATTGCTTCATTGAGCTTTGGTGCCGAGCGAAAATTTTCCTTTAAACACAAGAAAACCAAAGAAAAGATTTCATTGGTTTTAGAGCATGGCAGTCTACTTGTGATGAAGGGCTCGACTCAAAGCCATTGGCTACACTGTTTGCCACCAACAAAGACGACCGATAAACCGCGAGTTAATTTAACCTTTAGAACTATTATTAACTAAACCTCTTACCCTCACTCCCTGATAAGGGTGGCACACCCTGCCGTACCCTGCTCCCAAGATTCGACATAACAGGCGCCGATTTTATTGTCACCGAGAATACGACCGTGGTTGAAACCTCGGCTGTTAGTTGAAACCCAAGTAAACGAAATATTATCGGGATAAATCACACCAAAGAAGTTTTTTGTGCCATCTGGATAGGTAAATGTGCCACGAAAGCGTCGATCTTTTTGTTCGGTAATGTGAATGACTTTATTGCCCCATTCTTTATAACCTTTCAAGTCTGAAACAGTGACGTTTTTACCGCTCCATGTGCCGATCAAATCAGGAATTTCCGTCTCTGAATCGGCCTTGTTGACATAGTAGAGACATGCCAAGCCGATACTGTTAATGATGACTAATAGCCACAGTAATGTTTGTGAAACAGCAAAACCAGATTGATGTTTAGACATGGTTATCACCTTGTTTATTAAAGGGTATTTATCGTGTTATTAAACGTTTCACTTGGTCTCATGGCTTGTGATAACAAATCAAAATCTGGAAAGTAATAACCATTACTGTCTACCGGAGATCCTTGAACCTTATTTAATTCTGCCATTATTTTATTTTCATTATCACTTAACGTTTTCGCAAGCTCGGTGAAGTAGCTTTGCAGTTCAGCATCATCGCTTTGTTCTGCTAATGCTTGTGCCCAATAGAGTGCTAAATAGAAGTGACTTCCCCGATTATCAATTTCACCGACCTTGCGTGAAGGCGATTTATTATTATCTAAGAATTTACCTGTTGCTTTATCTAAAGTCTCAGCAAGGATATGAGCCTTTGTATTGCCTGTAGTATTACTTAAATGCTCCAACGATGCCGCTAATGCTAAGAACTCACCTAATGAATCCCAACGCAAGTGATTTTCTTGTTTAAACTGCTGAACGTGTTTAGGGGCACTACCACCCGCCCCTGTTTCAAATAAACCACCACCATTCATTAACGGTACGATCGACAACATTTTTGCACTGGTACCTAGTTCAAGAATGGGAAATAAATCAGTCAAATAATCACGTAATACATTACCTGTTACCGAAATAGTATCTTCACCATTTTTAATTCGTTCTAATGAAAATTGAATGGCATCTTCCGGTGATAAAATTCGAATATCTAAGCCATCGGTATCATGATTAGGTAAGTATTTCTCAACTTTAGCGATAATTTGGGCATCATGTTCTCGGTTTTTATCCAACCAAAATACCGTCGGAGTTCCTGTTAAACGAGCACGATTAACGGCAAGTTTTACCCAATCTTGAATCGGTGCATCTTTAGCCTGACATAGTCGCCAAACGTCACCTTTTTCAACAGTGTGTTCAATTAAAGTATTGCCATTGCCATCGATAACTCGCACCGTACCATTTGCTGGGATTTCAAAGGTTTTATCATGTGAACCATACTCTTCTGCCTTTTGTGCCATCAATCCCACATTAGGTACGCTACCCATAGTTGTTGGGTCAAATGCACCGTGCTGTTTACAGAAGGCAATTGTTTGTTGGTAAATACCGGCATAACAACGATCAGGAATCACGGCTTTAGTATCTTGTTGCTTGCCCTCTTTATTCCACATCTGACCCGAAGCACGAATCATTGCTGGCATGGATGCATCAATAATGACATCGGATGGTACATGTAAATTAGTAATGCCTTTATCGGAATCCACCATCGCCAAATCAGGACGTGTGGCATAAACAGATTGAATATCGGCTTCAATTTCAGCTTGTTTAGCTTCGGAAAGGCTTTTTATTTTGGCGTAAACATCCCCCAAGCCATTTTTAACATCAACACCGATTTGTTCGAATGTTACAGCGTGTTTCTCAAAGACATCTTTATAAAACACGGATACAAAGTGCCCGAAAATAATCGGATCAGATACTTTCATCATCGTTGCTTTTAAATGTACGGAGAATAAAACACCTTCATTTTTGGCATCTTCAATTTGAGTTTCAATAAAACGGCAAAGTGCATTCTTGTTCATCACCGTGGCATCAATTACTTCATCTGCAAGCACTGATATTGCTTGCTTTAAAACAGTGATACTGCCTGTTTCATCTTCTAGTTCTATTCGTAAATTACCGGCATCAGCAACGGTGACTGATTTTTCATTCGCAAAGAAATCACTATCTGACATACTAGCAACATGTGTTTGTGAATCAGCGCTCCATACACCCATGGAATGAGGATGAGAACGCACATAGTTTTTGACCGCTGGTGGCGCACGTCGATCTGAATTACCTTCACGAAGTACCGGATTTACTGCACTACCTTTAATTTTGTCGTATCTTTGTTGTACGTCTTTCTGAATATCATCTACTGGATCTTCAGGATAATCAGGCAAGTCATAGCCCTTTTGTTGCAGCTCTTTGATGACCGCTTTTAGCTGTGGAACTGAGGCACTAATATTGGGCAATTTGATAATATTCGTTTCAGGTTTTAATGCTAAATCACCTAATTCTGCCAAGGCATCAGCAATGCGTTGCTCATCCGACAAATACTCAGGGAAATTGGCGATGACTCGTCCCGCTAATGAAATATCACTTAGTTCAATTTCAATATCTGCAGATTTAGCGAATGCCTTAATAATAGGCAATAGTGATTGTGTTGCTAATGCGGGAGCTTCATCTGTTTTAGTGTAAATAATCTTTGACGCAGTCATGTTGTTTCCTAAGTTTTACTTTGAATATGTGAAAGTCGCTCTACTGCTTCTAATAACCTTTTTTCATCGGTTGTATAAGCAAAGCGAATATGTTGTTGGGCTAAGTGACTTCCAAAATCATTACCCGGTGTTACGGCGACACCTGCATTGTGCAACCAATACTGACTTAAGGCCATACTATCAGGCAATTCTTCATTAAGAAATCGACTACAGTCGGCATAGATATAAAATGCACCCTGTGGCGTAGCTTTGACATCGAGCCCTATTGATTTTAGTGCTGGTAATAAACTGTTTCTACGTTGTTCAAGAATCTGCCGGCGCTGTTCTAATATTGCCAATGTTTCATCGTCGAAAGCAGATAATGCGGCATATTGAGATAGGGTGGGAGCAGCCAAAAATAGATTTTGAGCTAAGCGATCCATCACCGAAACATATTCGTCTGGCACCACAAGCCAACCTAATCGCCAACCCGTCATGCCAAAAAATTTAGAAAAACTATTAATCACAAAAGCCTGCTGATTAACAGCCAGTACGGTTGATGTTTCGATCTCATCATACGTTAAGCCATGATAGATTTCGTCAACCACTAAATGGCCATTTTTAGTTTGAATAGCTGCTGATAATTCTAGTAACTGCTGATTAGAGAGTACAGTACCAGTAGGGTTAGATGGTGAAGCAACCAATGCCATCGCACTATCTTCATCCCAATATTCATTAATATGTTCGGCTGTTAATTGATAATTCGTCGATGCGTCAACCGCAATGGAATGTGCCTGCCCTTCGACAAAGCGAGCAAAGTTTCGATTACACGGGTATCCAGGGTCTGCTAGAAGCACTTTTTTACCTTGCTCTAATAATGCCCCCATTACCAGTAATAAAGCGCCTGATGCGCCGGGAGTTACCACAATCCGAGAAGGTGAAACATCGACGTTATATCGCTGTTGATACCAACTAGATATGGCCTGTCGTAACTCAGGTAAACCTAAAGCTGGCGTGTAGTGAGTCTTCCCTGCTTTTAGGGCCGCGATGCCAGCATCAATTATGGGTTGTGGCGTGGCAAAATCAGGTTCGCCCACTTCCATATGAATAATATCTTTTCCCTGCGCCTCAAGCTGTTTTGCTTGAGCCAATATATCCATCACATGGAATGGCGTTATATCTTTGGAACGTTGAGAAATCAGATACTTAGGCACTGGCGTGCAATTGTCTTAAATCATCAACGGTTACATAATCACCAGCAATACGTTCACCCGCAATAACTTGGCAAGAATTATCAGGCTCGCCTAATTGATCTAACACCGTGACCGCACCAGTGAAATCTTCATTTTTAGTATAATTATTCAATGTCACAATCGTGGCTATATCCGCCCCCAGAGATGACCGTACGCCATTGCCAGAATCTTCAAATACCAAACACTCTTCGGCAGATAAACCAATTTGTTGTAGGCAATAATCAAAAATATCAGGTGCTGGTTTTTTAGCCGGAACAATATCACCAGCAGCGATGCAATCAAACCACTCTAATGCTTCAACACCTAAGGTGTTGGAAATTAAAGCAGTGACATTTTCAGGCGTTGTTGTTGTCGCAATTGCAAGCCGCACACCTTGATCTCGAAGTTCATTAATTAGTCGTACAACACCAGGGCGCAAATCAATCGCATTATTCTCTAATAAAGCAACATAATGTTTGGTCTTTTTCGCATGTAAACTAATGATGAGCTCCTCAATATCACCATCATAATCAAAGTCAGTGTGAAAGTCTGAAAGAAAGAACCGCATACGCTCCTTACCGCCCGTAACTGCTAGTAATTTCCCATATAACTCTTCATCCCAATTCCAATCCAAACCGGCATCAGAAAAAGCACTATTGAATGCGACACGGTGACCATCACGCTCTGTTTCTGCCATTGTGCCATCAACATCAAAAATAACTGCTTTTAATTGCTTCATTACTCTCTCTTTAACGCCAAAATAGGGTAAAATAATACCAAATTTTTTGCACGCCGGGGCTTCATCTGCTATATATGCGCCCTTAATTTAAATGGTATGAGGTTTTAATCAATGGATTCAAAGCAGTTTGATGCACAATTCACCCCTTATAAAGAAGTGAACGGTGAAGAGTACATGAATGAGGGCCAAGCCACGCATTTCAGAACAATCTTAGATGAATGGAAAATAGGCTTAATGGAAGAAGTCGACCGGACTGTTCATCATATGCAAGACGATGCGGCAAATTTCCCAGATCCAAATGATCGCGCAACGCAGGAAGAAGAGTTCACGCTTGAATTGCGTACTCGTGACCGTGAACGTAAGCTCATCAAAAAAATCCAACAATCTCTTGTTGATCTTGATAAAGGCGATTACGGTTTTTGTGAATCGTGTGGTACTGATATCGGTATTCGTCGTCTGGAAGCACGTCCAACAGCCACGTTATGTATTGACTGTAAAACATTGGATGAGATCAGAGAGAAAAATCGCGTTTAATTTGATTTGATTTTACAATCTATCGTCTAAGCTTAAATAATAGGCATAAAAAAGCCCCGACATATCGGGGCTTTTTTATTTCTAAATGACAGAATAGAGTTTACAAATCATCGCCATGTTTTGCTAAATAATCAGCAACACCTTCAGCATCTGCTTTCATACCTTCATCGCCTTTTTGCCAACCAGCTGGGCAAACTTCACCATGCTCTTCATGGAATTGAAGTGCATCAACTAAACGAAGCATTTCATCAACTTCACGACCTAAAGGTAAATCATTCACTACTTGGTGACGAACAATACCTTCTTTATCAATTAAGAAAGAACCACGCAAAGCAATACTTGCTGGGTGCTTAACACCATATGCAGCCATAATAGACTGATCAGTGTCGGCAACTAATGGGAAATCGATTTGACCAATACCACCTTTATTAAGCTCTGTATTACGCCATGCTAAGTGGGTGAACTGTGAATCAATTGATACGCCAATAATTTGAACACCACGTTCTTTAAATGCCGCAACACGATGATGATGTGCGATGATTTCAGATGGACATACAAAGGTGAAATCTAATGGGTAAAAGAATAAAACAACATATTGTCCTTTATAGTCAGACAATGAAAAATTTTCATTAATGCTGTTGTCAGGCATAACTGCTGCTGCAGTAAAATCCGGAGCAGGACTCGTAACTAAAACGCTCATAATTGTTCCTTAATCTTGTTTGAATAATAGAAAAGTCATCACTAAAATGACTTAATGAATTACTGAGTAAAACACTCGGCTATGCTATCAATAAGCGTAAACATTGTCTAATGAAGTTATGCTTAATTTGATGGGGCGTCAGTAAAATATTTAGTCCGATATTGGCTTGGTGAACAGTTGAAAAATTGGGTAAAACGTCGACTGAAATGACTCAGATCTTTAAACCCAACATCGTAACAGGCTTCAGTAATAGTTTTGCCCAGTTGAAGTCTTTCCGCCGCTAATTTCAATCGTTGTTGATGCAGATATTCACTAGGTGAACAACCCAGTTGTTTTTTGAATTCAATGTACAGCTTACTTCTACTCATACATGCACAACGACATAACAATTCTATATCAAGAGGCTTTGCAATGTTATTTTCAAGATAATGAATAACCGCTGTAATGCCATTTGTGTCTGGTGCATATCGACTATAACTTAATAGAACATCTCTACCTTGTTCTCGCAACAATCTAATAATCAATTCCGACACACTCAAATCCATCATCATTTCTTTATCTGGATGGTTTTGGGTAAACAATGAGACTAACCTTTCTAATAGTTGCTGTGTGTCTGTTGTGTGATGTGTATGAATGATCTGGGGCTGATATTGCCAATCATGATCAATATTATCTAATGTAGTGATATCCCGCATTCGCTCAGAGATTGCCTCTAAACGATCTTTAGTTAACTCTAGTGTCAGGCAAGTTGTGGGCTGTGCTTCATTTGCATCTGGGAAGTCAATCTCAACATATCCTCCCGGTGGCATGACATAAGATTCATGAGGCAAAAATATTTGACCTTGTTCATTTTGACTGCCGTCATGCATGATTTTTTTACCTTTAACCATGCCGCAATACATTAACTGTGGTGCATCCAAGCCAACGCGCGACGCAACACGGTAAGTATCATAAATACTTAACTCTGATTCTGGCCCCAAAAAAGTCAGTTTATTTTCAATTAATAACTGCCTATTTTCACGCCGTTTACTTAACGGTAATTTTTCAGTTTGCATCATGCTCTCAACATACTATCTCGATTCATATCTGGATCTTGTGTCCGATTTGGACTATAAGTCAAGTAATTGAGAATATCAGTCAAGTAACAATTATAACTTATGATTTATCCTCAATACGCTAACTATAATTAAATGAGGAGAGAATTATTATGATTTATACACAACCAGGTAAAGATGGCAGCATTGTTTCCGTTAAAGAGCGCTATGGTAATTACATTAATGGTGGCTGGGTAGAGCCTGTAAAAGGTGATTATTTTACCAATATTACACCTGTCACTGGTGAGGGATTTTGTGAAATCCCCCGCTCGACGGAAGAAGATATTAACTTAGCACTTGATGCAGCTCATGCAGCTAAGGACGCTTGGGGTAAAACATCCGTCGCTGAACGATCTAATATTTTATTAAAGATTGCTGATCGTATTGAAGAAAATCTTGAAATGTTAGCTGTTGCAGAAACATGGGATAACGGTAAAGCCATACGTGAAAACTTAAATGCGGATATACCCTTAAGCATGGACCACTTCCGTTATTACGCTGGTTGTATTCGTGCCCAAGAAGGCACGATGGGCGAAATAGATGAAACCACCGTTTCTTATCAATTCCATGAACCGCTTGGTGTTGTTGGCCAAATCATTCCATGGAACTTCCCGTTATTAATGGCCGTTTGGAAAATAGCACCTGCTTTAGTGACTGGTAACTGTATCGTTATGAAACCGGCCGAGCAAACTCCATTTTCAATTCTTAAACTAATGGAAGTCATTGGTGATTTATTACCACCGGGTGTTCTTAATATTGTTAATGGTTATGGTAAAGAAGCAGGTGAAGCACTCGCTACTAGCAAACGTATTGCTAAAATTGCTTTTACCGGTTCAACCCCTGTCGGTTCTCACATCTTAAAATGTGCTGCTGAGAACATTATTCCTTCAACGGTTGAATTAGGCGGTAAATCTCCTAACATCTTCTTTGAAGACATTATGAATTACGAAGAAGACTATATTAGTAAATGCGCTGAAGGCTTGGTGTTGGCCTTTTTCAATCAAGGTGAAGTCTGCACCTGTCCTTCTCGTGCACTTATTCAAGAAAGCATTTATGATGAATTTATGGCTATCGTTATTGAACGCGCCAAA
Source organism: Piscirickettsiaceae bacterium (assembly GCA_013215775.1). Lineage (GTDB taxonomy): Bacteria > Pseudomonadota > Gammaproteobacteria > Nitrosococcales > Methylophagaceae. The sequence continues at coordinate 25,791 of JABSQO010000010.1, forward strand.
AAGATAAAACGTGGTAACCCTCTAGATACTGAGGTTCAAGTAGGTGCTCAAGCATCGAAACAGCAATTCGACGTTATCATGGACTATATTGAAATTGGTAAACAAGAAGGCGCTGAACTATTACTAGGCGGTAATATTGCACAAGTAGGTGCTGAATTTGATAGTGGCTACTATATCGAGCCTACTTTAATGAAAGGCAATAATAAAATGCGGATATTCCAAGAAGAAATTTTTGGACCTGTTGTGGCGGTTACTACATTTAAAGATGAAGCTGAAGCTTTGGCTATTGCCAACGATTCTGAGTTTGGATTGGGTTCAGGTGTATGGACTCGAGATATGAACCTTGCTTACCGTATGGGACGCGGCATCCAAGCAGGTCGTGTATGGACAAACTGTTATCACCTTTATCCAGCCCATGCTGCATTTGGTGGCTATAAAAAATCAGGTATTGGACGTGAAACACATAAAATGATGTTAGATCATTATCAACAAACTAAAAACTTACTGGTAAGTTATAGCACTAGCCCTCTCGGTTTCTTCTAACAATTTTACAACAGCACTTTACCCTCTCTTAGGAAGATTTAAGAGGGGGTTTTTTATGTCCGCTCAATTCATTTATACTCTCAACTGTAGAACAAATAATCCCAAAGGTATAGTTATATGGCCCAAGATAATATTCAATCTACTTTACATGAAGACCGTCATTTTCCACCCAGTGCTGAATTTGTCAAAACATCTGCACTCAGCGCAGACAAACTAGCCACTTTGTATGCTACTGCTGAAAATGATAATCAGAATTTCTGGGCTGACCAAGCTCGCACAGAAATTGATTGGAAAACACCTTTTACTACCACTCTGGATTCATCAAACAAACCATTTTACCGATGGTTTCCTGATGGAAAATTAAACGTCTCGTATAATTGTCTTGATCGCCAATTAGAAAATAATGCAGATAAAACAGCCATTATTTTTGAAGGTGATGGTGGTGATGTACAACATATAAGCTACCGAGAATTACATACCCGTGTTTGTACTTTTGCAAATGCACTCAAAGCCCAAAATGTCGGTAAAGGCGACCGCGTTATTATTTATATGCCAATGATTGCTGAAGCTGTTATTGCTATGCAAGCCTGTGCACGTATTGGCGCAATACATTCAGTCGTGTTTGGTGGTTTCTCAGCATCATCGTTGAAAGATCGCATTGAAGATACTCAAGCTAAAATAGTGATTACTGCTGATGGTGGGCATCGTGGCGGTAAGATTATCGAACTCAAATCAACCACTGATACGGCCTTAGAGAATGGCTGCGATACTATTGAAGCAGTTATTGTATTTAAACGCACTGGCCATGACATTAGCATGCAATCAGGTCGTGACATCTGGTGGTCTGATGCTGAACAAGGTCAATCAGCTGAGTGTGAACCTGAATGGGTTAATGCAACAGATCCTTTGTTTCTACTCTATACCTCAGGTTCAACAGGTAAACCAAAAGGTATTCAACATTCAACTGGTGGTTATTTATTAAACGCTATTACCTCTATGCGTTGGGTGTTTGATATTCAAGATACCGACGTATTTTGGTGTACTGCCGATGTTGGCTGGATCACCGGTCATACCTATGTTGCCTATGGTCCATTAGCCACTGGTGCCACTATTGTTATATTTGAAGGTGTGCCAACCTACCCTGATGCGGGTCGTTTTTGGGATATGTGTGAGCGACATGGTGTCACTATATTCTATACCGCCCCAACTGCCATTCGAGCATTGATCAAACAAGGGGATGATTATCCTAATAATCACGACCTATCTAAATTACGTCTTTTAGGTACTGTTGGTGAACCCATTAATCCAGAAGCATGGATGTGGTATCACAATGTGATTGGCAAACAACGTTGTCCCATTGTCGATACTTGGTGGCAAACAGAAACAGGCTCTCATATGATTGCACCTGTTCCATCAGTGACAGTAACCAAACCAGGCTCATGCACACGCGCCCTACCCGGTATTGATGCTATTGTGGTTAATGAACAAGGTGAAGAAATTATCACTGCAAATGAAGGTGGCTATCTTGTTATACGTCAGCCTTGGCCTTCGATGATCCAAACGATTTGGGGTGATGATCAACGTTATAAAGATACCTATTGGCCTATGTTTGACGGCAAATACTATCTTGCAGGTGATAGTGCTCGCCGTGACGAAGAGGGTTTCTTCTGGATAATGGGACGTATTGATGATGTTCTAAATGTATCAGGCCATCGCCTAGGCACCATGGAAATTGAATCTGCACTTGTTGCCAACCCACTTGTTGCAGAAGCTGCTGTCGTGGGTAAACCACACGAGATTAAAGGCGAGTCTATATTTGCCTATGTTGTTCTTAAAGGTGACCGTCCCGAAGGTGGTCTTGATGATGAATTGACGCAGAAATTACGTGCTTGGGTAGGTGAACAAATTGGTGCCATCGCTAAACCTGATGATATTCGTTATGCCGATAATTTACCTAAAACACGTTCAGGAAAAATCATGCGTCGATTATTGCGTACTATCGCTAAAGGTGAGGAAATCACACAAGATACATCCACATTAGAAAATGAAGCTATCTTGCCTCAACTACAAGGTAAAGCTTAAAATACAAGGGGTACTTCTTATTACTTGAAGTCTCGCAGAATACTTCTTCAATAATAGAGATGCCCTAGTATTATGGCAAAACAAGAAATCCCCCTTGATAACAGTCAACGGTTAGATAAATGGTTATGGGCTGCACGTTTTTATAAAACACGCAGCCTTGCTGTAGAAGCGATTGGTGGAGGCAAGGTTCATCTCAATAATAATCGTGTTAAACCCAGTCGACTCATTAAACCAAGCGATATATTAACTATTTCGAAACCGCCATATGAGCATATCATCACCATATTAGGCTTATCCAAACAACGTCGTCCTGCTCCAGAAGCACAACAACTTTATATCGAAAGTGACGCTAGCATCGAAAAACGTGAACAATTACATGAAGAAATCAAAAGCCAGCCATTAGGATTTAGGCATGACAAAGGCAGACCCAATAAGCGTGACAGGCGACATATCATAAAGTTTATTCGGAAAGAGTAGTATTCTCGGACGTACTAGACCACAAAAAGTGTGGAAGCGGTCACGATTTTTTCTTTTTAATAATCATTGGTTTACATAATTTTTCTCGGTCATAATTTCTTTTTTCAACTGAGAAATTCATCACATTAATTTCATTTCCATCCCCGTAAAGTCTCTCCTTACCAGTCATCAGTAAAGGGAGGAATTCAATTCATACAAGTGCAAACCTCATCGCTAATCACGGTGAAAATAATGCCTCGTATTTAATCCATACATTTCATTTAAATCATCTTAAATTAAGCCTATGAAAATAGGCATGATTTATGCTTGACAATTAGTTAAGTGATTAGCTGTCAAAAATAAATCACTAATATACTTATAAATTATGGATTCTAGAAGAATTTTCAGGAGAGAGAAATGAGCAACGTTGTACATTTAAACGAACCTAATAAAACTAAACTAGGCGATCACACAGGGAACCAATATTCTCAACTCAATACATACTATGATAGTGAATATAAGATTGGTTGGTTTTTGATGAGTGGTGAGCCTCGACCTTGTTTTACACCAACACTACTAAACGACCTCACTGCCTATCTCAGTAATGTAAAAGCTGAAATGGCATACAGTGGTAATAAAAAATATGACTATCTCGTCGTAGGATCTGATGTACCGGGTATTTTTAATCTGGGTGGTGATTTAAATCTATTTCGTGAACTCATTGACGAGCAAAATTATGAAGGACTATTATCTTACGCCACGCAATGTATTAATATCCTGTATCAAAACTTGTTTCACTTTAATCTTGAACTAACGACTGTTTCATTAATTCAAGGTGATGCATTAGGCGGCGGTTTTGAAGCAGCATTATCTAGCAATTTAATTATTGCTGAACGCGGTGTAAAACTTGGTTTGCCAGAAGTTTTATTTAATCTTTTCCCTGGTATGGGAGCGTTTACCCTACTTTCTAGAAAAATCGGTCCGACTGCTGCTGAAAGGATGATCCTATCGGGCAAGCTGTATGATTCTGAAGAACTCTATGATATGGGTATTATCGATATCTTGGCGGAACCTGGTGAAGGTGAACTTGCACTCTACAAATATGTGAAGAAGGCTAGACGCTCACCGAACAGCTACCAAGCAATGGCTAAAGTCAAAGATATCAGCAACAATATTTCATATCAAGAATTAATAGATATTGCCCAAGTATGGGCTGAAGCGGCATTAAACCTGACAAGCAAAGATTTAAAAATGATGGAACGTCTTATCAATAGACAGAATTCAAAATCCAACTAATCCTGTACCAATTGTTCTGCCTTAGATACAGCAGTATCTAAGGCAGCGACAGTATCCTTATAAATACGTTCAATTTCTTTACTCAACTGAACCAGTTTTTCAGTCCCTATATCATAGGGCTTATGCCCTTCTCCCCGAAGACATATCTCTGAAAGCTGGTGCGCCCCAAGCTCCGTTGCTGAGCCTTTCAAGGCATGCAATGATTCACGAAATTGTAGATAATCATGTGATACAGAATTTTTAATGCCTGCGACATGTTTTTCACCATCTGCAACAAACCCTTTCACTAAGCGTTTTATAAAGCCAGTATCGCTATCAAGCCTCATTAATTGTTGAAATACAGCTGCATCATACAAGGGGCTTTCCCCAGTTCCAGTTGTTGATTGCTCAACTATTTCTGCCGACATAAAATTATCTTCTGTAGAAACCGGTGCTGCTGTTAATGCAGATTGATTGTTAACCGTCTTGATTGATGTAGATAAAGCCGCAATCTTTTCTAGCAATGCCAATGAATCTATTGGTTTAGTAAGAAACTCATTTACCCCAAGAGCCAGACTCTCTTTTCTCGATTCAGGTGTTGCATCAGCAGTAAACATAATAATCGGCAGCTTATTTTTGGTATCCATAAACCGTAACGCTTGGACAACTTCATCCCCCGAACGATTTGGCATATTTTTGTCTACAATTAACAAGTCTATTTGTTCAATTTTCTCTGCTAAAACATCTAATGCTTGTTCACCATCATCGACAAGTTGAACACTGTGACCAGCACGCTTCAATATGCCTTCGATGACTTGTTGATTTACTTTATTATCTTCCGCCACCAAGATATTCAACACTTGTGAGCCTGTTTGATTCGCATAATGCTCAGCCAGTGATACGACATTATCAGTAATGCCTTGAATACTTTTCGCTACATGTATTGCATTAAAGAGTAGTCGTTTGTCATTCAATGATTCAAGAACCGAAACATAATATTGGCCTAATTCATTGGTATATAAATACTGACTATCTGAATTTATCAACACTAAAGATAAGTTATCTAACAACTTCTCAGCTTTAAGCATCCCCGCATATTCGATAGGAGACATATCTCCCAAACTGGTTTGGTCAATAATGAGCATTTTATAACCATTACCTTGATCAATCGCATGATTCAAAACCGTTAAGCTATGTTGAGGCGATACAACTAATGAAAACTCTAAACTCCAATGCTCTAATATCGGCTTCAGTACTTCGGTTGTTGCTTCCGTAGACATAACCAGTAGCTGACTACCAGAGAGGTCTAATGGCGCATCTTCTATAACCTTAAATGGCAACTCAAACCAGAATGTAGAACCTTTATGAAGCTCGCTCTCTACGCCTATCTTACCGCCCATCAATTCAACTAATTCTTTTGAGATCGTGGTGCCAAGTCCTGTTCCACCCGTTGACATCCCGACTTGGGTAAAATCATCAAATACTTTCGATAATAACTGTTTATCAATACCAATTCCGGTATCTTTGACATCAAAACGAATAATCGCTTTACGTTTATTCTTATCTACTAATGATATATGTAAATTGATTGACCCCTCGTCCGTAAATTTGATCGCATTACCTATCAAATTTATCAACACTTGACGGATATGTTGTTGGTCACTTTCCAGTAAAAATGGAACTTCAGGATCTATCGTACATGACACCGACAAATCTTTTGCTGCCCCAACAGGCGTTTGCATCGCAAGTACCGAATTGACTAAGGCATGTAAATCCATCTCACTTTTAGTAATAACAATTTTCCCAGCTTCAATCTTAGAAATATCGAGTACTTTTTCAATTAATCCTAATAGAGTTCGTGCAGATTCATGCATGGTATTAGCAAGATCACGTTGTTCGTAATTAAGCTTGGTTTCTCTTAATAAATCCCCAAGTCCTATGACACCATTAAGGGGTGTTCTTAGCTCATGAGACATATTGGCTAAAAAGCGTGTTTTCGCTTCATTTGCCTGTTTGGCAGACGATATCGCAGCATGTAATTTTTTTAATAGAAATGAGGTATAGGCCGGGATCAATACCAACAACAACAATAAACTAATGGATACTGATTTGGTATGAGGAATCTGCCAATATTCACCCCATGTTATGGCTATTGAAAATCCTATAAGACTAACCATCAATGAAATATATAAATAAACGAGTCCGTATCTAAAACCATTACCGAGTATGACCCATAAATAAAGCACAAATAAGACAATACTTTCAGAGCCAACTAAGAACATTACTATCGAAAGTGATCCCATATCCAGAATGATTCCACAGATACGTCTTATCGGTGATACTCTGGGCGAGAGCATGAGTGAGAATGCAATTGCCATTGCACCACCATAATAACCAAGTGTTATTAAGCTACCTAATGATGTAATTGACTGAGAAAAGGTTTCACCCTCTGCCCATGGAAAGCAGAAATAGCAGATAAGCATTAAGCCTATTACTAGCCTTAAGACTATCTGTTCTGGCTCAGAATCGCCTGTTTGTCTTACGCGATTCTTAAGTTTAGTAATACTACTAATTTTATCTTTCATTTTTAAAATCAATCCGTTTGACTTTGTTATTTATGCCTCATCAGCAAACATTTCTTGAATCTTCCTAACATCCAGAATTCGCTTGCAAAAAGCATCGACACAATTGGGGTCTAACTGACTACCCGCATTTTCTTTCAAATACGCAATAGATTGTTCTTCTGACCATGCCTTTTTATAAGGCCTCACTGACACTAAAGCATCATAAACATCAGCAACAGCAACAATACGAGCAATCAAAGGAATATCGTCACCATGCAGACCATTAGGATAGCCTTTCCCATCAAATCGCTCGTGATGATACAGCGCAATAACGGCGCCCATTTGCATGTATTTTGACTGGCTATTAGCAAGGATCTTATAACCGATGGAAGCATGACCTTGCATAATTTTCCACTCTTCGGCATCAAGCTTTCCAGGCTTGAGTAACACACCATCAGGTATACCAATTTTTCCGATATCATGCATGGGAGCAGAATACTCTATATCTTCACATAATGTCTCCTCTAAGCCCAATTCTTCAGCGATAAACCTAGAATATTTTGACATTCGGATAACATGATTTCCCGTTTCTTCATCACGATATTCACCTGCCCTAGCGAGACGTAAAAGAGTTTCACGTTCACGTTCCACAATTTTTTGAGTGGCAGTAGCGACCTGTGCTGCCAGTAATTCGGCACGATCTTGGATCAACAAATGTTGTTCATGCATCGTCAGCAAGTTTCGACAACTAGTACGACATTCAATTTGGTCAATGGGACGAGTTAGAAATGCTGTTGCACCTGCGTCAAGTGCCTCGTAACGAACTTCCTTTTCACTGACTACTGTGATCATCATGATAGGAGTGTTCTGGCAATCTTTGAGTTGGCGAATCTTTTCAATAAATTCAATACCATTAATCTCTGGCATTCTATAGTCAGTGATAATAAGTGCTGGATGATTTGATTCCATCCACTTCAATGCACCTTTGGGGTTATCAAATTCAATAACAGAAATATTATCTGCTATTTGCTGAACAATTTTGCTTAAAATCGTTCTGCCTGTAGATTGATCATCTACAATAACAACTTGCCATTGATGCATATCGCCGATCCTATAAATAATTTTTCCTTTATATTCCTTATAATTGACAGTATTAATCGAATCCTTATTATGGCTTCATTAATATTTATTCCCTAAAGACAGCCAAATGGATGCCTGTCACTTTAAATAACATAGTGATGCTACTACTCATCCACATAAAATACAATCCATTTTATGTAGAAAAATCATTAATCTATCACATAAAAGTTAAATGATAACCTTAAGATTTATGATGTAATAGATCGTCAATCCAACCGCCGTAACAAATCCTATTGTTCTAATCAGTTATTAAAACAGTCTGCACCATTAAAAATGAGGAAATGTTTTCCTTTAGCTCGTGCGATCATTCCGATACCAATTTTTTGTGCAATCGACAATCCCATCTCCGTCACACCTGATCGGGAAAGTAATAAAGGAATTTTCATTTGTGCCACCTTAATCACCATTTCCGATGTTAAGCGCCCTGTCGTATAGAACACCTTATTGTCACCTGTCATACCTTTTAGCCACATCCAACCGGAAATGACATCAACCGCATTATGACGACCGACATCTTCAACGAAATATTCGATTTTTCCCGTTATCGAGCATAATGCACAACCATGAACGGCTCCGGCTTGTTTATACATTTTATTGTGATCAGTTAAATTATCAAGAACTTGATAGATAATATCAGCGCTAAAAGAGGGGCACTTTAACTTTAAATTATCAAGCAAAGCCATCACGTTACCAAACATCGTCCCTTGACCGCAGCCACTGGTCACAGTACGTTTCGATAATAACTTCTCCAGCTCAGGAATGGTATGCTTAGTCGTTACCGCTACGGATTCGACCTCCCAATCTACCTGAATCTCGATGATATCTTCTAATGTTTGAACTAGACTTTGATTACGTAGATATCCGAGAGCCAATAATTCTGGTTGAGATCCCATTGTCATCAACGTGACAATTTCTTGTTTATCCAAATAAATAGTGAGCGGTCTTTCGCCGGTTAGTGAAATTTCTCTGGTTTCACCATGCTCATCTAATACGGTAGTTGAATATAGTTCTCTAATGCCCTCATCAGTCATCTTAGGTTGATAATTAGCCACCTGTTACACTCATGTGCCTAAAAATAACCGGTTGCTCATGAATGTTAAAATCATGTCCTTCTGGCTTAATCTCCATCGAATCAATAATCGCTTGTTTGAGTCGTTCAATATCGCCAGGATAGTTGCGAATTATTTCACGTAAATCGACTGAATTTTCCTGTCCTAGACAGAGCAACAAACGACCTTCTGTGGTTACCCTTACCCGATTACAACTCTCGCAGAAGTTATGACTATGCGGCGAGATAAAGCCAATTTTACTTTGAGTCCCGCCCACTTGATAGTATCGCGATGGTCCGCCAGTATTGGCAATACTAGGCTGAAGATCAAACTTAGTCTGTAACTCAGCTAACACCTCATCACTAGAGAAAAAGCTTTCATCCCGTTGATGAGTCACATGCCCCAATGGCATTTCTTCGATATAAGAAATATCCAGTTCATGGTCGATGGCAAATTGAGCCAAATCAACGATTTCATCATCATTTCTGCCTTTCATAATAACGGCATTAAGTTTGATTTTTTTGAACCCTGCATCTTTCGCTGCAACAATACCTGATAAAACCGTTTTTAAATCGCCCGTGCGAGTTAGTGCTAAGAAACGTTCCTCATTCAAAGAGTCTAAACTGATATTAACTCTATCAACACCTGCTGCAACCAGCGCATCCGCATATTTGGTTAATTGCGATCCATTCGTTGTGATAGTTAACTCTGTTAATGCGGTTGATTGTTTCAATTGACCAATTTGTTCAAATAGCCAATCCACATTACGTCTTATTAATGGCTCTCCGCCAGTGATACGTACTTTTTCAACACCTAACTCACAAAAAGCACGTAATAAAAATACAATCTCTTCCAAGGTCAATAGCTGCTGACGCGGCATGAATGTCATTTCTTCATCCATACAGTACACGCAACGGAAATCACAACGATCCGTGATGGACATACGTACGTATGTCACCTTTCTACCAAAACGATCTATTAATTGTGCGTTTGATGAGTTCATATGAGTTTTATTATATCGTAAAAATAAATAAGCCCCATTTTAGCGAGGCCTATTTAATCTAAATTATGTAACGATGATTAACAATTAATCATCGCCTGACATAGCACCTAATATATGTAACAAACTAAGGAATAGATTGTAAATACTGATGTACAGCGTTACCGTTGCCATGATGTAATTTGTTTCACCACCGTGAATAATTTCACTAGTTTGATACAAAATCAGACCCGACATCAACAGTATAAACATGGCTGAAACAGCTAAAGACAAGCCTGGCATATTAAAGAAAAATGCACCTAAACCAGCAAGGAAGGCAACCAAAATACCCACCATCAAGAAGCCGCCCATAAAACTAAAGTCTTTCTCACTCTTAATGGCATAAGCCGATAATGCAAAGAAAATGATACCTGTGCCGCCCAACGCCTGCATGACCATTTCAGAACCATTAGGCATACTAAGGTAGTAATTTAGAATTGGACCCAAAGTTAGCCCCATAAACCCTGTCAATGCAAATACAGATACGATTCCCCATACACTATTACGTAATTTTGTTGTTACATATAACAACGCAAAATAACCAACGAGTGTTAAAAGACCAAGATAAGGAAAATTCATCGCCATTGATATGCCGGCAGTCAACGCACTAAAGATCAATGTCATTGCTAACAAGCTATATGTGTTTCGTAATAACTTATTAGTTACTAAGACTGATTCTGAACGAACCACGGTTGTTTGAGCATCATAATTCATCAATTGTTCTCCAGTTATTGTGATGAGCCTATTATATACAACTATCGACATGACCGCCCCGAATAAGTTCATAAGGTTAATGACCTACCTTAAATTAAACTTTCGGTTGTTTTGTGTTAGCAATCCTAGTAGAATCTCGCGTCTTGGAGAGTTGACAGAGCGGCCGAATGTACTGGTCTTGAAAACCAGCGTAGGTTTATCCCTACCCAGGGTTCGAATCCCTGACTCTCCGCCATAATATTTATTTAAGCCCCTGAAATATGGGGCTTTTTTGTGTTTAATATTTGTGAAAATAGTTTTTTATACCACTTTTTATACCCTGATAGTGATTACTCGGCTCTCATACAGAGTGCTATAAACTAACTATTAAAATAAATAGATGGATATTTTATTCTTCTATTTGTCCTCCTGTTCTGAGTCGCCCATAGGTGTATGCCCTCCATAGCCATCTTACTTATTAAACAAAATATTTTTTCCTTTTTTACGCGATTGGTATCCCTGCTAAAGATTCTTGTCAGTCACCGCTCCTTCTGAGGCTGAGCTCACCAGCTTGGCGTATTTAGCCAGCACGCCGCGTGTTTCTGTGGCGGGTGGCGCCTGCCAGTTGGCTTTACGCTGTGCCAGCTCTGCGTCGCTGAGATCCACATCAATGATGTTGTTTTCCGCATTGATGGTGATTTTGTCGCCATCTTCGAGTAGGGCAATTGGGCCGCCCACGAAGGCTTCCGGTGTAATGTGGCCGATTACAAAACCATGGCTGCCACCCGAGAAACGACCGTCAGTAATCAGCGCAACATCATTACCCAAGCCTTTGCCCATAATAGCGGCCGTTGGGCTGAGCATTTCGCGCATCCCCGGACCACCTTTGGGGCCTTCGTAGCGAATCACCAATACGTCGCCTGCAACGACGGTACCGTTCATAATGGCTTCCATTGCGGCTTCTTCGCTGTTGTAACAACGTGCGGAGCCTGAGAATTTCAGACCTTCTTTACCGGAAATTTTCGCTACTGAGCCAGTGGGCGCGAGGTTGCCATAGAGAATGCGAAGGTGGCTGTCCGCTTTAACCGGGTTGTTGAAATCACGGATAATGTCTTGTCCTTCTGGATAAGGTGCAACATCCGCCAGGTTTTCCGCCATCGTCTTACCGGTGACTGTCATACAGTCACCGTGTAATAAACCACGCTCGAGCAACATTTTTATCAGTGGCTGGATGCCGCCAATTTCAATCAGTTCGGACATCAGGTACTTGCCGGATGGTTTTACATCTGCCAGAACCGGGACGTTCTTGCCGATACGCGTAAAGTCATCCAGGCTCAACTCGACATGAGCCGCATGAGCCATGGCCAGCATGTGCAAAACCGCGTTGGTTGAGCCACCCAGGGCTATAATCACGGTGATCGCATTTTCAAAGGCTTTCTTGGTGAGGATGTCAGAGGGTTTGATATCCTTCTCGATCAGATTCAGCACTGCTGCACCGGCCCGGCGAGCGTCTTCTGCCTTGTGGTCAGATACCGCATTCTGAGCAGAGCTGTTGGGCAGGCTGAGGCCCAGCGCTTCAATCGCAGAGGCCATCGTGTTAGCCGTATACATGCCACCGCATGAACCCGGCCCCGGAATTGAGGTCTTTTCCACGTCCAGCAGTTCGATGTCAGAGACGGAGCCTTTGGCATGTCCACCAACCGCTTCAAAAACAGACACAATGTCGCGGCGTTCTTTACCCGGGCGGATGGTGCCACCGTAAACAAAAACGGAGGGGCGGTTCAGGCGAGCCATGGCCATGACGCAGGCAGGCATGTTTTTGTCGCAACCACCGATGGTCACGATACCGTCAAATCCTTCCCCGCCGGTGACGGTTTCAATGGAGTCAGCGATTACTTCGCGCGAAACCAGTGAATAGCGCATGCCGGGGGTGCCCATGGAAATGCCATCGGAAACAGTAATGGTGTTAAAAATAACGCCTTTGCCGCCGGCTTCATTAATTCCCGCTTCGGCGTGTTCGGCCAGTTTGTTGATATGCATGTTACAAGGCGTGACCATACTCCAGGTAGATGCAACGCCCACTTGGGGTTTTTTGAAGTCATCATCGTTGAAGCCCACTGCACGCAGCATGGCTCGGCTGGGTGCCTGTTTGACACCGTCAACAACGACGGAGGAATATTTGCGTCCTTTTTTGTCTATCATCTTGCTAAATCCTACTGGTTGAAATACCCGTTTTCGTTGACAGAAAAGCGGGATACGAAAGAGAAATATTTCTCGCACTGATATCTTCGAAGGGTACTGACACGTTAACTTACGCTTCCCTTGTAACTGCTGGGTATATAAATACACCACATTATAACTCTAGATCTTTAACCAGCCAAGAGGAACGGTCACCACCGAAATGGCATTATTATCCTAAGTAAAGTGGCCCTATAGGCGTATCAGCACCTAAGAATAATGTGTCACTCGCTATCAGGTTACTAGCACTTATAGTGAAATAGAACACTTCTATATACCAAGTTCAATGCTCAATTTTCTTATTCTAAATTCTCAGTTACTCTGTAACTTCCATAGGTGCAGCTATAGGAAACTGCAAAAATATTTCTACAACTGCTTCTTGTAATGTTGACTGTATATTGAGTTTATCTTTTTCACCTAACCTTTTGACAGCTATCCCTTCCCAAATCATTTTATTCAACTGTCTATCAATGACATCGATATTCAGTGTACCTTGTTCATAATTATCGATATAGATTTCATATTCAGGCCACGCATCATAGCTATACCAGCGCTTTCGGTAGCTATAATAACTAGTTCGATTATGTGTTGGGATTTCTTTAATTTTTTGCTTTTGCTCGACATTAGTATGAAAGTTTATCAATACGTCTGGATCCTGAATGACAAAAGTGAGCCCTCGCCTCGTCATTTCTACAATAATAGATTCTTTAAGGTATTGACTAATTAAAGATTCATATTGACGATCAGTGTCTAACGGTACAACGAAGCCAAAGCTTTTATATTGGTTAAAATCAATAGTGCGATTATAATCCGAGTAAATTGTAGGTCCAGTAGTACATGCAGACAATAGAACAATAATCGCTGAAATAACAAGCAGTCTTACATTAAAGATTTGTCCCCCAAAAGCAAAGACAATGTCTTGCTCTGTTGTTGGCATTAGTTCTGAGCTATTAATCACTAGCTGTTAACTCCCTGAATATACAATAAATAGTTTACTTACATATCACTATTTAGACATCATCTGAATGATTTTAAGATCAAGAATCTCCATTAGCAATGACTTATATCATTTAAATATTTATTATTTGTCATGAACTGGAATTCGATGACAGAAATAAAGGCCAACCATTATTATATTTCTCATATCTTTCTCGTATTTCACGAGCCCAGCTCTTAACATCGCAGATCTATATTTGATGAGAATTGATCCGCTAAAGTAGATATTCCTTCCTTTTTACAGGCTTCATTTAAAAAATGAAGCATCGCATCAACAGGTATATAGTTTTCAATGTTATCTAGATTAAATTTATTTAATCCGGACTGCTTAAGAAGACGTTCAGTATTTACACCAGAGTCAGTTAGTCCATCCAAAACAGGCTTAAGAAAACTGACTTGTGCTATATGTAGCTCATTGACTCTCTATATTCCTGCTAATAGTCTAATATCCCTGTAGAAACTATTAATATTTCTAAACAAGAACACTAATATGTGGGCGTTCTGATTCATCCCTAGCCGCAGATTCAAAAGCATTTATTAAATCCATTCTTCGTGAATATTTCAAACTTGTTTGATAAACATCCATAGGTTCTATTCCCAAGGAGCTACTATTGTCGTCATCAGATGACACATCCATATAAATATCAACTAGGTTTTTTTTGTGCTGGAGTTCAGCGACATGAACAGCGGCCTGACGAGCACTATCTCTTCTGCTTTGAATATCAGCATCAAGGGCTTCATAATCAATAGTGGTTTGTTGAGCTTGTTCTGGTTCTTGTACCTCTTCTAAAGGCTTAGGCGCTGGTTCTTGTGGTGCTGATATTTGATTTTCATTCGTGCTAAGTCTCTGGTCAAGAATTGACCTGAAATCTTGCATCGAGTTGATAAGATCTACTGAAAGAGTATGCGTAGTCCCAGTAATCATAACTAATACCTCCTAGTCTTTGGAGAGTTCTTCTATCACGACAAGAACACGACTAATGAATGATGTAAACCATGCCTTAAGCAAAGGTGGACATGCTTCCAACTCTTGCCTTATATCTGCAATAGGAATTACAGCAGCTCTTACAGGCTCAAGCGCTACTGCACGCGCCTGATATGCCAAGTTATCTCTATCGACTTTATTAGTGACAGCGACTGCAGCGTCACCAACAAACTGATTAGCTTCTATTTTTAATGTCAGATTTTTATTAGCCAAACTTAACTGAAGCTCGACCGAGCCTTCCATAATAAAATATGCGTCTGTGGATGGATTTTCCGTATCAAATAACACATCACCCGGTTGAAAGAAAACATCATCGGTATTAGTCATCTGATCTGCCTTTAAAATCTGTGATTACATTTATAAATGTACACTATTTCATGCATTGAGACGATTAAAAATCGTCTAACATGGGTTCATGTATTAAATGACCACCATGGTTAGTATTTCCGGCGATTCTTTGTGATTACTGAGATATTTACCAACTAACGCACCGACTAATACAGCCATATAGAATTGACCAATAATCACCTCTAAATAGGCCAATGTTCTTGTAACAGGTGCAACAGCAACAATATCACCATAACCCAACGACGTTAAAATGAAACAAATCGTCAATCAAGTTGTCTATGTTTTCAAGGTTTACTAATAAGCACGAATTATGCTCACTTTAGACTCCTATAAAGAGGAAGCCCTCATGAAAACAGTAAATAAATTACTTTTCTTGGCACTATGTCTCACTCTTATGTCAAGTACAGCATTTGCCAGAGATTCTCACCATAAAAGTGGATTGTCTCTAAGTTATAGTACTCATCATAATGATGTTCAGTTAGGCTATTCGATTAATTCATATCACCATCAAAAGAAACATCACTATTCACCTCGTTACTCGTACCGTCCCAACTTTAATTATGGTCATCATTACAAGCAACCTCGTTATAGTAATAGCTCTAATCAGCACCATAACTACCGGTACAATTCGTACAGCAACCATCATGGTCAAAAATCATGTCATCCCGTCACAAAAATTGTTGTTGATCATCATGGCAGATATCAAAGTATTGGTGGCACCATGTGTTATGACAACCATGGTCAAGGATATATAGCGCTTGGAAGTCGTCACCAGCGGCGGTAGAATTAGCTAGTTATTTTGGCTTACTGGCAACAAAGGTGGCCCGGATAGGTGCGGGATAACCTTCGATTGTTTTAGATCTGTCTTCTGGATCTAAGAAGTCAGCTAAAGATTCAAATATCATCCAGTCAGTTTTCCGCTGCTCATCTAGGCTTGTTGTATTGATATCAACACATTTAATATCTTTGAAACCACAACGTTCAAGCCATAATTTCATCGTTGCTACCGTTGGGAAAAACCAGACATTACGCATCTTTGCATAGCGCCCTTTTGGCATTAAACTCATGCCTTCTTCACCTTCAATAATAAGTGTTTCTAACACTAATTCACCACCAGGACGTAAACAAGCTTTTAATTCATATAGATGATCTAACGGTGAGCGACGGTGATATAACACGCCCATCGAAAATACCGTATCAAAACAGTTTAAATCCGCTGGCAGATCTTCGATTCCTAAAGGTATTACATAGTGATTTTCACTAGCGATATAACGCTGCATTAACTGATATTGCATAACAAATACTAATGTAGGATCGATCCCCAGAACAAAGTCAGCACCTTCGCCGAGCATGCGCCAACCGTGATAACCGTTACCACAACCGACATCAAGTACTTTTCTTCCTTTTAGTGGTTGGATATGAGGTAATACGCGATCCCATTTCCAATCAGATCGCCATTCGGTATTGATATCAACACCCAATAAACGATAGGGCCCTTTTCGCCATGGATGAAACTGTTGAAGTTGGTCAATAAAATGATCTTTATCAACTGCTGCCAATTCATTCAAGAAAGCAATTTCAACTTTATCTTTAAGATTAATCTGTGATGATTGTAAATCAGGCAATGCCTCTAATGTCATTTGCCAATTTTGCATCTTGCCATGACCATCTAAAGCAAGTTTTTCTGCAATAATTTGCTGTAACTTATCCGACCATTCAGACAAGCCCATCTCGTCGAGACGTTGATATAACGGCTGATACACTGTCATTGTTTGATGGCAATTAACGATGAAAAGTTAAAACATTGATACCAAATGTCACTAAATTCAAATCCTGCTTGTTGAAACCGTTGTTGGTGGTCATTGAGTGTTTCTGCAACTAATACATTATCTAATGCTGACCGTTTTTGGCTAATTTCTAAATCACTATAGCCGTTGGCTCGTTTGAAATCATGATGTGCTTCACTCTGAAAGTTTTGGCGTTGTTGGTCATCAAAGGCGAGTTTTTCCGATAAAATCACAATACCTCCCGTATTGAGGCCTCGGTAAATTTTTTGTAGCAAACTCAACCTGTCTGCAATGGGAATAAATTGTAAGGTGAAGTTCAACACCACAACTGATGCATTTTCAATTTCAATATCTTGTATGTCTGCACAGATCATTTTCACTGGAATAGATGAATCTTTATCCTTCTCTAATATTTCCTGTCCACGGCTGATCATTGCTGGTGAATTATCAACTGCAATAATGTCACATCCTGATTGAGTAATTCGCTGCCTCATTGATAGGCTCACGGCACCTAATGAACAACCCAAATCATAACAGTGACTATTTTTTTGGGCATATTTAGCTGCCAAGATACCAATTGTTGAAATCAAGGTGCCATAACCGGGCACCGATCGCTGGATCATGTCGGGGAAAACGTCGACAACGCGTTCATCAAAACGAAAATCAACCATTTCATTCAATGGTGAAGCGTAAATGGCATCTTGTTTATTAGCCACTATTGTTCACCTTTCTTTTTGGCCACATTATTTCGAAGGTAAACTGGCAAAGCCTGATCTGCTGGCAACATTCTTCCCGCTTCAGCTTCTATTTGTGCCAATTTAAGAATACTGCTCGCTTTAGGATAATGCTCGATACTTACTTGGTTCAAATTATCTGTAAAACACTGTCGTAATATAGAATCATATTCTCTCCAGCCAGTCCCTACGCCGTTCCACTGCTGACTTTCGAATGGGGTAAATTGTTCAGGAGGACAAACACGCTCTTCATTCAATGCCACCACCAGCCCATCTTCAACAGAATAACTGGCACAATAAATTTCACCCATTCGAGCATCCATCGCTACCGCGATATGTTCAACATCTAATGCATCCGTTGCATCTTGTGCCACAGCGGCCAAAGTTGAAATAGGAATAACAGGCACATCACGAGCATAAGCAATACCCTGTGCGACGCCAACTCCGACACGAACCCCTGTAAAAGAACCCGGACCTCGGCCAAATGCAACGGCATCAATCACCGAGATAGACGTTTCTGCTTGTCTGAAAAGATCGTTCATCATTCCCAATATAAGATCAGAATGACCACGCTGCGTTATTTCGACCCGTTCGAAAACCTGCCCTTGATAAAGCAAAGCAGCAGAACAACATTCGGTACACGTATCTAAGGCGAGAATATTCATTTAGTAATAAAAGTGTCAATTGACTGTAACAGTGGCTAATTATAATGCAATCCATCAACTTCAAAGGAGAAAATAAATGGGCTACATAATTGATGCTATCTATATTTTTCGTGAGATAGTAAAACTAAGCTTTATGGTCATCGTTTCCCCTATGGGGATCATTAGCAGTCTGTTACTATTAGATAGCAATATCTTAAAAGGATAGTCACATGGCGGAAGAACATATCCATGCGCTTAATTTAGTCTCACAAGGCAATTGGGACGGTGCTCATCATCTTATTCAAGAGCATAGCGATGAACTCGCCTGCTTGATTCATGGCTATTTACATCGTGAAGAAGGTGATCTTAGTAATGCTAGTTATTGGTATAGCCGTGTCGGGCATGACATACCTGATAATACACTTGAAGAAGAATACCACCGCTTGTATCAGCTAGCAGACACTAAATAGAGTTGGTTTTCATACCCAGCATCGTCATGTTCATCATTTGGGAACAGTGATATCGCAATTCGTATTAATTAACGTCGTTTTCGTCTTGTAGAATTCGCAGACTTTCTCACATGTTGTGTTTGAAATGATTTACCCGCCGATATGTTTCGGCTAACGCGTTTCCCTTCGCCCTGCCCGCCTGTTCCGGCCGGTTGCCATGTTGGAATCAAATGCTTTTTACCATTCCCAATGAGGTCAGCTCGTCCCATTTTTTGTAATGCTTCTCGTAACAGTGGCCAATTTTCAGGATCGTGATAACGTAAAAATGCCTTATGCAGGCGTCTTACTTTAATGCCTTTCGGCACCACAATATCCCCCCCTTTTCGTTTGACTTTATGCAGGGTGTTTTTACCTGAATGGTACATTGCGGCGGCGGCAGACATGGGGGAAGGTAGATACGCTTGAACCTGATCCGCTCGGAAACCATTTCGCTTCAACCAGATAGCTAAATTCAGCATATCTTTCTCCGTAGTCCCCGGATGTGCAGCGATAAAATAAGGAATTAAATACTGTTCTTTTCCTGCTTGTTTTGAATATTTATCAAACATGGCTTTGAAGGCATCATAAGTACCAATTCCAGGTTTCATCATCTGATCAAGTGGGCCATCTTCAGTGTGTTCCGGTGCGATTTTCAAATATCCACCCACATGATGTGTCACTAGTTCTTTAACGTATTCTGGTGACAACACGGCTAAGTCATAACGCAAGCCTGAAGCAATTAATACCTTCTTTATTCCAGGTAATGCGCGTGTACGTTTATACAGTTTAATTAATGGTGTGTGGTCCGTATTCAGGTTTTTACAAATACTGGGGAATACACAGGATAATCGTCGACAACTGGCTTCTATTTCTTTGCTATTACAAGCCAATCGATACATATTGGCAGTTGGCCCACCCAAGTCAGAAATAACACCGGTAAAACCTGGCGTAGTATCTCGGATTGCTTCCACTTCTTTAATAATAGAATCTTCAGATCGACTTTGAATAATGCGACCTTCATGTTCGGTAATTGAACAAAAAGTACAGCCACCAAAACAACCCCGCATAATGTTGACTGAAAAACGGATCATTTCATAAGCAGGAATGTTTTTATCACCATATTGCTTATGTGGAACACGACTGTATGGCAGATCAAATACGGCATCCATCTCCTCGGTCTTGAGTGGAATTGGCGGCGGATTTAACCAAACATCTCGCTCACCATGCTGCTGAACCAATGCCAAGGCATTACCCGGGTTGGTTTCCAGATGCAAGATACGTGAAGTATGCGCATACAGTACTGAATCACCACGGACTTCTTGATAAGCTGGTAGCCGAATCACACTCTTCGATGAATCCTTCGGCATTATTTTATGAAAACGAATAATATTGGTTTTTGTTGCCGATGCTGATTTTTTTTCCTGCTCAGTTTCGGCTTTTTGCGTTTCACAACTCGCCTCTGTTTGCATCTGATAAGGGTCAACAGGAGGATTTACTTTGCCTGGAGTGTCTACACTAGTAGAGTCTTTCTCCCACCAGCCTTCACGTTGTCCGTGCTTAGTAATAAAGGCTGTACCACGAATATCTGTCAATTCTGCAACAGGTTCATTTCTAGCTAAGCGATGGGCAATTTCGACAACTTGACGTTCACCATTACCATAAACCAACAAATCGGCCTTGGCATCCATAATCACACTGCGACGCACTTTCTCAGACCAATAATCAAAGTGGGCAATACGTCTAAGACTTGCTTCAATGCCGCCAATAATAATCGGGACACCTTTATACGCTTCACGACAACGCTGACTATAAGGGACAACACAACGATCAGGCCGTTTGCCACCCTCTCCATCAGCGGTATAGGCGTCATTACTACGGATACGACGATCAGAAGTATATCGATTCACCATTGAATCCATATTGCCACCAGTCACGCCGAAAAACAGATTCGGTTGACCCAGTTGTTTAAAATCTTCGGCACTAGTCCAATCAGGTTGAGAAATTATCCCAACTCGAAATCCTTGTGCTTCTAATACTCGACCAATCAGTGCCATACCAAAACTAGGGTGATCAACATAGGCATCACCACTCACTAAGATAATGTCACAAGAATCCCAGCCAAGGTTTTCCATCTCTTCGCGAGACATGGGTAATTGTGGAGCCACACCATAACGATGAGCCCAAAATTTACGATAGGAAAAAAGTTCAGCTGCCGCTTGCATAGAATTTCAGATTATTAGGGATTTAAGATGGCTATTCTACCAAACTAAATGAATAACTGACAAAAACAATCAGGAATTAGTCAATGATACTAATTTTAGTCCCGATATTGATATATCGATTCAGCTCTTCAATTTCATGATTTCGCATAGCGATACAACCTTGAGTCCAGTCTGCAATCTCATGTATTTCCACTTTATCTTTAGTTTCATGACCAATGCCATGAATCCCTATTGCACCACCTAAAGCAGTATTTTGTGGTGGTAAATATCCATACAAATGTGCCGTTAAAATCTCTTGATACTGTTTGCGAGTAATCAATTTGTTTTTTAATGCCCGTTTGGCATCATTGATATTAGGATAATCAAGCTGCATAAACATGTGGAAACGACTGCTACTGCGTATTTTGTTCACACTGTATTGTCCTTTAGGCGTTGTGTGATCCCCTGAACGAAGTTTCGCCTTGCGGCCTCCACTGCCAAATGCAACTTTAAAAGTTCGTAATATATTGCCATTTTGCTTCACAATCAGTTTGTGCTCCGATCGCACTATCACTAATTCGGTATTTTCATCAGCAATAGCAAGCGATGTCGCATTAACCAGAAGAGCAAAAAAAATAACAATACATTTCATGATGCTGAATTCTATACCTTTTCTATGAACAGGGGTATTATTTATGTCGAAGCATTAGGCAAATAACTTGCTAATGAATGTTCTATTTTGACGCATTAGACCACGTAATGATTTAGGAAGATTAATATTAAAATTTATCTCCTGTTGCTCCACTGGTTTCTTCATTTTTTTCAGCGCTGCGTGGGTGATGGTTTTCATCATAGCTAACCCAATCACATTACCCTTATTTTCAACAGGAAGTGTCATTGTTCTACCCTCAAAGCTTTGATTTATCCGAGTCATAGTTTGATTAAATAATGGCTTATCGCTGCCCCACAAATTGATACTCATGACGCCTCGTGATGTTAATACGCCTGCACAAGCATCAAAAAATGCCTGTACTCCTATACTTGCAGACATTCCTATATGGTCATAGGCATCGACTAACAATAAATCATAATCGGCATCAGCTTGATAATAACGTTGCTGAACAAACAAATACCCATCCGCAATATGAATGTTCAATCGAGGATCATTCTCAGGCACATTGAAGTAAGCATGGGCTACTTTCACAACATCTTGACGATATTCGACCACATCAATATGACAGTGAGGAAAGTGATGTAACAAAAATTTAACTAACGAGCCACCACCTAAACCGATAACCAATACACGTTCAGGAGTCGGGTTTAACAACAAACAAGCCATCATGGATTCTGTATAGCTTAGCTCTAGAGTATGAGGTGTTCGCAGTGACATACTGCTCTGACGAGGAAAAGTACCAAAATGCATTGATCGTGTGTTACCCAAATCAACAACTTCAATGACACCATCATCAGACTGTGATTGGTGAACCACTAAACCTTCATAGTAAAGTCGCATTATTTATTGATCTTCTTGCTTTAAAAATGTTGTAGTGAGCCAACCTCGAATAGTATTCACTAATATTGTCTGTAATCCTGAAAACACATGATCTGCACCATCAATCTTACGTATTAAATATTGGCGATTTCCAGACCTTTTCATCATCGTTTTTCTATTCTTTACAGCCTGTTCCACACCGACAAAATCATTATCCCCATAGATATCAAATATCGGTTGATCAAACGTTTTAAACTCTTCCGTCATTGTTAAATTAGCTGTACCCACCAATATCAATGCCGCAATAGGTGTATCGATATTCTCTAATAATTCAACCGCCAAGCTTCCGCCCATGCCATGTCCAATAAATACAATTCGTTTTATATCTTTCGCTTGCAGTAAAGCGATTGCGGCTTCAACTCGTTGCTGATTTGAAATAGTAGGTAGTGATTGTTGGTCAGATTCTGCTGAAACACCCTCCTTGGGAGGAGATGTCGATTCATCCTTGCCTTGCTCAACCGAACTGGATAATAAAATATTAGTTTCCGAAGGGAAGTCTAATGCCAACGATAATGTTGACCAACCGTATTGTGGCATCTGATGACGTAATGGTGTAATAACGCCTTGGCTTTCAAACTGTTCGCCTTGGTCATGAAGTAAGACAATTGCACCATGGCGCTCACCTAATGTTTCTTCAAGATAAGTAGCG
This sequence comes from Piscirickettsiaceae bacterium, assembly GCA_013215775.1. Taxonomy (GTDB): domain Bacteria; phylum Pseudomonadota; class Gammaproteobacteria; order Nitrosococcales; family Methylophagaceae. The sequence goes on from JABSQO010000010.1 coordinate 49,254, forward strand.
TTAATTTCTTGCCCTGCTACTGTTAAAGCTTGATAACCTGGCACAATATTGATCACCCGTAGCATCTGACTATCTTTAGTCTCACTCATCATGGCGTCATCACCCTCTGCTACTGCAGAAAGCGGTAATACACTCATCACCAAACCCAACAAAATCATTTTCATTTGTTTCATTCGTAATCCTTATGTCACAAATTATGACCATTTAACTCAAAGTATAGCCAGCCAATGCCATTAACAATAGATACATTATATAAATCTATCTACAATTCACACCACTCTCGTAATAGCGACCATTATAGAATCGGCTGTTATCAGCAAAAGCTGAAAAAAATGGTCATTTGCGGTAAAGTGTTGCGTTTTAACACCGAATATTAATTATCCCAAATAGAGAGTAAACACTATGGCTAAGTTCCAAATTGCACCATCCATCCTTTCTGCCGATTTCGCTCGTCTTGGCGAAGAAGTTGATAATGCCCTTGCTTCCGGTGCCGATATTGTTCACTTTGACGTAATGGATAATCATTATGTACCAAATTTAACTATTGGCCCATTGGTGTGTGATGCATTACGTAAACATGGTGTTACTCATGAAATTGATGTGCATTTGATGGTTAAACCTGTTGATCGCATCATTCCAGATTTTGCAGCAGCCGGTGCAACATTTATTACTTTTCATCCTGAAGCCTCTGACCATATCGATCGTACCCTACAGTTGATTCACAACGAAGGCTGTAAAGCAGGCTTAGTATTTAACCCTGCAACACCATTGTCATTGGCAGATCACGTATTAGATAAGGTTGACCGCATTCTATTAATGTCTGTTAACCCTGGTTTCGGTGGTCAGTCTTTCATTCCACACACATTAGACAAACTTCAAGAAGCTCGCAAAATGATTGATGCAAGTGGTTATGATATCGATCTTGAAATCGATGGTGGTGTTAAACCTAGTAATATTCGTGAAATAGCTGAAGCTGGCGCACGTACCTTTGTTGCTGGTTCTGCATTATTCGGCGCTAAAAATGCAAGTGATGCTAATGTTTATGATTCAGTGCTTGCTGAGTTCCGTTCTGAATTAGCGAAAGCTAACGTTTAATCACATGGCAGTTGTTTTAACAAAACCAGAAATGGTGCTGATAGATCTTGATGGCACGCTAGTCGATAGCGTGCCTGATCTAGCATGGTGTGTTGATGAGACTATGAAGGCACTTAACATGCCTGTCCGTGGTGAAGACAAAGTGAGAAACTGGGTGGGTAATGGTGTGACACGATTAATTCAGCGTGCACTTATTAACCAGCTTGATGGTGAGCCAAGTGATGCATTATATGCTGAAGCCGCACCCATTTTTATGGCTCTTTATGCTGACAATGCAAGTAAACGCAGCCAACTTTACCCTCACGTTGCAGAGGGATTACAGTGGTTAAAAGAGACTGGGATTCGACTCGGATGTGTTACCAATAAAGATGAGCAGTTCACTCTGCCTATTCTTAAAGACTTAGGTATTTATGACTATTTTGAAATTGTCATTAGTGGCGATACATTACCACTGAAAAAACCTGATCCTGCACCATTACTTCATGGGGCTAATTTCTTTGGTGTTAAACCAGAAAATGCCATGATGATTGGTGATTCAATTAGTGATGTTAAAGCCTCTCGCGCAGCAGGGTTTTCAATAGTATGTATGAGCTATGGCTATAATCATGGTGTTGATATTCATTCCGCAAACCCTGATGTTGTTATCGATACATTTGCTGAGCTTAAAGATTTATTTTAGATATTAAAAATGAAACTGGCAGAATTTAAACAATTAGCCGAACAAGGCTATAACCGTATTCCTATTGCTCGCGAAGTCTTGGCGGACTTAGACACTCCTCTCAGCACATACTTAAAGCTAGCAGATGCACCATACTCCTATCTACTTGAATCCGTGCAAGGTGGCGAAAAATGGGGACGATATTCCATTATCGGTTTACCAAGCGAAACTATTGTACGCATTACTGGTGAACAGGTTGAAGTCAAACATCTGGGTAAGATTATTGAACAATCCACAACAACAGACCCGCTATCGTGGATAGAGTCGTTCAAACAACAATATAAAGTACCTGACTTAGATGATTTACCACGCTTTAATGGTGGCTTGGTTGGTTATTTTGGTTATGATACTGTGCGTTACATTGAACCTAAATTAGGCGCATGTCCTAACCCCGACCCACTTGGCTGCCCCGACATTTTATTAATGGTTTCCAATGATTTAATTGTGTTCGATAACTTAAGTGGTCGACTTTTCCTGATCGTGCATGCTGATCCAAGTAAAGAAAATGCTTATCAACAAGCACAGAAATCTCTCGATACCTTAACGCAGCATCTTCGTACCGCCACACCAAAATATAATTCATCACAAACTAAAAAACCGGTGAGTGAAGATGATTTTGTCTCCGGATTCACTCATGATGGTTTTATTGACGCTGTCAAAAAAGCGAAACAGTACATTACTGATGGCGATATTATGCAGGTTGTATTGTCACAGCGTTTATCCATCCCCTTCTCTGCACAGCCCATGGATTTATACCGTGCATTACGAACCTTAAATCCATCGCCTTATATGTATTATCTGAATCTGGAAGAGTTTCATATTGTAGGATCATCACCAGAGATTTTAGTACGCATGGAAGATGATGAAGTCACTGTTAGACCTATTGCTGGCACCCGCCCACGTGGTAAAACAGCAGCAGAAGATAAAGCGTTAGAACTAGAATTGCTGGCTGATCCGAAAGAATTAGCCGAACACCTGATGCTCATTGATTTGGGTCGTAATGATGCCGGTCGTGTTAGCCAAATCGGGACGGTAAAACTGACCGATAAAATGATCGTCGAACGCTATTCTCATGTTATGCATATCGTATCGAATGTGACAGGTAAAGTTGTACCCAATATGACCTGCATTGATGCTTTACGAGCTACCTTCCCTGCCGGAACTGTCAGTGGTGCAGCAAAAGTACGTGCCATGGAAATTATTGACGAACTAGAGCCCATTAAACGAGGTGTTTATGCCGGTGCCGTAGGATATCTATCATGGTCAGGTAATATGGATACTGCCATTGCTATTCGGACTGCCGTTATCAAAGATAATACCCTGCATATTCAGGCTGGTGCAGGTATCGTTTATGATTCTGTGCCTGAAATGGAATGGCAAGAAACCATGAATAAAGCTCGAGCTGTTTTCCGTGCTGTCGAAATGGCAGAGGCTGGGCTCGATGTGGCCAGTCAAACAAAACATAAGTAGGTCTCACCCAATGTTATTAATGATTGATAATTACGACTCTTTCACTTACAACCTCGTGCAATATTTTGGCGAGCTAGGTGCAGATGTACAGGTGTATCGTAATGACAAAATTACCATTGCTGAAATTGAAGCTTTAAATCCTGATCAGATTGTGATTTCTCCAGGCCCCTGCACTCCTAATGAAGCAGGAATTTCACTTGAAGTCATTAAACATTTTTCCGGTAAAAAACCTATTCTAGGTGTCTGTTTAGGCCACCAATCTATTGGTCAAGCCTTCGGTGGTGAAATCGTCCATGCCAGTAAAATAATGCATGGAAAAACGTCACCTGTGTCGCACAATAACTCAAGTGTTTTCAAAGGATTGAACAACCCACTTATAGCAACACGTTACCATTCATTGGTTGTCAATAAAAATAACTTGCCAGATTGTTTTGAGGTTACGGCATGGACTCAAAATGAAGATGGTAGTGTCGATGAGATTATGGGGATTTCACATAAAACATTGCCCATAGAAGGCGTACAATTTCATCCTGAATCCATATTGACAGAGCAAGGACATGCCTTGTTAAAAAACTTTCTAGATCGATAAGGTTTGGCTATGAATTTATCCGAAGCATTAAAAATAATCATTCAAAAAAAAGACTTATCTAGCGAAGAAATGACGGCTGTTATGCAGCAGATCATGACAGGTGAGGCTACACCAGCACAAATTGGTGGATTTTTAGTTGGTTTGCACATGAAAGGCGAAACCGTGGTAGAAATTACCGCAGCCGCCAAAGTCATGCGTAGTTTAGCAACACCCGTTGACATTACCGGCGATCATATTGTTGATACCTGTGGAACAGGTGGTGATGGTGCCAGCACATTTAATGTCTCAACAGCCAGTGCCTTTGTAGTGGCTGCCGCAGGCGCTAAAGTAGCAAAACATGGTAATCGCTCTATCAGTAGTAGTTCAGGTAGCGCCGACGTACTGGAAGCTGCCAGAGTAAACTTAAATATTACTCCCGAACAAGTTAAACATTGCATTGACACTATTGGTATTGGTTTTATGTTTGCCCAAAAGCATCATGGCGCAATGAAGCATGCTATTGGCCCTCGCCGAGAAATGGGGATCCGTACCATCTTTAACCTATTAGGCCCATTAACCAATCCTGCTCAAGCCCCCTGCCAAGTACTGGGTGTATTTGACTTAAAATGGGTAGAGCCTATGGCGCATGTATTGAAAGAACTCGGAAGTCGACACGTATTAGTCGTGCATGCTGATGATGGTTTGGATGAAATTAGTATTGGTGCTAAAACGCATGTCTCTGAACTTAAAGATGGCATAATTACAAGCTACGTTATTGAACCCGAGGATTTTGGTTTACAGCGACATGATGTTGCCCATCTTGCTGTTGATGATGCTCAACAAAGCCTAACGATTATTGAAGAAATATTTACAGGAAAAATAGGGCCAGCAAGAGATATCGTGGTACTTAATGCCGGCGCAGCTATCTATGCCGCCGATCTAACAACAAGCTTAGCTGATGGTATCAAACAAGCTCAAGTCCTTATCGATAACGGCCAAGCGCAACAAAAACTAGATGCACTTATTGCCTGCAGTAACTCATAACAAGAAGTTAATATGACTGACACACCAGATATCTTAAAAAAAATCATTCGACGTAAATTTGAAGAAATTACTGAACGAAAAGCCAATGTAAGCCTTCAACAAATGACTGAATTAGCAGAAGTAGCAGATGCTCCACGAGGATTCGTCGCCGCGATTGAAGCAAAAATAAATTCAGGTCAAGCTGCTGTTATTGCAGAAATAAAGAAAGCATCTCCTAGCAAGGGCGTACTCAGAGAAAATTTTATCCCTGCCGACATAGCTAAAAGCTATGAGCAACATGGTGCAGCATGCTTATCTGTTTTGACCGATAAAGATTTTTTTCAAGGCCATGAAGCCTATCTAAAACAAGCACGTGAAGCCTGTTCACTGCCTATCATTAGAAAAGATTTTATTGTTGATCCTTACCAAGTCTTTGAAGCGCGAGCCATCAGTGCGGATTGCATCTTATTGATTGTATCGGCCTTAAATGATGAACAACTCAATGAGCTGTCAAATCTCGCTTTACAGCTTGAGATGGATGTATTGATAGAAGTGCATAATTTAGAAGAACTTGAACGTGCACTACTACTCAATTTACCGCTAATTGGCATTAACAACCGTAATTTGAGTACTTTCGAAACAAGTCTCGACACAACCTTAGATCTACTTGGCCGTATTTCTGAAGACCATACCGTCATTACAGAAAGCGGCATTCATACGTCTTCCGATGTTGCGCTAATGCGTGAGCATAATGTAAATGGCTTTCTTGTCGGTGAAGCTTTTATGAGAGCAGCAGATCCAGGTCTACAATTAGCTAAGCTATTTAACTAACTCGGGACTGAGCCAAATAGACTCGGTTCCTTGCGATGTGCTTCATCGTAAATAATCATTGTCTTACCGCGAGCCCAAAGAATACCTTTATCTTGTAATGTCCTGAGTACACGGCCAGCCATTTCTCGCGAACAACCTACCATGCGACTCAATTCTTGCCTCGTCGTCCTGATCTCAGTCCCCTCAGGGTGAGATAAGGCATCCGGCTGTTCTGCTAATTCGTGTAATACAGCTTCTACTCGCCCTGCGACATCTAAGAATGCTAAATCACTTACTTTCCGCGTAATGGACAACAGTCGTTTTGCCATTTGTTCTGCCAGGAATTGCAGTAATGTTGGATAACATTGTTTTAATTGATTATTAGATAATGCTTTTATTTGTTGGTAAGAGATTTCTTCTGTTCGGCAGTCCATTCTGGCGCGCACAGTTACTTTGCGACTGCCCACATCAGCAAAGAACATACCCACTTCACCGATAAAATCACCTTGATTCAGATAGGTAATAATCAATTCTTCCCCATCTTCATTTTCCATTGTGATAGAAACAGATCCTTCGCGAATATAAAAAAGCGTTTCCGCAGGATCGCCTGGGCGAATCAAAATTGATTTCGCTGGATAGGTTTTACTATGGCAGCAATGGAAAAAATCTGCCAAGCCTTCTTCTATCGCTTTATATTTCACATAATCCATAAGGATTCCTAAGGAACAAAGGTTCTAGAGTGATAAACTTAACACTAATAGTAAACTAACAGTGCCTTCCGGCAAGTTAATATGGCAAAATTGTCACTATTTTTTAAATTTTGAGACACGTGTCACATGAAAGCAAGAGTAAAATGGATTGAAGATGTACTTTTTTTAGGAGAATCAGGAACAGGTCATAGTCTGATTATAGATGGTCCTGAAGAAATGGGCGGTCATGGGACGGGTATGCGTCCTATGGAACTTCTATTATTAGGAATGGGTAGTTGTACCGCGTTTGACATGGTACAAATGTTAAAAAAATCACGCCAAGACATTCATGATTGTGTTGTTGATATCACCAGTGAACGGAGTGAAGAAATCCCTAAAGTATTCACTAAAATTCATGTTCATTACACCATCACTGGAAAAAATGTGAAAGAATCGCAAGTTAAACGTGCAGTAGAGCTTTCAACAGAAAAATACTGTTCGGCCTCATTGATGCTCGGCAAAACAGCTGAGATTACTCATGACTACGAGATCATCAATGTCGATTAATGATTTAAATGCAAGCCAACAGACTTTCGATCGAATTGAACAAAGCTATTTAACAACATGGTGTCGTTTTCACCCTGAAGCAGCATTAGAAGCTGGCATAGAAGATTATGCTGGCAAATTAACGCCCTATGATGATGAAAGCATCGGTATTCAAATTGTCCTTAATGAGAAGTGTCTCACAGCACTTGATGAGGTTGATTTTTCAGAATTAGACCCAGAGCGTCAAATCCACTACCAAGTACTACATGGCAGTGCTGAATTAGAGCACCATAATCTAATGGAGCATGACTGGCGTCATCGCGATCCAACACGTTTTTTACCCATTAATGCTTTGTACCAACTGACTATCCGACCTGTTGAAAATTTCCAACAAGCATTGATGGATAGACTATCTGCAATACCGAATCATCTCCGTGATGCTAAACAATATTTAACAGCCGTTTCTGCCGTTATCCCTGCAGTATGGCTAGAAATGGCATTAACGGAAACAGAAGCTGGCATTGATTATTGCCATCAGATGCATCAACACCCTTTAGTCTATAATGCGCTCAATGAAAATGACCAGATTGAACAGGCCATTGCTAGTGTTAGCAAATCATTAGAAAGCTTTGCTCAAACTTTAAAACGTCTTAAATCAACCACCAAAGGTAACTTTTCCTGTGGCCGTGACCATTTTGAGCGGCTACTAAAACAGCAACATTTTCTACCTATTAATGCTCAAACATTGCATGAATTTGGTCAGCGATTATTTGACCAAACCCAACAGTTATTAGAGACAGAATTAGCTGATAACAAACTTAGTTTGGCGGATATTCAGGCAAATCATCCTACTGCTGATCAAGTATTATCGAACTATCAGATCGAAATGCAAGCCGCAGCAGATTTTTTACACCAGCATGATTTAATGACACTACCTGAACAACAAACGTTGAAAGTCATCACAACTCCGGAGTTTCTACAGCACCAGATTCCATTTGCTGCTTACTTAGATCCTAGCATCGCTGATTTAACACAAACTGGCTACTACTATGTCACTCCTACTACCAATGACGATGAGTTGAAAGAGCATAATCTAGCAGCTATAAGCCAAACTAGCGTTCATGAGGCTTGGCCAGGGCATCACCTACAGTTTGTCACCGCCAACCAATCCGCTGAAGGAAATGCTTTGTTGCGTCGTCTTCATCCAAGTGCAACACTCTACGAAGGCTGGGCATTATATTGCGAACAAATGATGTTAGAGCAAGGTTTTGAACGTCATTCCGGACAACGTCTTATCATGCTCAGAGATCGTTTATGGCGTGCCCTACGTATTATTATTGATGTTGAAATCCATACGCACGGTTTAACACTTGAAGAGGCTGCACAAAAAATGGTCGATGTACTCGGCTTTAGCTATGAACAAGCTATCGGCGAACTTCGTTGGTACAGTCAGTCACCTACTATTCCGATGAGTTATGCTGTTGGTTGGGCATTAATTAATGCTTTACGAGACATTATAAATCCTGCTGATAATATTGAACTAAAGGCATTCCACGATAAATTATTAGCATCAGGCTCAATAGCCTTATCATTAGTTATTCAACACCAATTTGGTGAAAATATTTGGCAAAAATGTTGCCAACATGTATTTGGTGAACTGTAATGCAACGTCCTACTGCCACTGAAGGAATGCGTCATGTTGCCATGTTTGTTAACGATCTCGACGCTTGTGAAAAATTCTATGTTGAATTACTCGGTATGCAAGTTGAGTGGCGACCTGACTCTGATAATGTTTATTTAACATCTGGTAACGACAACCTTGCATTACATCGTGCCAGTAAAGACTTTGATACCAGTGGTCCACAAAAACTTGACCATATTGGTTTTATTATCAAGACCCCCGATCAAGTCGATCAATGGTTTGAATTTCTGCAACATCACCACATCATTATCCGTCAGCCACCACGCACACATCGTGATGGTGCTCGTAGCTTTTATTGCTATGACCCTGCTGGTACAGTAGTACAAATTATCTATCACCCCCCTATTTCTTAATAAAAATTATGAATACATATATCTATAAAAGTAGTAGAAAAGACGAGTTATACATTTACCTTGCAACAAAAGATGATTTCTCCAATGTGCCACAAGCACTTTATGATTCAATGGGTAAAGAACCCATTTTTGTAATGGAGCTAGAACTAACATCCGAAAGGCCATTAGCACGTGAAAATGTCAACACAGTGATGAAAAACCTAGAAAAACAAGGTTTCCATGTGCAAATTCCTCCGCAATCACTGAATATCACCACTAACTTCAAAGAACCTACTAAATATGTAAGTTAGTCATCATTTCAGCCCAACGATGAAATTATTATTTAAGCCCAGACATGAAGCTGAACAAACCTAACACTTACGGATGTGTCATTTTGCTACATGGTTTGGCTCGAACAGCTAATTCCATGAAAAAAATGGCTCGAGCACTTGAATGTGCCGGTTATATCACCCTTAATATTAACTATCCTTCTACCCGGCATCGTATTAAAAATTTGGCTGCAAGTACTATCACTAAAGCACTTGACCAATGCCCAAAAAATGCAGTAATTCACTTTGTGACCCATTCCATGGGCGGTATTTTGCTGCGACAATATCTAAGTGAACATAGTATTAGTAATATAGGTCGTGTTGTCATGCTCGGCCCGCCAAACAAGGGTAGCCATTTAGTCGATAATCTTCAGCACATACCAGGCTTTAAATTTATCAATGGCCCCGCGGGGATGCAACTTGGTACCAGTAAATTAAGCGCGCCAAATGTATTGAGCTCAGCAACGTTTGAACTCGGAATTATTGCTGGCACACTCAGTTTCAACCCATTACTGTCATTAATGATTCCTAAGCCAAATGATGGCAAAGTGTCGGTAGAACATACTAAACTTGAAGGGATGACCGATCACATTGAGTTATCCGTCACACACTCATTTATGATGAATAACAACATGGTGATTTCTCAGGTTTTACATTTTTTAAAAAATGGTGTTTTCAAAAAATAACCAGCTCATCCTCCGGTGATAAAGAACGCACTATTGCTTATTTAACAGACTAACAAGTTGGTAAAGTTTTTCTTGTGCCTGCTTCGGTGTCAACTCATCTGGTTCCAATTCAGCTAGATAAGCCTCAACAGCCGATGGCTCAACTAATGGTGTGAACAAATCAGTCTGTGGCAATCCACTATCTTCTGATGCCTGTTGTCTATTTTCTTCAAGCTGAACAAGTTTGGCTTTAGCTGCATTAATGACATCATTTGGTACCCCTGCCAACTGAGCGACTTGTAGGCCATAACTTTGGTTAGCCGGCCCTTCTTTCAATTGATGCAAAAATACAATCTTATCGCCATGTTCAATGGCATCTAAATGGACATTACGCGCTTTCTCATACAACTCAGGAATTTGGGTTAATTCAAAATAATGAGTGGCAAATAAAGTATAAGCACCAATATCTCGTACTAATTTTTCAGCACAAGCCCAAGCCAAAGAAAGTCCGTCAAAAGTACTGGTGCCACGCCCTATTTCATCCATTAACACCAAGCTATGTTGGGTCGCATTATTGAGAATGTTTGCCGCTTCACTCATCTCAACCATAAACGTTGAGCGACCAGAAGCAAGATCATCCGACGCACCAATTCGAGTGAATATTTGATCAACAGTGCCTATTACTGCCTTTGTTGCTGGCACAAAACTTCCGATGTGTGCCATTAGTACAATCAATGCAACTTGCCGCATATAAGTCGACTTACCGCCCATATTCGGCCCAGTAATCATCAATAAGCGCTGTTGCTCAGTCAACTTGAGGTCATTAGGAGAAAAATGTTGATCTGTCGATCTTTCCACCACTGGATGTCGACCAGATTCAATCACGATCCCTACTCTATCGCTGAAATCTGGTGCAATATAATCTAATGTCTCTGCTCGTTCAGCAAGATTGGCTAACACATCTATTTCTGCCAAGGCACTGGCCGACTTTTCTAATGCAGGTAAATCAGGTTCAACCTTAGAAAACAGTTCCTCGTATAAAGCTTTCTCCAACGCCAAAGCTCGTTCATTAGCACTAAGGACTTTATCTTCAAAGATTTTTAACTCAGGCGTGATATAACGTTCAGCATTTTTCAATGTTTGTCTTCGAACATATTCAATTGGTATTTCAATATGATGCGAACGACTTATTTCAATAAAATAACCATGAACACGGTTATATCCCACTTTTAATGTAGCCACGCCTGTCCGTTCGCGCTCACGCTGTTCTAAATCAAGCAAATATTGATTAGCATCGTCTCGAATATGTCGTAATTGATCGAGCTCATCGTTATAACCTTCAGCAATAACACCACCATCACGTATCAATACCGGTGGTTCATCCACTAATGCTGTTTGTAATAAGTTCAGCAATTCCGGAAATTGACCTAATTCACGATCAAGCTGTTTTAATCGGCTGCTATCAAATTCAGCCATCAATTGATGTAATTCCGGCAATGTCTCTAATGTTTTACGTACTTGCATGAAATCACGTGGGCGTGCAGTTTTCAATGCAATACGTGCTAGTACACGCTCAATATCACCGAGACTTTTTAGAAGCACCTGTGTCGAATCAACAAATTGAGAACTAATAAATTGTTGAATTGCTTGTTGGCGCTGTTTCAAAATATGGTGGTCGCGTAATGGCCTAAGCAACCAACGCCGTAATAGCCTTGCCCCCATCGGTGTTGTCGTTTTATCTAATATCGACAATAAAGTGTGTTCTCGGCCACCAGAGAGGTTGCTTTCTAATTCCAAATTACGGCGTGTTTGCGGATCCAAACAAATGCTATCGCTTGCTTGTTCAACCATTAGCCCACGTAGATGTGGTAAAGCAGTGAGATGTGTTTCTTGGGCATAATTTAATATACAACCTGCAGCTGTAATGGCTAACGATAGCTCATCGCAACCAAAACCTTGTAAGTTTTGAACTTGAAAATGCTCACATAAACGGCGAGTTGCATTATCTAAATCAAAGTGCCAAGGCGGTAATGTTCTTAAGGTCTTTTCAAATTCTGATAAATGTTCACATTCCGATTCATCGACTAAGATTTCAGCTGCTTGTAAACGTCCCAATTCAGCTTGTAAATCGATTAAAGAATCGAGTTCGCTTACAGTAAAACGCCCACTACTTAATTCTGCTGTCGCTAAACCGTACCGACCATTATTGCCAAAAACAGCAACTAATAGATTTTCTTGACGACTATCTAGCAGCGCTTCTTCTGTTAATGTCCCGGGTGTAAGGACTCTGACAACTTGTCTATAAACCGGCCCTTTACTAGC
>JABSQO010000011.1 GCA_013215775.1 Piscirickettsiaceae bacterium
CTTCACCGGCAACAGCAAACTGACTATTAATGTTATAAGTATCGGTTGCTGCAAAACCACCCTCATCATAAACAGTAACCGACCAGAAATTATCTGTAGGTACTTCTTTCAATGTTAATGTTTGATACTCAGTACTGGTTGGGTAAAACAATGGATACACTGCTTGCTCAGGTGTAAACCCACCCCAACCAACGGCCGTGCCAGCTCGATGTTGCTCTGGTGTTCTCTCGCCTTTTTTACCAAACATCACCTCGGATGTAATACCTTTGTCTTTCGCCAGTTTTTCGAAATGGGCACGCATATTCTTAACTTCATCATGATTCCATTTATAAGACGGAACATAAGCTCCTTTATCTTTTTGCAAAAGCATCAATCCATCTTGTGCTTTATTCGCTTTAGCCAAGTCATCGGGATCAGTACTATTCACTTGTGTTCGTATGGCAACCACCGCGTAACGAGTACCTACATTTTCTTCTGTTAGTTTATATTCCCCCGGCTCATTAAATGCCATGGGATTGTAGTGTTCTTCATCGACAATCCAGGCACTCTGATAACGACTACCGGTTTCTGGCATGGTCAGGGTAAGTTCTTCTGTTAGGTCAACGATTGTCCAAGAATAAATCGTATCAAAATTGATACGTGGAATGGTTTTGTCCTTGGGGTCAGCTGTCTTTCTGTCGTGCCAGAAAACCCCAATACCATCGGTGTTTGTCGCCTTAGCTATTTTCTTAATATAACTTTCAATAATGCCCTGAGTTTCCGCTATGTCGTAGTTTTCCTCAGTGACCGTTGTTGTTTCAACTTGTTGAGTTACTTCTTCCGATATTAGTGTGGCCTTCTCATTCTCAACCATAGTTGCTGCATCATCACCACAGGCAGTTAGTGCTAACAAAGCAGTAATTGTCATACTTAATATTAACTTGTTCATTGTTTGTCCCTATCTTAAGAAAATAATAACGTCATCTAGCAAATCAATAATATTTTTTTCCATGCTTTTATAACTCAATAAATATTGATTAAAAAATAGGCTGTCACCACTAGAATGATGACAGCCCTTTCTAATTTAAGACGGTGATTACTTAACTAACTCAAAATCACTTGGTGCCCATTCTTTATCAAACCACGGCTGTAATGGGCCATATAAACGCAGCATGCCAAACCACGCCTTACCTGGTGTGGTTTCTGTCCAGTTGGCTTCAGGTTTTCCCTCTGGCACTTGTGGGCCAAAATACAACGTTACCGAACCATCGTCGTTGTAAACCAATTCATCACGTTTATTATTTTTACTTGGATATTTAGAACCACCTGGCACTTGCAGCTCAGAACGTGTTTGTGGATCATAAGCAACGATAGACCAAAAGTCTTGGGCTGGTGGTTCTGCTGGCAACGTTACTTGATAACTCTTTTCACCATACAAAATATCGCCATTTTTATCGCCTGTAGCATAAGCATAATTTGAACCAACACCGGGGATTTGTAATGCCATTGCTGGGGTATTTACTGTCGCTAAATAGAAGAATAAAGTACGGGCATCCATATTACGTCCGCCATCACCACCGTCTTTGAACCATTGATAGTCAAGTCCAATGAAACCCGTTAACCAATGTTTTCCTTCAAAAATAACGGCATTTTCATCACGAGGTTTAAATGCAATACTACGTGCCGTGGCATTACCTACCGCAACCGCTTCGTGTAAAATCGCTTTAAGACGTGCGTCTGGTTCAAATGGCTTGCCTTTTTGCAGACCAATAGCGGCGGCTTGTCCGCGTAATTCCGGGTCGAGGAAAGATATAGGCTCTTTTTGTAATACATGCCATAACTCTTCATAAAATTTATAATCATTAGCATGTACCGTATTAAAGTACTTGCCCGAACCATTAACAAATTCCATTTCTGGCGGGTTTTCAGCTTGATCTAATGGGTATATTTTTAAACCCGTTCTCCACATATTTGAGGCATGATCCGGTTTACCATCTTTCAAGAAGCCTCGTAACAATATTAAATTGGTATAACTGGTTGATTGGGCAACCCACACTTTTTTACTTTCACCGCCGACCATCACATCAACACGCTGATCGTCTTTTCGATCAGCCATGCCATTCTTAGTGACTTCTAAGTCACCCTCATAATCAGGTGGTAAAATAATATACATACCACCTTTTTTAGCATCGGGGCCTGGCGCACCCATATCAACCACAAAACGGAAGAAAGCATCATTAACAGTACCGGGACCAGCACCCGCAGGTATTTCTACCACTGTTGCACCATCCTTTTCTAGATCCAACATTGCGGCAGCATAAACTGTATCGGTATTGCCGGTTAAAAATAATGGCGCTGAATCCATTAGCTCATCAAAAACAAGTACTTTATGAGAATCATCTATCCCCATAGTTTTCAAGCCTATACGAAGACCTTCAATTGAGGTTGCTGGGACAAAATTCAAAAACACATCAACACCACGGATAAAATCCAGATTGTCATACACTAAATCAAGCGTTTCTTGGGTTGGAATACCATCATAAAAATTTAAATCACCGATTCGTGTTTCCACTTTATTCGGTGTCATGATTTCTGCTGGAATGTTGTAATCAAAGCCAGGAGTTATGGCTCCGTCATTGCTAGACTCCTCACTGACAGTTTCTACCATTGCTGCTTTAGGTGCTTCCGCCTCATCACTGCATCCAATGCTAAATACAATGAAGAATACTACCAGTACTATGGGTATCGCTTTTCTCATTCCCTTCTCTCCTGTTTGAAAATTAAGTTTTAATGTATTTTAGTACTCAGTTAGGAATTTCATCATTCCCTGAACATTATTTTATTAAATGCTTAAAACAAGCCCTATCTTCGTGGTCTTCTATCTAAGTCTATGTCAACATCTCTATCAAGATGATCTTCTATATCATTTTCTAGGCGGCGGTCTTGACGGCGATCTACACGGCGAACAGTCCCTGTCACTCCCGCTGGGCCAATTAAATTAATATCGTTGTCGTCTGTTGTTTCTTCAACTGTAGTAACGTTACCATTTTCATCTGTAGTGGTTGTTGTGGTAGTGCTATCAGCAAAACAGACATTTACTGACAGCATTGAAACTAAAGCAAGATAAAGGTAATTATTCATACTAGAACTACTCCTATTAAATTTATAATCCTAAAATCGTAATCAAGGGCTATGACGCTTACAATGCTGAGGTATTTTCAATCACCTCCCAACCTAAGTTAGTCAAATTTTCACGTGCGAGTGGACTTACACTACCGGTGAAATACATTTCCTGTCCCGTTACCCACTCCAAATTATTGACATATTCAGATAATAACTGTGTACTTTTTGCCATCGCTTCAGTCCAAAGCATATAATCCATAGGTAAATTGACAACTACGATATTGTCTTCTGTTACAGCTGCAACAAATGGCCCTAATTTTGTGAATGTTTTAAGAGGTGCAATATTCCGACTATGACTAGCATACATTTCAGCTTGCACTTGACGGAAATAGGTCACATCATAGTGAACTGCATTTGTTGCAGTTTTGATAAACTGTTGACGGCCTTCTGTAGTACTCATTTCAGCCAGCGCATTGACTAAAACAGTTTGTTCTCTAGGTGTAAAACTCCCATTTGCGATAAATGCATCTGCAGTTGCATCTAAAACACCCATCTTTGTTAATTTTTCTCGATTCATTTTACGAAGGTCTGCCGGTGCCATATCTGCAATCACCTTATTTAACAGGTTAGTAGCTCCCGTTGTTGTGACAACAGGCCCTGTAAAGGCACCTATGCTCAAGGCTGCAAGCATATTACCGGTATAGCCAGATTTAGTTAAGCTATCTAGTTGCTCCTGTAACACAAGATTTCGTGAATAGACATCCACATTTAGTTGACTGGCATAATCACGCTTAGTCTTAGCATAACCTGATAAATCTTCTAGGCGACTTTCTTGATCACTTCTCGCTTGCCCTGTGATATTTTCACCTGCACGTTGAAAAAGCTTACCAACGCCACTGACCGCACCGCTAAGAGAATCAATAGGGGATGTAATGATATTTTTTACTCCAACAACAACGTCTTTACCTTTTTCCGCCATTCCATCAATGAATTCTTGCTCTTTACTAATACTTTCTATTTCAGAAATAACATCAAACTCATGTATACGCTTATGAAGTTTTGCCGTAGAAACAACCGTCAATGGCCCATAGGTTGACTCTATGGTGTAGTGATTCATAAACCCATCATTAAAAACGTTTTCTTTCACCAAATAATTAGAGCCAGTGAGCTCTACATTTGGCACAATCTCTGATGCATTTAAGACTTGTGAACCCTCAATCTTACCGTATGCACTAGGCGCATTTCCAGCTTGAGACTTAACATAATCCATTGTTCCCTTGGCATCTGTTTTTGAAATATCAGCCATAGAAAGCATTGGTACCAAAAGAACCATTCCACACAACATTACTATTTTCTTTAGTTTTAGATTTTTCATTTTATTACCTGAGTCTCATTTAGATGTTAAATATTTATTTTGGGAAAAGTAATGTGAATGTCGCATTAAAACCCCAATCTTCTGGGCCACCTGCAGGCGTATCAAGCCAATAGCGCACGCCACCACCCACTTGTATTAATTGATCGCCGACTTTTAATAGTTGGGTAACAGTGAGGTTAACCGGCACGGTCCACGCTTCATTTTCCCAATCATAGGTTGATTCAGTATTCAGGCCGATCGTTGTTTTCGATTTAGTAATATAACTGACAAAAGGCTGTAGAAAGGTTGCACTGATATCAGCACGATCATGATCACCGGCAAAGGATTCAATATGATTTCCCAGAGCACCAATCGTCCACGGCCCTATTTGTTTAAGCACAACACCTGTCGGCCCCGCCCCCCATTGTTCACCACCGAGTTCATTCTCTGTTGCTGTTGGCAGCAGAAATACCGGCCCAACACCCCACACCAAGCCTGAGGATGTCAGTTCTTTCGGCGAGAAGAATAGACTTTGGGTGGTATCACCCAACCCTGTTTCACCTTGACCGTTTAATGGAATATTGTCTTGATCAATAATCGGTATGATTGTGCGTGAAATTAAATTCCAACTTTCATTAATAGAAATAGGGATAACCGGCTGGATGGTCATCACCACTTGAGAACCGCGATCCTTTAGACCGATATTCTCATCATAGTTGACCTTTATTGGCACACTGATCAATGAGGCTAATGGATTAGCCAGCTGTTTTGCAAGATCACTTGCGGCATGAGCGGGGAAGTTGAAAAAGCTAATTACAAATATGAAAATAAAAATGGTTTTACGTGTATTCAACCCCAAAATATCCATATTTTTTTACCTAGTCGAAAAATGAAAAACAGTATGTTACTTTACCTTCACATTATAAACTTAGCATCTCATGCCAAATGCTAAATGTCTTTTTGTTCCTTATAATTCGTACTCACCACTAATATCAAACTGTAACTATTCATTAAGATTAATTGTGAACATCAAACCCTGGTGGTGTGAATTTCCAGTCGTAACCTTTAAGACCCATTTGATATCCTAGGTCATAAAGTTTAGTCATATATACTGGGTCAAACCCTTCCGTTGGAACTTCTGTAAAACTGGCAGGAATGTATGCTAGATTGAAATTGTTACCATCACGTTCACATAACGCATAAATTTGATATAAATCACCAATACCTTGAGTTCGAATTAATGAGTCAATGGAACGACCAGCAATCGGCATCACGCTACGAGTAACACCATTGTAATCAGGCGCAAGGAATGAGTTTCTAATCACATAAACGTTAGGCTTTCCTTTTACTTTAAGTTTTTGGGTGATTTTATGCCAATTTATCGCCGCTGGATATACAAATACTTGACTGCCAGTCCCACCATCCACATGCATTTCATCATAAGACTGACCATTAACTTCTACTGGAATCATTACTGGTGGGAAAGCGACAGGAATAGCCGAAGATGCTCTCAAAATTTCACGAATAAGATGATGTTTATCTGGGTAATCACTAATAGCAATTTCTCCAATATTCCAAATAACTGAACGGCCAGCATCTAGATTTACCGTACCAATAAATAACCGTCGACCTTTTTTATATTCTGTAGCTATAGAGTCAATGATTTCAGAGGTAATGTATTTGGCAAGCAATTTTTTTAATGGTTCAGTATCTGACAGAGAATCCCCTAACAATGCCGATAAGAGTCCACGCTCTTTGGCAATGTCTGCTGTGCTAGTAGTGGTATAAAGGACCTTTAAGACATCATCGTATTCCGCTCCAAGAAATGCAAATGGTGCCGTCAATGCGCCAGTGCTCACACCGGTTACCATAGTAAATTCTGGCCGAGTTCCTAATGCCGCCCATCCAGCAAACAATCCTGCACCAAAGGCTCCGTTTGCCCCTCCACCTGATATAGCTAAATAGTTGTGGGGTTGTTCATAAATACCAGAGAAATGCTGCTGAAATTCTTCCTCTGAATACTGCTCAAATCTTTCAATACTAAATTTTGGCCATTCATCAGCCCAAAACCTTGCTCCGGGAACCCCTGGGATCTCAGCTTGTTGGGTTAAATCTATTGGGAGAATATGTCGCTCAGGAGTATTAGAACAAGCACTTAGTATCAATAATGATACAAAAATTGCCACAAACTTCATTAGCAGTTTCATCGGTAAAACCCTAGTATGGAATTTATTGAACATCTATTGTGAATCTAAATCACTCTTGATGCAACTATGTTAAAAAACAACCGTTAACCCTAGCACTGGACCTGACATCTCAACATCAAATAGAAAATCACCATCGTCATAATCCACTTCTTGATGTCTATAGCCAGCCAAAAATGAGATGCCATCACTATATTGATAATGTAGCCCGCCATATACATCCCAATGTCTATCTGAATCTCCAGCTACTGCAAAACTACCCGCACCAGATAGATACCAACGTTCATTAAGTGTCACTTGCCCATGGAGGCCAATCAATATATCGATCCATCGTTCTCGTTCTGAAACCTTTCGTGCTGCCAACGAACCGGCATCCAAATCAAAGGTATTATCTAAATCCCAATGACGCACACCAAGCAAAGCATCCAGCTGATACTGATTATTCTGTGTTAATTGATAGCTACCACCTAAGGTCACTACCCATAAGTCTTGCTCATAGTCAGCACCAGAAAAATGAGAGCCCGGTGTATCTACATCCGCAGATATTCCCACGTGAAATACTTCCCCAATGAAACCAAACCGGCCTTTCTTCGCTTCAAAAAAAACCATCAATGCCATATCAAGGTTTTCGATAATATCGCTGAATGACACATCAATCTCCGCAGGTGCTGCGGGCGGTATCGTTGCCACATCACCCTTTTGACCTGTCACCCATAAATAAGATGTAAAATAATACTCCCACTCCTCATTATTCTCAGCAAGAACACTCACTGGTAATGCAAGTAATGCCAAACATATTATCCACTGAAAGCGAGTGTGAAAATCCGTAGCTGTACGTGACATTTAAATTTATTCCTAAAAGATATGGGTGATTATTAGTATATTCAAATTAAAGCATGCCTATAGCGAAAATTATGATATATAACCACCGCAAGTAAAACTTAGCTTTTCATGCCAAAAAAAGCTAATTTAATAAACACTGGAAATAGCTTTTGAATCCATACGATATCTTTATATTCAAACAGATACCGCTTTATTTTTTAGCTTTATCAAGACGAGAATGAAAACGTTTAGCATAAAAACGTAAACTCATATCAAGATCTTCCCATGATAATTCATCTTTTTCACTTGCAGATAAAGATCGACTTATTCCTGTATCTACCAGCACGCCTAGTCGCTCACCCGTTACTGAATCCAAAATTTCCGCTTCAATACCTGCATCAATAAGTGAGACTCTCTTCAGTGCATCCGTATTTAAAGCTCCCACAACGAGTCCAATCGGTGTCCAACCTATTAAACCACGTTTTTTCTTCTTCATTTTAATACCGATAATGGCCAATCGAATAACCAATGTTTCTGGCCCAGCTTTATTGACGGTAGGATAGTCAGGCGCTAATTCATCAATCAGTATTTGTGCAAAACCATCCCCTATTGCTTTTACAACATCTGGTTCGATACCTTTGTATTCAGAATCAGGATGAATCCATATTTCCACAGGTTCTATGAGAACGCTACTATAGCCACTCAAATCTAAATCATGCTTCACATCAAGATACGCACCCGCTCTATCTGGATCATGCTCCAAATTGAGCTGACCACCTATAAATGCACTTACTGGCATAGATTCTTCAGCAAATGCTGGCTGCATCACTAAAAAAGCTAAACTAATCGAAAAAATGACACTACCAAACTTACCTACATCCATATTATTCCCCTTAATAAACGCTGATTTCTGTTATTTGACGCTGTAACCCTTAGCTTCTAGACATGCTGCTCGTGCACGAAAATAATCATTCTTTCTTCCTGCGCTTTGGGCTTGTTGATTATCAACACTGGCACGTCGACCCCTCACTCCTCCTACAACAGCACCAGCAAGTGCCGCATTACCATTATCACCATCAACAATTTCACTAAGAAGTAGACCGCCTAATGCTCCTCTAATAGCGCCTCGGGCACCTGTTCCTTGTTCTGCTTCAATATTTTGCTGCGCTCCTGTTGGGTCATATCCCGTTTGTTTTGTGGCCCAACTATGACAGTAATATTCATCTTGTTGTTGCTGTTCAGCAGATTGTCCATTCTCAGGGAATACATACTGTGCTGCTTGGGTATTACCCATAACAAAAATGCTTAAACTTAGTACGGCATAGCCTATTTTCATTTCATCACTCCATTAATCACAAATTAATCACAAATTAATCACAAATTAATCACAAATTAATCACAAATTAATCACAAATTAATCACAAATTAATCACAAATTAATTGTTAGTCAGTTAATAATAAAATTGATTTTTGGTCAACTAAAAAATAAAACGTCAGTATTGCTTTTAGTTTCATCAGCTTAGTGTAACGCATGTCCACACTTCGAAATAAATTGCTTTTTTACTCATACATAACAGTGCTAAAAAACGTACCACCATTCATTACGTTATGGCAAAGATAACTATTTTCCACCTGTCGCCTATACATGTGGCTAATCTCGGTGTACTGTTGGTTAACCTAAGATAATTTTTAGTGCTGGTAGAATGAGTAATAGATTTCTTTATACATACTTTTTGTTACAGATTTTATGCATCGTGTTACCTGCCAATGCTGTAGAAGAATCTCTAAACGCTGACAGATTAAGTCCCAGCTATCTATCTGAACGATATTCCGACGATCTAACTGACTTAAAAAAACGAAAAATAATCCGTGCTCTGGTTGTGCCTGGAAGAACAGATTTTTATGTTAAAGATGGCAAAATTTCAGGGTTAATGGTTAAACTGTTAGATAATTATGAAAAGGCATTAAACGAAGGTATCAAAAGAGAAGATGACAAAACACGTATTGTTTATATTCCCGTTGATTTTAACCTTTTAATCCCACACTTACTCGCAGGGAAAGGTGATATTGCAGCGACTTTCCTGACCATTACTGAAGAGCGAGAAAAGCAGGTGAACTTTGCGTCAGGTCATAGCTTGAAAGTAAATGAGCTGATCGTGACTAATCTCAACAGTGGCATAAACTTATCAACTGTTGATGATTTAGCAGGGGAAAATATCTATGTAGTAAAAGGCAGTAGCTATATTGAACATTTGCAGCTTCTAAATATAGCCTTGGCCAAAAGAGGTCTTAAAGCTATCAATATAGTTGAAGCAGAAACGTATTTAACCAGTGAAGATATATTGGAAATGGTCAATGCTGGAGCTGTAGATATTACTGTAATAGATGATTTCAAAGCCAAGCTGTGGGGAAAAGTTTTACCCAATATTAAAATACACAATGATTTGACTATACATGATGCTGGTAGAGTCGGTTGGGCGATCAGAAAAAGTAATCCAGAACTTAAAAAACATATCGAAGAATTTGCTACATCCATAAAGAAAGGCACTTTACTCGGAAATATACTTTTTAATCAGCATTATGGTCGAGACCAAAAACTTGAGAATTTACAACTCCATGAAGAACGTGAGAAATACAGCAAATTTGTCAATATCTTCAAAAAATATGGCGATAAATATAGTATCGATCATTTCAAACTTATTGCTCAAGGTTATCAAGAGTCAGCATTGAATCAAGATCGAATTAGCCATCGAGGTGCGGTGGGAATGATGCAGCTATTGCCTTCCACGGCAGCAGATAAAAATGTTGCCGTTAAGGATATAGACCAACTCGAAAATAATATTCATGCTGGGGCAAAATACATGAATTTCCTAAGAACACGTTATTTTAGCAACCCAGACATTACACCAGAGAATCAAATGTTTTTTTCTTGGGCAGCTTACAATGCTGGCCCTGCTAATGTGAGAAAGATGAGAAAGCTAGCGGAAGAAATGGGACTCAATAAAAATATCTGGTTTAAAAATGTCGAAGTCGCCGCTGGCAGACTGATCGGCACAGAGACTGTCCGATATGTTGCCAATATATATAAATACTACAGTACTTATTTATTATTAGAACAAAAAGAGGCGCTTGATAATAAGTAACGCTCCCTCTTGCGTTAGCACACTAAATGATTCGGCAACGTTATAAGGGAGCCTATCTAAACAGGCCCCCTTATAAACCAGCTCTAAACTATTATTTATTAATTCTAGAAATTTTAGTGCCTGTTATACCTAAACCAGCCATTAAACCTGATTGGCCGAAAGTAAAGGCATAAACATCTGCTTGTGCTGTTTCAGTGCTAAGTGTTTTTGCCACACCCGCATCAACAACAACGATCGTCGGACCTACACCCAACTCCCAGTTTTGAGACGTTTCAACTTTTTCTACTGCGACATCGGTCATCAATGCCATGACATAACCAAATGTTTGTACGCCAGCTTGCAAGCCATATGATGCAGATTTAAGGCTATAGTATTTTGAAATATAATAACCCTCGCCACTTGCTCTACGTTTAATCAATGCACCATCACCATATTGGATGCCGATAATAAAACCGGCCTTAGTCACATTAGGAAATACAAGCGCGCCTTTAGCAGTAGCAGCGAGCTCTTTTGCTGCTGGCGATGTTTCCAATAGGTGTGTAATGGCAGCATGAATATCACGATCTAAAGCAACATCAACAAGCTCATCAGCATTAGCAATCGATGTCACCCCAAAGGTCATCGCTAAAAACAGAAAAACATTGCGGAACTTCATTGTAAATATACTTTTTTTCATAAAAACTCCTTAAATTTTAACGTTGTATAGAACCTAATCGTACTAGTTCTACGAGGCTTGTAGCAAACTGATGTATCCTTTTTTAAAGCATAGAATATTAATTATTCTGTCGCTTTCTTTTTAATTGATTATCATGCAATTTGGCAAATAACACGATTGATAGCATAGCACCTAAAAGGGCTACCACCACCATATCAGATTGTGTATCCCAAGCATATTCTTGAGTGAATAGAAAAGCCTCGGCACTCGCACCTGAAATTATAGCAACCCACCATTCAATAAGCTTATAAAAGCACAACCACTCACCATAAAAAAGACAGGCTTGCTACCAAGGTATCGGTATCTAGTCCTACATCTTCTTGTGTTCGAGTACCAATATAAGCGACTTTAAGTGAATATCGTTCTATCGGATAAGTAAAGCTAAGCGCCCAACCAATGTCCTGCTTTTTATCGTCACTGTTGACGCCATTAACACTACTTTCACCACCATAATCGTAACCAATACTTAACCCTGCCCACACCCCCGGCCTAAAGGTATGGATAATGTGTCCATGAATGATATACAAAGGCTCCTGTTCTCTTGTTTTACCATTAAAAAAATCATCATTATCAGTATGAAATGCAACTTCAGCTGTCAGTTCTGAAGTCCATTTTCCACGCTTATGAGTCACACCAAGTTGCGGTCTAAATACAAGGCGGTTTTGACCAAGGTTAATCAATTTATCATCCATGTAATCACCTGTTGGTAATCGTATTGCTAATGCGAATCCAATAATAGTTTCAACGTCCGTATTAGCACGATATGCAAAGAAGTCTTTGCCAGTTAACGGCGGAGAACCATATAAATTAACAGCTAAACGTAGAAAGCTATCGGATAAACCCTTTCGAGAAATAGAAGCGGGGCTACCATTAACTAAACCGGTCCATTTTCCTTCTTGGTAGGACTGGCTAAGATCAATTCGTGCAGATTTATCAAACAAACTAAACGTACGAATATACTTAGCAGCCCAAGTATGTAGCTCCATATCCACATCTTCCAGCAATATGACAGGATCAACAAAAATATTCGCCTCTGTGTAGGCGTATCCACCTCCAGCAAAATTTATTCCTATGGGAAGGTGACTCCATCGCAACGGTTCTAACTCCATTGCGTAACTCGAAGGCATAAAACTAATAAAGGTGAAAAATAAAATAATTAAACTTTGTTTCAACGCTTTATATCCCACTCCCGCTTATTCTGTAACTATCTTTTCTAAAGAAATTCAGTAGACATTTAAAATGTTCATAATAAATTTTCTTGCAAACTCTTATTATTGAAAATCCACACTAACCTAAATAATGATATAGAGCCAGTATGGTGACTTATACTCAGATTAAAAATTTAAAACTTACCTTTTAATGCCATAAAGATCGCCCATAAACTGCTCGTATTTCTACGAAAATGTACTCAAACGGTTTATCAGGATTTCGGGACTATTAAATATAGATACTACCTATCTCTCTTTTAGTTAGAGGTAGTTTTTAATTTATTACATTTTAAATTTAAGGGGGCTCGATGTTTGATTCAACATCTTCTGGCCGTAGCAATAGCTTACGATCTTGTTGGAAGGGTCTTTGCCTGAATGAAAATATTGTTCTTACGAACATCGGCATGAAATTTAGTAGGGGAAGTGTTCTGATGGTAGTAATTTTACAGCGGCTTAAACAACACTGTGCACACTTGAAAAGTTTCTTAGATATGCATTTTCTGTTGAGTCCATACATTTAGTAACCTATGGCATTCGGTTAAAACTAAACTACACTATTTATTCATTGGTAGCGGGGGCTGGATTTGAACCAACGACCTTCGGGTTATGAGCCCTTCCAAAACCACCTCTAACTCACTTAAAGCGACATGTTACAGTAGGTCTAAGAGTTTCAATTAGTTTGATGTAATCCTAAGTCGTTGATTAAAGTTTAGGGTTGCGTACTTATTTACGTACTAAAAGCGAAGGTCGTTTGTTACTTGATTTTCAACTAAGCCAAATAATTTGTAATCAGAGGGTCGTAAGTTCAAGTCTTATCTCCGGCTCCAGATATATAAAAGCCTCAGCACTTTTCAGTGTTGGGGCTTTTTTATTGGATGTGGCAATCAGGTGATACGTATCAATCACTATTTAAGTTCTAGCAACTTAAGGCCAAGAGATAATAATACGATTGATATTGGCAATATCATCATTTCCCAGCTCAGATTATTCAAATTAAGTAATACTATTTCAAGAAATTTAACGAAGATGATGACAACGATCAGCTCTGCAAGAATCTTTTTCAATTGACTAATACTTGAAATATTTATCCAGCTTAAGGTTTTATCTGTGTCTGCAGAATTCGAATCGATAAATAACTTATATACGCCATAAGCAAATATAAAAAGAACAAAGGCAATTAAAAATGCATCTAGAGATTTGATGACATAAGATGTGGCCATGTCAATTGTATTAAGTGGCCCATCAGTGTTGCTCATGAAAAAAGAATTCACAGCGTAAAATGTCTTAAGTGATCCAATTACAAACATCAGTCCAGAACCAATCAGTGAACTGATAATGGCTACCCAACTCATATATCTAAATTTAAATATCACTTTATTACTCCGTTAGTAATCAAAATCTACAATGTATCTATAGCAAATGGTACACCTAGTTGACCATTATTATGTGACTGTAATAGATGATCTGGTCAAGTTAAGCCGTACACATTTCTTTTACATTTTCGAACTCAATAGCCGACATGTCACTTAATGTCGTATGTATTCGTTCGTAGTTGTAATATTTAATATTTTCGCAACATCTAGTTACATGCTATTTCGATTTGGATAACGAACATGCAATAGCCATTCATTATTTATTTAAGCTCCCAAAGAACCTTTCTACTACTGCATTAGTTAAACTTTCCCATGATGGTTTATCTTTTTTTCTGACTGTTTTGGAAAGACTATCAACCAGTGTTCCGAGTCGCTCGCCACTTTCACCGTCAAACAATTCCGCCTCTTTTTTCTTCATTTTGAGGCTAGTTATTACCTAAACGTACAACCAACATAGCTTTCCAACTATAGCACTCATCGCGGCGAGGAGCAGATGCAACTCAATGGATCATGCCTTTATCATGACGTGGCAATCGTCTCGTGTTGCACTGACTGTCGCCTCCATCGAAACATCAAACTATATAAGACTGGCACGAATCCCAGCGTCAACACTGTACCCATACCGAGTCCGCACATGATGACAATTGCCATGCCGTACCAAAACTCTCCGCCAAAAAGGGCGAGCGGTAATAAACCTACAATAGTTGTGATGGTTGTCATAATAATTGGTCTCGCTCGTGCCAGTGCTGCCTCGGTAACTGCATCATCCACATCAAACCCTTCGTCTCGTGCTTGATCAATACGATCAATCATGACGATACCATTATTAATAATGATGCCTGCCAGACTGAAAAGTCCGAGCATTGCGGTAAAGTCAAAGAACGCTCTAAACGTTACTAAGCCAAAATTTGCACCGATGATGATTAAAGGAATGGTTAATAGAATAATCGCTGGTCGTCGAAACGAATTAAATTGCAGTACTAAGAGTAAAACAATCAGGAACAAGGCATGCGGTGCAAAGGCAAGCAATTTACTGTTCGATTGTTCTGCATCCTTGACTTCGCCTTCTATCTCCAGCTTGTAGCCATTGGGTATAACGATTTGATCTAACACCTCTTGCATCTCTTCAACTAGCTCAAATGCCGTTAATTCAGGATGAACTCCAGCAATCGTCAATGCACGTTGCTGATTAAAACGACGTATCTTGCTAGGTTCGACCTCACCACGAAAATCAGCGATCTGTAATAGTGGTACGGGTACTCCATGTGATTGTGAAAAGACTTCGATTGTACGAAGTCGATCTAAGCTATCACGTTCATCCGCATTCGCGCGCAACGTAACCGGTATCACTTTGTCACCTTCACGATAGCTGGTTATGTTCTGGCCATCGAAGTGGGCCGATAAGGTTCGCGCTATATCTTGACTGGTTACACCTGCACGTCTTGCGCGCTCTTGATCGACATCAACAAAAAATTTAAGTACGGGATTCTCCCAATCACTACGAACTGCTTTCGTACCGGGGATACTGTAAAAGGCTTGCTTTATTTGGTCTCCAAGGTCTCTTAAGATGTCCATATTAGATCCAAGTACACGCAGTTCTACCGTCCCCATTGGTGACTTACCAAGGAACAGAATCTGAGTACGGCCTGTCGCCTGCGGCAAATCTCGTTTAATGAAACGCTCAACACGTTGCATCACTATATCTATCTGATCACTCGTCTGGGTATTAACGACGATAAATGCCTTATTGGGCTGTGGATCATTCGGTGAAAGCACCAGAAAAAATCGTGGGCCACCTGAGCCAACATAAGAGAGTATTTCTGTTACCTCTGGGTTTTTTTCGCCGTCATGCAAATAAGCGGATAAGGTTTTTGTCGCTGATATCGTTTCACTGATATGTGCTTCCGCTGGCAAGTCTAGATAAACCGTAAACTGATTACGCTCAGATGGACCTAAAGATCGCTGCTTAACGAACTGAAATACTTGGCCCGCAGAAAATAACAGTCCGATCATTAATAAAACGAAGATGATACGGTTACTTAATAACACAGATAGTAACGTTTTATAAAATTGGTAGGCACGTGAATCATTACTATTTTTTGTTTTTGATCCATTCTGCGAAGCGGGAGATAAAAACCAGTAACACAATGCTGGCGTCACGGTAATTGCTAATACCCAGGAAGAAAGCAAAGCAAGTGCAAGTACTTGTCCTAAGGAACGTAAAAACTCACCTGTAGAATCTTCAATCAGTACCAGTGGTAAAAATGCGATAATGGTTGTTAATGAACTGACCAGTAATGGTAGAGCTAACGTTCTTGTTGTTGAAAGTACTGCCTCCAAACGCTCCACACCAGAATCCATTCGCGAACGTATATCCTCAGCAATAACAATTCCGTTATCAACTAATAAACCCAGTGCAACAATAATGGCGGCAATTGATATGCGGTGCAGCTCAATACCCCAAATAGACATTCCTATTAATGTGATCATCATCGTCAACGGCACCATGGCACCGACAATCATGCCGGTTCGCAAACCCAGAAATATCATGACTATGATTAATACTGCGGCCATAGTTTGTAATAAGTTGTTCGTTGCATTACTAACCGAAGCCTTGACAAGATCGGGTTGAAAAATAGCAACATCAAGTTGCATCCCTACTGGCAACTTCGGACGAACAATCATCAGGTGATCATTTATCTGGCGACCCAGTTCAACAACGTTTGATAATGTCACTATGGAAATGCCGAGAACAATTGCAGGCTCGCCATTAAAAAACGCGGGTGACTGCGGCGGTTCTACATAGGCCCGTCTGATTGTGGCCAGATCCTGCAAATAAACTAACTGACCATTATTAGTTTCGATGGCAAGGTTGCGAATCTCATCGACGGACTGAAAATCACCGGAGGGTTCGATAACAATATTTTGACCCGCAGCATTAACGGTACCACCAGGCAAGACAATGTTTTGTCCCTGAAGGGCAGAGACAATCGACGAATAAGTGAGGTTAAACTGCGCCATGAAATTCGGATCAAATTCCAGCCAAATCCGTTCATGTTGCACTCCATACAGATCAACACTAGCAACTAATGGCAAGGCACTAATGCTATCTTTGAGGTCACGTGCCACCTCTCGCATCTCCGCCATGCTGTAGTCATTACCTGTTAGCGCTAACGTAACAACAGCAACACGACCATAATCATCGTTGACAATAATCCCTTGATGACCTTCCGGTAGACTAGACTCCAGATCAGTCATCTCGTTACGAAGTTTGGTCCAGATAGGTGCCATATCGGTATATCGGTCATGAACATTCAGTGTAACAATGGATAAACCGGTCATTGATATCGAATGAATCTCATTAATCTCAGCAATTTGTTTAACCTGATCTTCTATTTGGCGTGTAATAAGTTGCTCTATGCGCTCTGGTGATAATCCCGGAAACCGGGTTATTATTTGTGCACTTCTTACTGTGACCTCGGGGTCTTCCTGTCTTGGTTGGGTACTGTAAGTTGCAAGACCGCCAATCAATACTGCCAGAATTAATAACCAGGTAAATCTGGCATGTGTAATGGTAAAGTGCGCGAGTTTATCCATCGTTTAGGCCTTGCTCTGGCGACCATAACTCGACTGTCATGCCTTCACGTAGTAATGGTACTCCAGCACTGACTATCTTTTCACCAGCCTCGAGTCCTTCAAAAACCTCTAATTCATTTCCTCGCAAATCACCAACGACAACATACCTAAGCTGCAATTGATTAGTGTCATCGATAATGAAAAGGGGCGCATTATTGGGTGTCCTTTCCTGCCCGCGAGTAATCCTCAGCAAACCAACTTCAATGGCAATCGCAGATATTGGAATCAGATAGGCGATGCGACCATCGAGATATTTATCAAAATTAAATGTCACACTGGCAGTCATGCCTGAGCGAAGATCGGTTTCAGTGGGTGACAGTTGTATCTCAACTGGAAAGGCATTTCCTGATTCAGCACGCGAACCAATTTGGCTAACGACACCACTCACTGTGGCACCCGCAATAGTGGGAAAGGTCAATTGTACAGCTTGCCCGTAATCAACATCACGAATCAAGGTCTCTGGAACAAGCACCTCAACCTTAAGCGCATTTGATGACTGCAAGACAAAGGCTTCTTTACCAACAGATATTTCCTGGAATGGCTCAATCGATCGAGAAGCAATAGTTCCTGAAAATGGTGCGGTTAGTTTTGTTTGTTGCAGATCACGTTCCTTGTGATCCAGATCACTTTGCGCAGATTGCAGTTTGCCGCGTGCGGTTGAATGTTCTGCCGTTGCCCTCTCTACCGCCGATTGCATACCGGCGCCTTTTTCAAATATCCTCACTTCCCGTTCATAAGCTTGTTTGGATTCAACAAGCTTGGCACGTTCGATATTGAGTTGCGCGCGCGCCTGCTCGACTACAAGACGGAGTGGTTCTGAATCAATTCGCGCCAATATTTGACCCTCGAGAACCTTGTCTCCTCTGGAAACAAAAACTTCCTCAACTGTTCCACTGACACTAAAGCTCAGTGGCGAAGTATCTGCTGCTACAATTTTTCCTGAGATACGTCGAGATTGTCCCGTCGCTTGTTCACCAACGACAAAATATTTAACCCTCGGGGTAATCTCTTCCACGGGTGCAGGTTTGTCACTACAAGAAGCTAGTATTATTCCAAAGGTAAAAACAGCACATAACTTTAGTCTTGTCAGCATCATAATTGCCTCCACAGTTTACTAAGTAGGTTAACAGCTAGGTATTAAAACAAAATCTAAAGGGCTAACTCAGCGGTAAAACCGGATTTCACGAATAAATGCTAACGATCTACCCCCATCGCCTGCTTTCTTTGTATCCAACCCCACAGCAAGCCCTGATATTGCAGGGTCATCGTCCCCCTCTTTATCAAAATAGCTCCGGTAAGCTTCAAGAAGATCGAACCGAGTCGTTACGAGTTGCCCCGGTGCCGGCCGGTCTGCACAAACATAACGACCACCCTTTTTGAAGTATGAGCCTTCATAAGGATGATCGATCCTGTCATCACCATGACACAAGAAGAGTCCTATGAAATAGGGACTGTTCGGAATAAATAAGGAGCCACTTGGTTGATTTTCGTCGCCCATAAATATGAAGACCATGATGGCTTCGTTTCGTACGCCCTGCTCATACGATGCTCCTTCCGGAAACTTATTGACACCCCAGTCAATCTCAATATAGGTGAATTCCGGTACATTCACAGATTCGTTTGCCATCATCCCAAAAGCACGACGTTTAGCTTCGATAACAAGGCCATTTTCTCCTATATCAAGGTCAATACGATTCCGATATTTTGCATCCTCATTGAATTGAAATCCCTTACCTTGGAGCCATTCTTCCACTGGTCCAGATTCATAGTCCGAAAACCGTAGCAAATGGACCAACGTGCCTTCGTTAGCACAAACTGGAACCGCTGCCATTAGTAAAGCGAAAATCACGAACGAAGTATTAACAATACGCATCTTATTTGCCCCCCAGTTGAGTATGGGAAAATTACAAATCTTTTTCCTGAAGTCGCAATTGCTTGTTTGCCATTCAGAAGTGGATGAATAAATCTGGAATCCTCCCTAATTACTCATATAGAATTCGTTAAATTGTAGACATACAGTTTGTAGACATACAGTTATTTAAGTTAACATGAATAAATAAATAAATGAATAAATGATGCAAGACTGTAATGCGGGAAAGTTAATATGAAACCGAAAATGATTAAGTATTTAATTGCATTTTTTTTATCAGTATGTCTGAATCATGTTACTGCAGGATCATATGATTACCCCATTTCTGAACCTTATGCAGCGACTGTACTTGGTACGCCACTTAATTTCAGAGCTACGATATCGAAAAAAGTACTTTCCAACAACCATAAACTCGTGGTATTCCCTAATCGAATAATACCTGAGCTTTTTTGGTATGACGACGGCTTACGTTATTCGCTGGCGAAACAAAAAGACAGGGCACCATTAATTTTTATTATTGCTGGAACTGGTGGTAGTCACAACTCGGCAAGGATGAAGTCAATGGAAGGTGCATTTTATATGGCCGGATTCCATGTAGTTTTATTATCATCACCAACACATCAAAATTTCATCATTTCTGCATCGGCTACCAGCATACCCGGGCATCTTGAGTATGATGCGAAAGATATTTATCACGTCATGCAATTGATCAAGCATAAACACAATGATGAAATAAAAGTTAGTGAGAATTATTTAACGGGTTATAGTCTGGGAGGCACACAGGCTGCTTTTATATCCAAGTTGGATGAGAAAGAGCAGTTTTTTAAATTCAAGAAGGTGCTCATGATCAATCCGCCTGTGAGCTTGTTTAACTCTGTAAACATTCTTGATGAGATGGCTTTTAATAATATTCCCGGTGGGCCGGATAACTTTAAGGCATATTTTGACGATTTGGTGGCGACCTTTGCTGATATTTATAAAACTGGAAATGATTTAGGATTTGATGACGATTTTCTTTATGCTGCTTATCTCAATAAGCGGCCGAAGGACACACGCAAAATTGCCGCATTGATTGGTGTCTCTTTTCGAATAGCGTTTGCAAACATGGTGTTTACCACGGACGTGATGAACAACTGGGGGTATATTGTTCCAAAAAATCGAGTACTGACGTCAGGTGATTCATTGACAAATTATTCTATTGTTGCCCATCGCATTACGTTCTTACAGTACTTCAATGAACTGTTGTTTCCATTTTACCAAAGCAAGAATCCCGATCTCACACGGGAACAAATGTTACATAAGCTAAGTTTGAAAAGTATTGAGGATTACCTGAAAAACAGTGACAAAATAGGTGTAATGCATAACAGGGACGATCTGATTCTGGCTCCAGGGGAGATTGAATATATTCAAGATATATTTCAATCGCGGGCAAAAATTTATCCAAAAGGCGGTCACCTCGGAAACATGGAATACACTGAAAATGTTGATTTCATGTTGGATTTTTTTAATCAATAATCAATAATCAATAATCAATAATCAATAATCAATAATCAATAATCAATAATCAATAATCAATAATCAAATGACATTATGAGATCGTTAAGATATTTTTTTGTAAAAATACATTTCTTGATGATTTTTTACATTGTTTTGGTGCTATCCGGTTGTAGCACAACCGCCGATCTACAGAAAGAATACATCCCTCCGATGCACCCAGTTGAAGACTATGTTAAGGAGGATGTTGATTATGTTGTTAATGTCTACGATCCATGGGAAAAAATGAATCGTGCAGTCTATAAATTTAATGCGAAATTTGACCGATTTATTTTCCTCCCGATACTAGATGTTTACGATGCTATTTTGCCTGATTTTGTTGAAGACGGTATCGCTAATTTCTTTTCAAACATTGGCGAGACTACCAATTTCACCAACTCGGTATTACAGTTGAAACCCGATGCTGCGGTTTCTGCATTGAGTCGATTTGTTTTTAATTCGACAATCGGTCTCTTTGGTGTATTAGATGTTGCAACCCCGATGAATATTCCCGAATGGGAGGAGGATTTTGGACAGACATTAGGGCACTATGGTGTAAGTAATGGCCCGTATCTTGTATTACCAATACTTGGCCCATCGAGTCTACGTGATGCCACCGGACTAGCGGTAGATGCCGCCGTATTTCAGGTTGTCGATCCACTAAATCTTGATGATCACAGAGAGAGAAAAATTGCATACGGTTCTTTAAAAGCAATTAGTACGAGGAGAGAAATTGAATTTCGTTACTATGAATCAGGAACACCATTTGAATATGATATGACTCGATTGCTTTATGGTAAATGGCGAGAAATACAAATTAACAAATAAGATATTTAGCTATAGATTTCATTATCCAAATTTAAAAGTCTATGATGCAGCACTGAGCCTGCGGTAGTGATGTAAAAGTTTTCGCCTGAATAAACGTGTAGTTTCTGCGGATTTCTGCTTGATATGAGCATGATAATGATTTTCGGATACATGCCATGATTTCAGCTCACTACGTAAATCAAGTTACGCATATTTGCGTACTCTAGTGAGTTCGACTTGGTTTCAACCTATGGCATTCGGTTAAAACTAAACTACACTATTTATTCATTGGTAGCGGGGGCTGGATTTGAACCAACGACCTTCGGGTTATGAGCCCGACGAGCTACCAGACTGCTCCACCCCGCACCTGAATAAGCGCAGAAGTATACTTACTCACATAGCGCCATGCAAGTTTATTTATTCCTTTCTTTCAGCTTTCTCGTTAGTGTGTTTCTGCCCCACCCTAAAAGTTTTGCTGCTTCTTGGCGTTTACCAACTGTTTTCTCAAGTGCCACGTCCATTAACAAGTATTCAACCTCCGATACTACATCCGCTAAAACACCCTCTTCTCCTGTTAATGCTTTTTGTGATGCCCATTGTTTAAATAATACTTGCCAACTACTTAACCCCTCTTGTGAAATGGATGTTTCGGTCATGAGTTCACTTGGTAAATCATCAACTTGAACAATTTTCGCTGGAGACATCACCGTTAACCAACGACACGTATTTTCTAATTGTCTTACGTTACCCGCCCATAATAATTGGCTTAAATAACGTTCCACTTCTGGTGATAATATTTTTGTTGGTACCGCCAATTCACTCGCCGCTTTATTGAGAAAATAACTTGCTAGAGCAGGGATATCTTCGCGTCGTTCTCGCAGTGAAGGTATTTGAATACGAATCACATTTAATCGATGAAATAAATCTTCCCTAAACTCACCTCGTTGTACGCGCTGTTCTAAATTCTGGTGGGTTGCTGCCACAATACGAACATCAGCTTTAACAGCACTCTGACCACCGACTCGAAAAAACTCACCATCAGACAATACTCGTAGTAGCCTAGTTTGTAAGTCTAAAGGCATATCGCCTATTTCATCTAAAAATAAGGTTCCACCATCTGCTTGTTCAAACCGGCCCTTACGGGTTGCATGAGCCCCCGTAAAAGCGCCTTTTTCATGACCAAACAATTCAGATTCCATCAGTTCTTTTGGAATAGCAGCCATATTCAATGCAATAAATGGAGATTTATTCCTCGGGCTATGTTTATGTAAAGCATTAGCAACTAACTCCTTACCGGTGCCTGATTCACCATTAATCAATACCGTAATATTTGA
The DNA here is from genome assembly GCA_013215775.1 of Piscirickettsiaceae bacterium. Lineage (GTDB taxonomy): Bacteria > Pseudomonadota > Gammaproteobacteria > Nitrosococcales > Methylophagaceae. Next base: position 23,102 of record JABSQO010000011.1, read on the forward strand.
GCGGGCTAATCGTCCAATTGCTCTGAATACTTCCTGCATTGCCGGAGCTTCGCCAATAATTTCCGTGCCGAGATTAACGGTTTCCTCATCGACTTGATATTGCTCTTGGCTATGTGAAATAGCACGTTGAACTAATTCAACTGCCTCATCAACATCAAATGGCTTAGGTAAATATTCAAATGCACCACCCTCATATACTGATACAGCACTATCTAAATCTGAGTAGGCAGTCATAATAATAACCGGCAGATCAGGCACCATTCGTTTAATATCAGCCATGAGTTGCAAACCATCAATGCCTGGCATCCGAATATCACTCACCAATACATCAGGTCGACTCGTTTTTAATTCATCCAATACCGAATTACCATTTTCAAATACCTGCACAGTAATACCAACTGCTTGCATTGCTTTTTCTAACACCCAACGGATTGAACGGTCGTCATCCACTACCCATACTTTTGCTTTACTTGTCACCAACTTTCTCCAAAGGAAAAACAACTGAAAATACCGTGCGACCAGGCCGACTAGTACAACTTATCGAGCCATGATTTCGGTGAATTAAATTTTGTGAAAGATATAATCCCAAGCCCGTGCCTTCTGCTCGACCCGTTACCAGCGGATAAAACATGGTTTCTTTTAATGATTTAGGAATACCTGGGCCATTATCTTCAATATCAATACCCACTCCTGTGCGGTGGCGTTGATTTTCGATGGTGATATGGCGCTGAATGCGTGTCCGTAAAATAATCTTACCAACACCATTCATTGCTTGGACTGCATTACGAATGATATTTAAAAAGATTTGAACCAGTTGATCAAAATCAGCATAAAATTCTGGAATACTCGGATCGTAATCACCCTTGAATTCTAACCTCTCATCCACTTCAGCTAAAACTAATTGTCGAACATGCTGCATCACTTGGTGAATATTAACTAAGTTATTCTTCGTTTTTTGGCTCGGCCCTAACATGTCATTCATCAAGTTTTGTAAGCGATCAGCCTCGCTAATAATAATGCCGGTATATTCTTTTAACTCATCAGAATCCAACTGGCGCTCTAATAATTGTGCGGCACCACGTAAGCCCCCCAAAGGGTTTTTGATCTCATGGGCAAGCCCACGGACGACTTGCTGTTGAGCATGTAAGCTATCATTACGGCTAATCCGATGTTGTACGTCCAGTTGAGAAAATTCGAGTAGTAGTAATGGTCTGTTAGGTTCGGATTCTAATAACTTAATCGAACAATCGACGAATGTTTCACCTGTCGTGTACACATACAGTTTCATTTCACGCTCAATCAATTCTTGGCCTGTTTGTAATACTCGCTGCAAACAAGTAAACAAACTATGTTCACCTGGTAATAAACTCTGTAATGGAATATGTTTGGCTTGGTATTGACTCATATCGAACAATATTTCTGCTGATGCATTAATAAATTTCACACTCAATTGTTCATCAAGAATAATGATAGATGTACTTAAATTCTCGATAATATTTTGATAAGGGATTTCAATTGTCATGTTAATTTATTCATCAATAACGTTTGCATAAAATCAATAGAGCAAAAACTGCTCCAACTCTTAAAGTACTGCCTTTATTTATCAAATAAATATTAAATATCAACTGGTTAAAGTTAATATTAATTTAATCAAGATAGAAAATATCAGCCGACAAGCAACAGTATATGTCACACACACCTTTTATTGCACCATAATAGTGCATTGCGGGAGTTTTGGGAATTTTATTTGTTACGGACCCGCGACAGAGCGACGGTGGATATGGAATAAAATAGATTTACTGTTTTTCATAACCTTACCGGCTTTATCAACAACAGATGCAACAACAATATGGCTGCCACGGTCAATATTCGTTAAAGTAAAGCTTGTGCTGGACTGCGGTTCTCCAACACGTTGGCCATCTAATTTAAATACTATTTGATCCGCTCTCTCTGAATTAAGAGCAGGACTAATATTCACCGCAATGGTAACGGTACCACCACCATCCCAAATACTTTCATTCTGCTCTGGAGATGCAATGCTAATTTTATAGTTGGGAGGCGTTAAATCTTGTTCTAGCTCAACGATGTCTTCAGTTATAACATCAACTTTCGTAGGAATAGGGGTAGGCGTGTAAGTTGATAATTCTTTTAATTCAATTAGTTCGGCATTCTCAGAAGGCATATCAGAATATGAAACATTACCGTACTCATCGATTGAACGATAAAGTGCCGCGTATGCACTCATCGTGACAAATAGTAGTGATACTAACCAATATTTCATAGTCGAAGCATAGAACAGCTGCGTAGTAACTGCAACATATCAGGCATAAAAAAACGTCTCTACCTTATAAATAAAGTAGAGACGTTTCACACATTTAAAACAAATGTTGCTTAACAGCTGTAATACAAATCAAACTCAGCAGGGTGAGTTTCCATACGTAAGCGAGTTACTTCTTCCATTTTCAACTCAATGAAAGCATCAATCATGTCATCGGTAAATACATTACCATCCGTTAAGAATGCACGATCATTATCTAACGCAGTCAAAGCTTGATCTAATGAATAACAAACTTGTGGAATTGCCGCTTCTTCTTCTGGTGGCAAGTCATACAAATCTTTATCCATTGCATCGCCAGGGTGAATTTTATTTTTAACACCGTCAAGACCCGCCATCAACAGAGCTGCGAATGCTAAGTATGGGTTAGCAGTTGAATCACCAAAACGAACTTCAACACGACGACCTTTAGGATTATTTACAAAAGGAATACGAATTGATGCAGAGCGGTTACGTGCAGAGTATGCCAACATGATTGGTGCTTCAAAACCAGGAACTAAACGTTTGTAGCTGTTAGTACTTGAATTTGTGAACGCATTCAATGCTTGAGCATGTTTGATAATACCACCGATGTAGTACAAAGCAGTGTCAGACAATCCACCATATTTATTACCAGCAAACAAGTTTTCACCATCTTTAAATAAAGACATGTGAACGTGCATACCATTACCGTTATCACCGACTAGTGGCTTAGGCATAAAAGTTGCTGTTTTACCGTATGCATGCGCAACGTTATGTACAACATATTTAAGCTGTTGAACTTCATCAGCTTTTTTAACCAATGTGTTAAATTTAGAACCAATTTCACACTGACCAGCTGTCGCCACTTCGTGATGATGTACTTCCGTTATTTGGCCCATTTCTTCAAGTGTTAAACACATTGCAGAACGCATGTCTTGTAATGAGTCAACTGGAGGAACCGGAAAATAACCGCCTTTAACACTTGGGCGATGACCTTTATTACCATCAGGAAATACTTTATCTGTATTCCAAGAAGCTTCATCAGAATCTATCTTATAAGATGAACCTGAGATATCGCTAGACCAACGAACATCGTCAAAGATAAAGAATTCATTTTCAGGACCAAAGTATGCGGCATCCGCTATACCTGTTGCTTGCATATGTGCTTCAGCACGATGTGCAACAGAACGAGGGTCACGTTCATAACCTTGCATCGTTGATGGTTCAATGATGTCACAGCTAATAATAAGCGTAATATCATCCATAAAAGGATCAATGACTGCCGTTTCAGGATCTGGCATCAAAATCATATCTGATTCATTAATACCCTTCCAACCTGCCACTGAAGAGCCATCAAACATATTACCTTCAGTAAAGGTGTCTTCATCAATAGAATGTGCAGGGAAAGTAACATGTTGCTCTTTACCACGGGTATCGGTAAAGCGGAAATCAACAAATAGGACTTCCTCATCTTTGATCATTTGAAGTACATTTTCGACTGACATTTACAAAATCTCCAATTTAAAAAACTGCACTCTCGTGCAAAAAAATACTCATGCTATGATGCATAAAACAAGCCAACTTTAATAGTTATTAAAAACTTGGATTCTCGCCTGATACATCCATCATAAACGCACCATAGTAGCGCAAACATAACTTTCTCGCATCATTTTAGTGCTCTGGGCCGACTTGAACCGTAATGATTATTTCATCATCATTTTCATGATGTTCCATAATCTGATGGCCGTTAATCCGTGCCCAAGCAGGGATATCGCTCAGTGCACCAGGATCGGTACAAATGACATCTAATATATCGCCTTCTACCAGTTCTTTAACTTTATTTTGTGTCTTAATAACAGGCATCGGGCATAACATCCGTCTGGCATCTAATTCATAGCGGCTCATACGTGCCAATCCTTACTGACTTCATCTGATGACAGAGGTTTAATATTCATTGTTTGAATTTCTTGTCCTGGTACAGATAGCTCCACTTCAACATTATCTGCATCACGTCCTTGGCCATATCGCGCAACAACACCTGCAGCCAGAGAATAATCTTCAGGTTTAATCTCACCATCAACTAATGTCAAAGGACCATTGTGACTAACAACTTGGATTGTTATAAACTGTTTACGATAGCCTTCTAAATATTTACTTTCGCCTGCATCGCGCGCGATGATCAATTTAAACTCTGGTTTAGGTCGAAGATGACGTCCTACTTTAAGTAGCATAATGTCATCCATTTCATATTCACGACTGCCTCGTCCCTGCCACAAATCAACCAATTTATCTGAATAGTTTTTATCGGTCAGAAAGCAGCAGCCACCTGCCGGTGACGCATAATCAGTAAAGCCAAATTGCGCGGCTAAAGCCATTTGTGGTTTACGATTTCGGCCACTAAAATCATATAGTTTTTCTCGGTCTACCCAACCCTCCAGCTCCGGTTTTGTGGCGGGTAAATTCTTGGCGCATAAAGGTCTTAGCAAGATATCATTTGCCCCCGACTCATCTGCAATGATAGGCATAGTTTCTTTACGTTGCGACATGGGGCGTTGACCAATAACTTCACCCGTAATAATAAAATCAAAACCATTTTTGTGATTTTCTTTAACCCATTCCACGGCCTTACTCACCATAAAGATTTTACAATCTAAACAGGGATTCATATTGGCACCATAGCCATGCTTTGGATTTAGCAAAACATCTTTATATTCTTCAATCACATCAACAATATGGAGCTTAATTCCTAATTGCTCTGCTACCCATAAGGCATTATTACGTTTTTTCTTGTCTTTATCATGATTACGGATTGCATGAGTATGTCCTTCTACACAAAATCCTGTGTAAAAATTAATGCCTTCTACCTCAATACCTTGCTCTTGCAATACACGCACTGCCAGCAATGAATCAAGACCGCCAGAAATTAAGGCAACTGCCTTATGTTTTTTTGTCACGCTGTTCCACCTACTGTTAATCCGTCTATTTTAAGGGTTGGTTGACCTACACCTACTGGCACAGTCTGCCCTTCTTTACCGCAACTACCGACGCCCGTGTCCAATTCCAAATCATTAGCGACCATACTGATACGTTTCATCACTTCTGGGCCATTGCCAATTAAAGTTGCACCTTTTATCGGTTGGGTAATTTTACCGTTTTCGATCAAATATACTTCACTGGTCGAAAATACAAATTTACCTGAAGTAATATCAACCTGTCCGCCACCAAAGTTAACGGCATAAATACCTTTATCAACCGAAGCAATTATCTCTTCTGGTTCATGCTCACCCGGTAACATATATGTATTAGTCATTCTTGGCATCGGTAAATGAGCATAAGACTCACGGCGGCCATTGCCAGTGCTACGAGAGCCCATCAACCGTGCATTCTGTTTATCTTGCATATAGCCAGTAAGCCTACCCTTTTCAATGAGGGTCGTTTTTTCAGTAGGCACGCCTTCATCATCAATGGATAAAGAACCACGTCGGTCTTGTAATGTGCCATCATCAACAACCGTACAGAGCGGTGATGCGACCATTTCGCCTAAATGCCCTGAAAATGCTGAACTTCCTTTTCGATTGAAATCACCTTCAAGACCATGACCAACTGCCTCATGTAGTAATACCCCGGGCCAACCAGACGCTAATACTACGGTCATATTACCCGCAGGTGCATCGACTGCTTCGAGATTCACTAATGCTTGTCTTACTGCTTCTTTAGCATAACTCTGCGCTAAATCATTATCCTGAAAGTATCGATAATCTAATCGTCGGCCACCACCTGCACTCCCCCTTTCTCGCCGCCCATTTGATTCAACAATCACAGATACATTCATTCGTATCAATGGTCGAATATCCGCAGCATACGTGCCATCACTAGCCGCAATAAGAACAGTATCTAAACCACCCGCCAAACTCACATTAACTTGGGTCACTCGTGGATCGGCTGCACGCGCAGCAATATCTGCCTGATACAATAAATCTAATTTTTGTTCCACAGATAATACTGCTAAAGGATCCGTATCAGCATAAAACTTCGGTGCTACCGTTCGCTTCCAAGCTTGTACTTGGCCATTAGAACCCTGTCGAGAAATGGCTCGTGCTGCTTTTGCTGCATCTTGTAATGCGGGCAAAATCAAATCGTCAGAGTAAGCAAAACCTGTTTTTTCACCACTGCATGCTCGAACACCAACACCTTGCTCAATATGATAGCCACCATCCTTAACAATGCCATCTTCTAGTGCCCAGTTTTCCTGGCGTGACTGTTGAAAATAGAGATCGGCATAGTCGACACCTCGCCCCATCATTAGGCCCAGTGTTTTCTCTAAATCAGTTTCCATTAGTCCCGCAGGAACCAATAACTGTTGATTGACTTGTTCAAATAAAGAGTCTGACATGAGATAACTATTGTAAATTAAAGGAGGTAGATCATACCAGATATTGCTACAAACTCACGGCGTAGTTGGCTTAACTACATTCAATTGCGGATCATCCCAAGAACCTGTTAAGTGATATCGATAGCTAATAAAGTTGACAATATCCTTATTGAAAAGTTTGTCGACAAGTTTATCGACAATCAAAATGGCAGCTCCCACGCCTATACCTATCGGGCCACCCACAGCACCCGCGATAGGTAGCGTTGATGAAACATCAGGTGTCACCTTAACTGTTTGATCATATTGTTTATTAATAAGATCAATTGGACCTGATATTTCTATCTTGGCTGTTGCGCCATCCAGAAGTAAATCATCCGTTACAGCTTGACCATTGGCCAAATCAAATGTTCCTGTTATTGAACTAAAGCTAAAACCCTTAGCAAACAGGTCACTAAAATCTAATGCCAATCGTCTCGGTATTGCGGCAACACTTAATAATCCAAAAATCCGCCCAGCTGCACCCGGCTCAACATCTTCCAGCGTACCTTTACCGACTTCAAAATCCAATGTGCCATTAATATTGGCTCTTGAGACATTGAATGGTGAGTCTGACCATGATAAATTCGTTGTGATTGCGACACTTTCAGCATCTATTGCTTGTTGGTAGCCAAAGTTCGTTAACAAATCGCCTAAATCATTACTGTCAGCAGTCACTTCAAAATGGGATTGGTCGCCAGATGGTGTTTTTTTCCACTCTCCAACCGATATTGATGCGGTAAATATATCTGATGTTAATGTTGCCGAATCAAGTATCCAAACATTTGACTGTCTATGAGCTTGAGCTTGTAACGCTCCCAAAGCCATATCATTAATAGTTAATGCTCCGATTTTAATATCCATTGCTGGCCATAAACTGCTTTGTGAATCATCGCTATTATCAACATGTTCTGACTCTTCTTTAGGTAATAAAAAATCAACCTTATCTAAATCTACTTTTAAAACTGATGAACTATTCATATTAATCGGCAAATAAAGCGAACCTGTTGTCTGATCACTATGAATATTAGTACGCCAACCTTGGGCATCTCTTTGAGCAGATAAATTTAGGTTCGTTAATTGTTGATTAAATGCTGTCAACCTTCCTATTGTCATCGAAATATCATCAATATCTGTCGTTGCTTGATTCATATCTTCAGGCTGTTGTTCATTCCATTTTAACCAATCCACAACAGCTAGTTCAGCCAATTGACCTCGAACTTTCAGGCCATGTTCGGGCAACTGAGCTTTACCAACTCCAAAACGAATCTCACCACGCCACAGCCCTTTCTCAGGTATCACTATTGCATTGAATAGTTCATCATATTCAATCGAATACGCCAAACTATCATCTATATGCTTAAATCCAATCTGAAATGATTTTTTGTCCTCTTTATTTTTAGCAAAAGGTTCAGGAAAATCAAACTCAAAACCGCTCAAGTTTGAGCTCACCGTCATATCAACATTAAAGTCTCCTAATTCTTTTTCTGAAATAGTCAGATCCAATTGATATGCTGTTTTTCCAGAAATGGAATTCATTATCCTATTTGGCCAAATTGCTTTAATTTGTTCGCTTGTGGCATGTCCTTGAGTAGACACAATTGTGCTATCAAACGCAGGTTTTACTGAAATAATCACTGGCTCAGATAACAGATTAGCTTTAATAGCCTGAGCGCTTACACCTTGATGATTGAATTGTAATAATCCATTGATCTCTGACAATACCAAATTAGGTAATTCTTTTACTTGCATTTGACTCTCTACAAAACTGACATGCCCCAACACTTCAGTCGCATCTGTATCATCCAATGGCACCATTAAATTCAAATGAATCTCACTAGTACCCATTGCTTGAATATCCTTCACAGCGCTACCAAATCGTTGCTTAAGTGGGCTGTTTTGCAGAAATTGTAATGCCTGAACTGTGGTCCCCTTCAACTCACTTTCTACTCGTAGAATAGGGTTAGATCTAATAAGATCCGTAATCGTTGCTGTGACACTGGCAAAATTATATCCTGCTATCTCACCTTGCTGGCTTTTAATAATTAAATCATTGCCTGTACTTGTGATTGTGGCATTCACACCCAATAAATCAGGCCATTCAGGTGCGTAATGCAAATGAACATCTTCTACCGTCAGCATCATATTAAATTGCCCTTTTCCAGCTGATTCCTTATATGGAAAATCAGCTAAATTACCTTTCAATTCAATAACACCATCACTGATTTTCCCTGTCTGGAATGCCGTTGCAACCCATTTTTTGAAACTATCTTTTAATATTCGTTGTGGCACATATGATTTCCATCTATCGACCACCACTTCTTCCAATGTTAATTTCAAATCATTGACCGTTTCACCTTCAATCGTGTGTTCAACACTGCCATCTACTTGCAGTGTCAGATCATCATTCCACATTCTAAAAGCATTGCTTGTCATAACCCATGATTGTGGATTTTTTTGCAGGCTTATCATTCCCGATACTGAATCAAAAAATACCGCATCATCTAACCACTGCTCTGGATACAGCGTCAATTGATGACTATCTAAATTAAGATTCCCATGATCACCCTGCCAATCAACCTCGGCTGTTAATCCTGTAACACCGGCATAATCTTTCCAAGGTAATACTGCGCCATCACGCAAATTAAAAGCTAAGCTAGATATGCCTGTATCGGCCGAATAGTGAAGATTAAACTTCTCAATATCCCCTGCTGGTTGTTGTTGTCGAATTATTTCAGGTGATTTTGTGGTTAATAAAGCAATGGAAGTGATATCACTTAAACGAAGGTAATCACTTGCTATGAATAGAGAATCATCACTATTTTTATTGACTGTAAATGCTGTTTGTGGCCAAACATCTCCATTCATTTCCAGCTCTATCTGATGACCCGACAATTGCCACTCTTGTTGCTGAGACTGCCAGTCAAACTCGCCTTTTAACTGTGCTATTGATACAGGTGTATAAACCAAATTCTGCTGTCGAGATATCAGTTCACCTTTTTCCAAAGCCAATTCAGCTTTGACGGATTCAATAGTAAAACCAACACCATTGCCTGATAAAGTTGCATTGAGCATACCTTTTTTTATGCCAAGATCTTGCCAAACAAGCTGCTCAGACAAAGAAGCTAGCTTTACATCGTTTAGCTTAGCTTGCCATTGCCACTCACTGTCATGCCAATTATTTTCATCTAGTATCCCTTGGGCATTAATTTGCACATTGTCGCCTACAGCCTCTGGGAAATGGATATTCGTAGTGGTAGTCCAGCGTTGTTCTTCATGCGTTACCGTTGCATGGCTTAATTTATATTGACCTGAAAGTGACGTGTATTTATGGTCGGTATAGTTAATGGTAATAGCTTGTAAATGAATTCTGTTGAGTAGCTGTGCCCATGACAATAACTTTACGATATCAACTGAGGATTGTGGACTTTCATCAAGCCCTTGTAATCGTAATTTTCCCACTTCATCACGTACAATAGAGATGGTCAATCCTGTTAATGTAATGTCATTTAACACTGGCTCTCTATTTTTCAGGCTTGCAACAATATCTAAGCCAAAATAAAGATATTGCAAACTGAGTAATTCCGACCCTCGATCGTGCTTAAATACATGGACATTTTCAACCTGCAGTTTTGGCATCAGTCCAACCCAATCCAACCCCGCAACACCAATCTCAACTGGATAGCCCAGTTTATCTCCTACCCAAATAGCAATTTCATCTTGCCGTTGTTCAACAGCGTCAGACAACCAATACACCGCACCAACAAATACGGTTAATAGCACGGCAACAATAACCAGAAAATAGGCCACTTGTTTAGTGACTATGTGAAAGCCGTGTCGAATAATAGACATGGATTACATCAACACCACATTAAATTGTTCGCGGCTATATAGCGGCTCATTTTGGAATAAAATCGGCTTACCTATAAATTGTTCTAATTCAGCCAAATTAGTTGAATCTTCATCATTAAATCGGTCAATAATATCTTGGGATGCTAATACTAAGAATTGACTCGTTTCATACTGTTTCGCTTCTCGCAAAATTTCACGGAAAATCTCATAACACACCGATTCAGCACTTTTAGCATAACCTTTACCATCACAACAAGGACAAGATTCGCAAAGGATATGACCGAGACTTTCACGCGTCCTCTTACGTGTCATTTCAACTAAACCAAGTTCAGATACACCACAAATATTATGACGAGCCCTATCCGAACTCATTTCCCTTTCTAAAGCACGCAACACCTGATCACGATGTTCTTGTTCTTCCATGTCAATAAAATCGAGAATAATAATGCCGCCAAGATTACGAACCCTTAATTGCCGTGCAATCGCGTGCGCCGCTTCTAAATTAGTTTTAAAAATAGTTTCTTCTAAATTTTTATGGCCAACAAAACCACCGGTATTTACATCCACGGTTGTCATGGCTTCAGTTTGATCAAAGATTAAATAACCGCCAGATTTGAGCAGTACTTTACGTTCAAGTGCTTTATTGATTTCATCTTCAACACTAAATAAATCAAATAACGGTCTATCACCTTTGTAATGTTCAAGACGAGAGGCACATTCAGGCATAAACCCCTCAGAAAATTTCATTGCTTTACGATAAGTCGTTCCTGAATCAATCCTAACTCGCTCAACTTCAGATGAAAATAAATCACGCAATGCACGTAACGCTAATGGTAAATCTTCATATAGGGGATCACCACATTGAACTGATGGTTTTTTTTCTTCCAACTTATTCCATAAACGATGTAAGAATTCTAAATCTGCCAGTAGTTCTTTTTCAGTCACACCTTCTGCAGCCGTACGCAGAATATAACCTGCCGCTTCAGGTTCAAGCTGTGACATCAAACAGGCTTTCAAACGTTCACGTTCTTCTTCGCCATCAATTTTGAGTGAGACACCAATACCACTGGCTTCAGGCATATAAACCAAATAGCGTGATGAAACAGAGAGTTGTGTTGTTAAACGAGCGCCTTTAGACCCCATAGGATCTTTAACAATCTGCACTAAAACTTCCTGCCCCTCGCGTAATAATGAAGTAATCGCAGGCACTTCAGCTTCTTGTAGATCACCGGTTTGCCCTTTAGGGATAGAAATATCAGAAGCATGTAAAAAGGCTGCTCGCGCCAAACCAATTTCAACAAACGCAGCTTGCATACCCGGTAAAACACGACATACCTTGCCTTTGTATATATTGCCGACTAAACCACGAGATTCCGTACGTTCTATATAGATTTCTTGCAATACGCCATTATCAACTACCGCAGCACGAGTTTCACTCGGTGTCACATTAATTAGTATTTCACTACTCATTCTATCTGTCCGGCTATGTCCGTTAATAACAATCCTGTTTCTCTCAAAGGCAATCCCATCACACCTGAATAACTGCCTTGTATCTTCTCGATAAACAATGCTGCAAGCCCTTGCACAGCATAACTACCTGCTTTATCCACACCTTCGTTGGTTGATACATACCAATCAATATTGGCCTTAGTCAATGTGGCGAATGTCACTGTACTTACGCTTAACTCACACCATTCTTGCTCGCCAAGCACAACCGCTACCGCGGTCATTACTTGATGACTACGACCAGACAACTTCTCCAGCATTGTCCTCGCATCGGATTCATCCCTTGGTTTACCGAAAATAATATCTTCTAAGACAACAGATGTATCAGCACCTAATACAGGTAAATTATTTTGCTTGCCTACACCTTGCCAGCCTGCTCTAGCTTTCGCAAGTGCAACACGCTGTACATACTCTACGGGCATTTCACCTCGTAAGCTACTCTCATCGACATCAACAGATATCACTGAGAAATCGACTCCGATTTGGGTCAAAAGTTCACGTCTACGCGGTGAATTTGAAGCTAAATAGAGTGTAGGGAAATTCATGCGCGATGATAAGGATGATTTTGCAACACAGTCCAAGCACGATATAACTGCTCAGCCATTACAATCCGTACTAATGGATGCGGTAATGTTAATAAGGACAGTGACCAACGTTGATTAGCACGCTGTAAACAGCTATCAGATAAACCATCTGGCCCACCGACTAACAAGGAAACATCACGACCATCGGCCTGCCAGTTTTGGAGTTGTTCAGATAATTGTTCTGTACTCCACTCTTTACCTTTTACATCCAAGGCAACCACATGATGATTATTTGGAATATTGGCTAAAATACGTTCGCCTTCCTCTTGTATCCATTGTGCAGAGCTACCACTTTTACCTCGTTTCGCAGGGGTTATTTCATGTAAATGAAGACTACATTCTCGCGGCATACGTTTGGCATATTCTTGATAACCATCGGTGACCCATGTTGGCATTTTTGTGCCAACGGCCAACAGATTTAACTTCATTAGTCTTCAGCCAGTGTCTATTCTGATGCGTCCACTGTTTCAGGCACACTCCATAACTTTTCTAAGTTATACGTGGTGCGAGTTTGCGGGGTCATAATATGGGCAATCACATCACCTAAGTCGACTAAAGCCCACTCTCCAACATTTTCACCTTCAACGCCCAGCGGCTGAATACCCGCGGCTTTAGCTTGGCTAGTAACTTGATTGGCTAGCGCTTTAACCTGACGTGTTGATTTACCAGTTGCGATAATCATAAAGTCAGTCACATCTGTCATGGTGGTGACATCAAGTACCTGAATATCTTCAGCTTTAATATCTTCTAGTGCATCAATCACCAGTAGTTTTAATTCATTAACCTTCATCAGGCTCTCCATTAACTATAATAGTGCTAGTTTACAGTAACGGTGGCTTCTCGTCTGTTGCAGTTCTCACTTACCGATTAGCTTTATATAAGCTTATTTCATTTATTACTTTAATAACCTCATCTGGCAATAAAAACTGTACGCTCACATTTCGAGCTATATCTGATCGAATATTCGTGGCAGATATAGCTAATTGAGTCACCACTATCGGCCAAATTTTACCGGCTGATAAATGACTGTCAGCGACAGATGCTAAATGCTGTTGATACCATCGCTCTAGATCTGATGATATGACTAAACCTTCATCAGGACGTTGCATGACCACTATATGACACAGATCCAGCAACTGCCGCCAGTGATGCCAAGCTTTAATACCTAAAAAAGCATCTGTACCCACTAGTAGATATAACGGGGTATCAGGAAAATCGTGTCGTAAACTCAATAAAGTATCGACTGTGTAAGATAGTCCTTCACGCTGTAATTCACGATCGTCTACTACAAATTGTTCATTATCTTTTACCGCAAGGTTCAACATCAATAATCGCTGTTTAGCTGTCGCTTGAGGCTGATCACGGTGAGGTGGTGTTGAATTCGGGATTAAACGAATATGTGATAAGTTCAATTGTTCTGCAACATCTAATGCAGGTCTTAAATGACCATAATGGATGGGATCAAATGTCCCACCCAAAATACCAATCGCTTCTTTCATTGCTTAGCGACGAACTTGTCCGCTTCCTAACACAATCCATTTTTGCGAGGTTAAGCCTTCTAATCCTACTGGTCCACGTGCATGGATTTTATCGGTAGAAATACCAATCTCTGCACCTAAACCATATTCAAAACCATCGGCAAAACGCGTTGATGCATTGACCATCACTGAACTGGAATCGACTTCCGCTAAGAACCGACGCGAGCGGTCATAATTTTCGGTGATAATTGCCTCGGTATGACCTGAGCTATGTTGATGAATATGATCCATGGCATCATCAAGGCCCTCGACAATACGTATTGATAAAATAGGTGCTAAATATTCGGTATCCCAATCTTCCTCAGTGGCTAATTTAATATCAGGCAATATAATTTGAGTAAGCTCACAACCGCGTAATTCCACTCCTTCTGCTGCATATCGTTTTGCCAAACGTGGCAATATCTCAGCAGAAATAGCACTGTCGATCAGTAATGTTTCCATTGCATTACACACACCATAACGATGACATTTTGCATTAAAGGCAATTTCTTCTGCCATATCCAAATCAGCTGCGCCATCAATATAAACATGACAAATACCATCAAGATGTTTGATAACAGGCACTCGCGCATCATTACTGATCCGTTCGATTAGGCTTTTACCACCACGAGGCACAATCACATCAACATATTCTGTCATGGTAATTAATTGGCCTACAGCTTCACGATCCGTTGTTTCAACAACTTGTACTGCAGTCGTTGGCAAACCAGCTTGTGCAAGTCCTCGGTGAATACAACTAGCAAGCGCTTGATTGGAATTAATGGCTTCGCTACCACCACGTAAAATAGTGGCATTACCCGATTTCAAACATAAACCCGCCGCATCCGCTGTTACATTAGGACGAGACTCATAAATAATCCCAACCACGCCCAAAGGTACTCGCATCTTGCCAAGTTCAATACCTGATGGTCGAAAATGCAGATCACTGATTTCACCAACAGGATCAGGTAAGTCTGCAACTTGTTCCAAACCTTCCGCCATGGATTCTATGCGCGCATCTGTTAACTCAAGACGATCTAATAAAGCAGCATCTAAACCTTTAGCTTTACCGGCTTCGAGATCAATATCATTTTGCTGTTTTAAGGTATCAGAAGCAGCTCTAATTTCCGTTGCAATTGCTCGCAATGCATGATTTTTAGCCTTGGTATCTGCACGTGACATGGCTCGACTCGCCTCTCTCGCTTGCTGACCTAAGGTGTGCATATATTGCTCAATATCCAATGCAATACTCCTACTAATGTTGATTGCTAATATTTATGCCTGCTACATGCAGACATAAGGCTTCTAACAATGACCATGGACAGATCTTTAAATTCCCTTTCGCCGCTTGATCAATACGAGCCATTTGCTGCAAAAATTCTTGCCACTGCATGCGATCATGCCTCATCAAGGCTTGTTGCATCATTGGACGACTCTTTTCCCATATTGGCGGTTTTTGAGATGCAAAAACTTGACCTAATTGCATACCATTATCAAGCTGTATCGCCATGTCAACCGCACGATGTAATGACCATGATACTGCCGAAAACACTGCCAGTATATCCAATCCTTCAGCACGTAGCCGATTCAACATTCTTGGTATTTTTGTTGCTTGGCCGGAAAACACAGTATCCATTAATCCAAACACTTCGAAACGAGCACTATCCGCCACGGATGCCAAGACTGTCTGCTCATCAACTTCGCCATCAGGGCAGAGTAACTGCAACTTCTCTATTTCTTGGGCTGCAGCAAATAAATTGCCTTCAACACGTTCGGCAATCAGTGCCGAAATCTGTTGATTTGCCCGCAGACCACGTTGTTGCATACGTTGTAATATCCAATGCGGTAGCTTGGCTAAATCTATCGGCCAAACGGGGATAGTTGCACCAATTTTATCAATCTCAGTAAACCATTTACTTTTTTGAGAACGAGTGTCGATTTTGCCACTGATAATTAACAGTGTTGTGTCAATGGGTGGATTATCAACATAGCGGCGTAATGCTTCGCCACCCTCTTTACCTGGCGAACCAGAAGGCAATCGTATTTCTAACAAACGCTGGCTGGAAAATAAAGACATCGTCTGCTCTTGCCATTGTAGCTCTGACCAGTTAAACCGACCTTCCACATGCCAGACTTGGCGGTCATCAGCACCTTGTTTTCGTGCTTGTTGACGAATTACATCACTGGCTTCTTCCACCAGCATCTGCTCATCACCAAAAACCAAATAGACAGGCAATAATCCTTGTTGTACATGCCCCACTATTTGATCAGATCGGAGGCGCATGGCTGCGTTTTATTTCAGTGCAGATAAACGGCGCAATATGCTTTGTACTAATTGCTTATCGAGTTGCTCACGTAATAAACGTTCTTCTTCATCTTTACCAAGCACTTGATCTTGATCAAATTGATAATCACGCCGCGCCTCAACTGTTTGAGCTTCACTTAATTCTTGGCCTTGACCATCACTTACGCTGAACTTAACTGAATTATGTATTTCATACTCACTCACTTTGGCAGTTCTATCAACAGACAAAACACGTCGTTCACTTTTATTCTCTAATATTGTTAATACCGCACTACCACTTTGATAATGATTTACAACGGTGACACCATTACGTGTCAAACCTCGTTTAAGCTCAAGCCCTAATCCAGTTTTTAGGTTAATGCCCTGTATATACATGGTTTTCAAACTGTCAGGAAGTGTTGCTGCGCCACGTAACTGAAATCCACAGCCGGCGATGACAATTAATAAGAAACCAACAAATACATTCGATAGGGAACGCTTCATGAACATGATCCTTTTTTAACCTGCAACTACTATATTAATCAATCGACCTGGCACCACAATAACTTTACGAATTTCTTTACCATCAATAAAGCGTTTCACATTATCATCAGCTAATGCAGCGGCCTCAATTGACTCTTTATCTGCATCGGCAGCGACAGATACTTTAGAGCGTAGCTTACCATTGACCTGCACCATCAGATCAACTTTATCTTGCACTAACGCTGATTCATCTACTTCAGGCCAAGCCATATCAACTATCGCTTCATCATGCCCTAGGTCTCGCCATAACTGATGACAAATATGAGGGGTGATGGGAGACAACATCAACACTGCTTTTTCTAATGCTTCTTGCATCACGGCTCGTGCTTGATCGCTATTATCATTGAACTTATTTAAGGTGTTCATCAACTCCATTACTGCAGCAATAGCGGTATTAAAGGTATGGCGACGACCAATATCATCCGATACTTTGGTCAACGTTTGATATATGTGACGGCGTATGTTTTTCAAATCATCACTTAAGCTATCAACATCAAGCTTAGTTACCTTACCCTGCTCAATATGCTCGTGCACGGCACGCCATAAACGATTCAAAAAGCGATACGAGCCTTCAACAGCTTTATCAGACCACTCTAACGACTGATCCGGTGGTGCCGCAAACATGGTGAATAAACGTGCTGTATCCGCACCATATTTATCAATTAATGCCTGCGGATCAACAGTATTACCTTTTGATTTTGACATCTTAGTGCCATCTTTCAGCACCATGCCTTGTGTTAATAGGTTTTTGAATGGCTCATCACCTGATACTAAACCTTCATCACGCATTAATTTATGGAAGAAGCGAGCGTATAATAAATGTAATACCGCATGTTCAATACCACCAATATATTGATCAACAGATAACCAATAATTAGCACGTTCATCTAACATCACATCTTCATTATCTGGACAAGTAAAACGTGCGTAATACCATGACGATTCAAAGAAAGTATCAAAAGTATCTGTTTCACGTTCAGCATCAGCACCACATTTAGGACAGGCACATTGATAAAATTCAGGCATAGATTTAATCGGTGAACCACTGCCGTCAACAATGACATCTTCTGGCAATCGTACTGGCAAATCTTCAGATGGAACAGCAACTGCACCACAATCAGGACAATTAATGATTGGGATTGGTGTTCCCCAATATCGTTGGCGAGACACACCCCAATCACGTAAACGATAATTAACCTGTTTTTCACCCTTTTCTTGTTCTACCAAGAAGTCCGCAATGGCATCAAATGAATCAGCAAATGTTAAACCATCAAACTGTTGTGAGTTAATCAAACGACCTTTACTAGTAAAGGCAGCCTTACTTAAATCACTTTCAGAGTCATCAATAGGTTCAATTACCTGATTAATCGGTAAATTATATTGCTGGGCAAACTCATAATCACGTTGATCATGTGCTGGCACAGACATCACAGCGCCAGTACCATATCCCATTAATACAAAATTGGCCGCCCAGACAGGCACTTGCTCACCGGTCACAGGATGAATGGCCATCAGACCTGTTGCCACACCTTTCTTATCAGCCGTTTCCATTGCGGCTTCTGATGTTTCCATCTTGCGACATTCTTCGATGAAATCTTGTAGCTCAGGATTAGATTCTGCAGCTTTGATAGATAATGGGTGCTGCGCAGCAACTGCCACGTAACTCACACCCATCAATGTATCTGGTCGCGTGGTGTATACATCCAAAGTTTGATCATTATCAACAATGCCAAACTTGATTTTTAAACCTTCAGAACGACCAATCCAATTGGCTTGCATGGTTTTAACTTGCTCTGGCCAACCATCTAACTGATCTAAATCATCTAGTAACTGTTCGGCATAGTCAGTGATTTTCATAAACCACTGTGGAATTTCACGTTTTTCTACTGGAGTATCACAACGCCAACAACACCCATCGACAACTTGTTCATTGGCAAGCACCGTATTATCAACAGGACACCAATTGACCGCAGCTGTTTTTTTATAAACCAAGCCTTTTTCAAATAAGCGAGTAAATAACCACTGTTCCCAACGATAATATTCAGGAGTACAGGTTGCCAGTTCACGCTCCCAGTCATAACCCAAGCCTAAACGCTTTAACTGATCGCGCATATAATCAATATTGTCGTAAGTCCAAGATGCTGGTGGAACCTTATTTTTAATCGCGGCATTTTCTGCTGGTAAACCAAAGGCATCCCAACCCATCGGCTGTAATACATTTTTACCTTGCATACGTTGATAGCGAGAGATTACATCGCCAATGGTGTAATTGCGGACGTGTCCCATATGCAGCTGCCCACTTGGATAGGGGAACATCGCTAGGCAATAATATTTTTCTTTGTTTGGGTCTTCTACTGCACGGAAGGTTTTTTGCTCATGCCACTGCTTCTGTACAGCAGTTTCAATCTCAGCTGGATGATATTCTTGTTGCATGGATAATCTTTTGCTATCAACTTAAAGCATGTAAGGATACCGTACACAGCAAATAGCTAAAAGAAAAAAATGAATATTCAGCATCAGCCGCCCACCTCTGAGAGTAAAGAAAACAATATTGTCCAATTGCTTACATTTTGCCAATACAGTTTCTTCCCTCACGTTTTGCGTTATAAAGACCACAATCTATTTTTGACAGAACATCTTCCAAAGTGTCAAATTTTTCATCCTTATCCGATGTGGAAAAAATACCAATGCTAGTCGTTATATTGATAGTGCCTGCTTTTGTTATTATTGGGTGGTTTTCGATTTTATGTCGCAGTGTCTCTGCTAACAATATGCCTAAATCAAAGGAAGTATTCTGAAAAAACACCAAAAATTCTTCACCACCAATTCGGCCAAAAGTATCACTTGGCCTGATGTTGCTTTGTATAATATCTGCGAAGACCTGTAACACTTCATCTCCGATGATATGTCCATAATTATCATTCACAGATTTAAAGTGATCAATATCTAACATTAAAAATGTAATGGGTGAATTGTCTAGTTGAGAACGAGTAAATGCTCTACCGGCTAACTCAAATATTTTTTGCCTTGATAAAATACCCGTCAAAAAGTCATAACTCGCTTTTTGATCAAGCTTCATTTCTAACTCTTTTTGTTTTGTTATATCGCACCAAATAACTGAACCAGCAATAATGTTGCCTTCATCATCATAAATGGGAGAAGCGCTTGCCAATGCCCATTTCCTAGTACCATCATCTAGCTCTACAATGATTTCTTCGCTTTCAACTATCTCACCAAACTGAATGGCTCTTATTAAGGGCAATTCATGCTCTGAAAGAAGATGGCCATCAGCAGAATATTCTTTCCATGTTTTTATATATTCTTCAATTTCAATATCAGTGAGTGAGAACCCAATTTTCCCCCAAAACTTTATAACAGCTTCGTTTATATAAGTAACTTCCCCGTTCGGAGCTTTAGCAATAACAATACACGCGGGTGAAAAATCGAGAGCCCCTTGAAGGTGAATAAGAAATGTTGAGTCGAGTTTTTGTCCAATTTTACTCATTTATAATCTACAACTATTTAACGCTAAACTAAGCGATTTTTGTACTTTTATTTCAGCCAAAAATGGCTGAAATCCCCTTATTTAATATAATAACTATTTCCAGATAAATATCTTTATTCACTAACAATAGGTAGCGTCACATGAAAAATTAACCAGTTATTAAGGATGATGGGGCCATCACTTTTGGTTGTTGAGTGCAACTCCATCGCCTAACAATCACTATATCCATAATATCCCGAAATGGGATATTCAACACAATATACTAAGTTGGGATATTTCTCAACTAAGCGAAATATTTAGATGTCCAATAAATCGTGGGATGAAAACAGGAAGAAGTTAAGGGATCTTCTCAAAGAACTGCGTAAGGATGAAGCGGGTTTAACACAGACTGAATTAAGTAAAGCACTTGATCGGCCTCAAAGCTATGTTTCTAAATATGAAACAGGGGAACGTAAACTCGACTATATTGAAATCAATGATATTTGCAAAGCGCTTGATGTGGAGATGGAAAGGTTTAATTACCTATATGGTAAAAGAACTGAGAAAAAGTAATTGAATAACGTGCCTTGATTATTTTTAATTGCTGGTTTCAATTATTAATATCATCAACCACACCATTAAAAATAATAGGTAGCAATCATCAGTGTGACAGTCCAAATTATGGCAACGGCCCCTTAATTTAATCTGGGTGATTCAAGTTCCTATTTAGGCGATAGGTTGTTTGAGTTTAATGCTATTCAATTTGTATTTCCTAGCCTTTCCCTTATTTGACAGCGGCCATTAAGCCTTCATATTTATGTTGTAATTTTTCTTGTGTCTCAACATTCTCTGGATCACTCGGAATACAATCTACTGGACAGACTTCGACACATTGAGGCTCATCAAAATGACCCACGCATTCTGTACACAATTCTGGCGCAATTTCATAAATTTCCGGACCTTGTGTAATGGCGCTGTTCGGGCACTCAGGCTCGCACACATCACAATTAATACATTCGTCCGTTATAAATAACGACATTTAACACTCCAATATTTCTAATATAGTGAGATCTTAGCCCCTATTACGATATCAAACCAATTTAGATTTCAATGCCTGCACCACACAAGGTGCAACAAATTCTGATACATCGCCGCCTAAACTGGCAATTTCACGTACTAAACTTGATGAAATATAACTATATTGTTCGGCTGGTGTGAGAAATAATGTTTCAACATCTGGCTCCATTTTACGATTCATACTGGCCAGCTGGAACTCATGTTCAAAATCAGATACCGCTCTTAAACCGCGAATAATGACATCGGCTTGTTGTTGTTTGGCGACATCGACTAATAAGCCTTCAAAGCCGCATACCTTAATGTTTTCAATACCTTGTAAGCTTTGTGTTGCTAAGTCTACACGCTCATTTAAACTAAACGTTGGTGCTTTATTTGGGTTAATCGCTATTGCAACAATAACGCGGTCAAAGATCTTACTTGCACGTGCCACTATGTCAACATGACCAATGGTAATAGGATCAAATGTCCCAGGATAAATTGCTGTTGTGGTCACTCAAGCTCTCCCACATCATTTAAAAATAAACAGTATCGCACTTCACCAGCTTTTTTATCTTTAATTAAGTGCCAATGCTGAGGGACAATAGGTAAATCGCCCTTGCTTGAACATTCAAGGTAAATCACTGCCTTATCTACCAGTGCATTACTTTCAACCAACTGATAAGTGATATCTTGCCATAGATTAGCTTGATAAGGGGGATCAATAAAAACAATGTCATATTGTTCCGAATTGGTCGCCAAAAATTGCTGAGCAGTCTTATTCTTGACCAGACAATCATCAGCCTTTAGTAACTGAACATTGTCTTGTAATTGTTTAGCTGCTTGTGCATTACTTTCTACTAGCGTGACTGATTCAGCACCACGAGAAGCCGCTTCAAATCCTAAGGCACCACTTCCTGCAAACAAATCCAAACAACGTGCACCACCAATATCAGCGTGCAGCCAATTAAAGACAGTTTCACGAATTCTATCTGGTGTAGGTCTTAAACCCTCAACATCAGGAAAGATTAATTTCCGCCCTCGCCACTTGCCGGCAATAAGCCTTAATACACCTGATGATTTACCTTTATTCTGCTTTGCCACCCACTAACACCGTTACCATGTTTTCCGGTTTCACCCGACGAGAAAATGCATCTTTTATTTGTTTAACCGTGATTGCATCCACTTTATCTTTGAATGATTCCAAATAATCGATCGGTAGATCATAAAAACCAATCATCGTTAAATAACCAGCAATCTTACTATTACTATCAACACGTAATGCAAAACCACCCGTAATATTTTGTTTAGCTGCCACGAGTTCAGCTTCTGTTGGACCATTTTTAATGAAGTCTTTTAATGTCTGTTGCATAACATTCAGTGCTTCTTCTGCCTGATCATTACGTGTTTGCAAACCAAATTGATATGGTCCTAATTCACGCATTGGTCGAAAGTAGCTATAAACACTGTATGACAAACCACGTTTTTCTCGCACTTCATTACTTAGCTGCGAAACCAAACCACTGCCACCTAATATGTGATTGCCTACATATAGGGCAAAATAATCAGCATCACCACGATTCATACCTGGCTGTCCCATCGCTATATGTGTTTGTGATGATGGGTATTCAATCTCCTCAACTATTGCACCTGTTAAAGATTGCACCACTGGCAAATCTACTGCTTGTTTACCTACCGGCAATGTTGAGACTAATTGTTCGGCAATAATTTTAGCCTGAGATTGCCCTATATCTCCAACTAATACTACAACAGCATTAGCAGCCACATAATATTGTTGATAAAACATTTTTAATGACTCAATCGTTAATTTAGCTACTCCGTCCTCATCACCTGCTGGCATATTTGAATAGGGGTGTTCTTTATATACATTTTTGTAAAATGCACGTGATGCAATAGCAGATGGGGACTGCTTTTCTGCTTGCAATCCAATCAACATTTGTTTTTTAAGTCGGTCAAAGCCTACCTGAGGGAAGTCAGGTTTATTAAGTACCTTGCTAAATGCTTGAAGTGCGGATTCTAATATTGTTTCATCTGTCAGAGTTCGCAGACTTAATAATGCCATATCTCGCTCAGATGAATTACTAAATTGAGCACCTACATCATCAAAAGCAGCAGCAAGTTGATTAGCACTAAGACCACCAGCACCTTCATTCAGCATGGCGTTGGTTAATAATGCTGTCCCTGACAACTCATTATCTCGTGCCGATCCTGCATCAAACACAACGGTAATATCTACCATTGGTAATTCAGGAGCAGATACAAAATAGACTCTGGCACCATTCGTTGTTTTCCAGTATTCAATATCAGGTGAGGCTTGTACTGCCAAAGCGACAAATAATGTAGCGATCATCAATCCTATTCTAGCGACCATGACGACCTCCCGCTGATACTGCTTGTTTACTGCCATCTAATGGCATCGGAATTAATTCAGCCACCGTCAGCGTCTTATCAATAAAATATTTTTTTGCCACGGCTTGTACTTGTTCAGCCGTGATGGCTTGCACATTCTCCACATAGGCATCACTTAATCGCCAATCGAGACCTATCGTTTCCAACATGCCAATTTGCATCGCTTGATAAAATACACTGTCACGTTCATACACTGCATTCGCTACAACTTGCGCTTTAATTCTCTTCAATTCTCGCTCACTGACTAGTTCGTTTTTTAATGCTGTAATCTGGCTGTGTATAGCTTGTTGTAAGTCTTGTACAGTTTTGCCTTTAGCAGGCGTCCCCACGACTAAGAACATATCTGTTAATCGTGAAAACAAACCATATCCAGCACCCACACTCGCTGCTATTTCCTGACCTCTCACTAAATCTCGCGTAAAACGCGCACTATTACCGCCATCTAAAATACCTGCCAACATTTCAAGAGCGTAAGTTTCCCATACCTGATCTTTTGCAATAGTAGCTACCACAGGCACTTTCCACCCCATCATCATATAAGGCAATTCAGCAGGTGCTGCTATTTCAATCGTCCGTTTGCCACGCTGTTCAACTTCAATTTGTGGCTTTACTTGTGCCGTTTTCTCCGGTTTTAATGGGCCAAAATACTCCTTTGCTAAGGCGTACACTGCCTCCGGTTCAACATCACCCACAATCACCACTGTCGCGTTATTAGGTGCATACCAATTTTGATACCACTGCTGCAAATCATCTACTTCATAATGATTAATATCACTCATCCAGCCAATAACGGGGTGATGATAAGGACTATTTACAAAGGCAGTCGCATTAAATGCTTCGCGCACTAGTGAATGTGGATTATCTTCGGTACGCATCCGACGCTCTTCTGCCACCACTTCGCGTTCTTTCAATAGCTCTGCTTCATCAATCACCAGTTTGCGCATTCGTTCGGCTTCCAGACGAAAGCTCACTTCTAGCCGATCTTTTTCTAATGTTTGAAAATAAGCCGTGTAGTCTCGTCCTGTAAACGCATTTTCACGGCCGCCATTAGCTGCAATGATCTGTGAAAATTCATTGGGCCCTAAATTCTCAGTGCCCTTAAACATCATATGTTCTAGTACATGTGAGATCCCAGTAATACCATTGTGTTCGTAACTTGAACCTACTTTGTACCAGACCTGAGAAACCACGACAGGTGCTCGATGATCTTCTTTAACAATTAACTTCAACCCATTATCGAGCTGATACTCACTTACATCCGCTATAACCGCTATCGGTAATAACAATAGTCCGACTAGTATTTTAAATTTTTGAACCATACGCCCCTCACAACCATGACATGATAAAATTGCTCATTAACGTTTAATGACAAGCAACAATTATGTTTAGTTTCCTAAGAAAAAAAACAAAACCTCTTGAAAATACCGAGCAAGCCGAAGAGCAGCAGGTACAAGTGGTTGATAAACACAATGATACATCTCTAACAGCCCAAACTGAACCAGAAAAGCAAACAGCTAATTTATTCAGTCGTCTAAAACAGCGACTTAATCGTACTAGCACCAAGTTAACGGAAGGTTTTGCTGATCTTATTCTGGGCAAAAAAGCCATAGATGATGAGTTATTAGAAGAACTTGAAACCCAATTAATCACCGCTGATTTAGGTATTGATGCGACTCAAACTATCATTAATGATTTAACGCAACGAGTCGCCCGCAAACAATTAGGTGATTCAGATGCATTATTTACCGCTTTACGCGATGATATGGTGGCAATTTTACAGCCTAGTTGCCAGCCCTTAGTTATTCCAAAGCAACAAAGTCCCTACGTTATTTTAATGGTCGGCATTAACGGTGTCGGTAAAACGACCACTATTGGCAAACTGGCCAAACAATTTCAACAACAAGGTAAGTCGGTCATGCTGGCGGCGGGTGATACATTCCGCGCCGCGGCAGTAGAACAATTACAAGTTTGGGGTGAGCGCAATAATATTGCGGTTATTTCTCAACACAATGGTGCAGACTCAGCATCGGTTATATTTGATGCCCTACAGGCTGCTAAAGCACGCAATATTGATATATTGATTGCTGATACTGCGGGTCGCCTGCATACCCAGTCGAATTTGATGGAAGAATTGAAAAAAGTAAGACGCGTAATGGGAAAATTAGATAGCAATGCACCACATGAAGTGATGTTAGTATTGGATGCTGGCACTGGCCAAAATGCTTTATCCCAAGCAGTGCAGTTCGAACAGGCTGTCGGAGTAACTGGAATTACACTAACCAAATTAGACGGTACAGCTAAAGGTGGAATTATCTTTGCGATTGCTAAAAAAACCGGCCTACCTATTCGTTATATTGGCGTTGGTGAAACCATTGATGATCTCCGTCCTTTTCAAGCTGACGAATTTGTAGATGCACTCTTAGGCCGTGAAGATTAATCCATGATCCATTTTTCTGATGTTCATAAACGCTATGCCAATCGGCATGAAGCATTATCAGGATTAACCTTTGAGTTAGCTAAAGGTGAAATGGCTTTTTTAACAGGCCATTCTGGTGCAGGTAAAAGCACCTTATTGAAATTAATTGCCTTGATTGAACGTAGTTCCCATGGTCAAGTCTTGGTCAACAATCAAAACCTAACGCGATTACCAAGACGTAAAATCCCCTATTATCGCCGTCAAATAGGTTTGGTTTTTCAGGACCACAACTTACTTCACGATCGTACTGTATTTGATAATGTGGCTTTACCGTTAGTTATTGCCGGTGAAAACCATCGTGAACTAGGCCGGCGAGTACGTGCTTCTTTAGATAAAGTTGGATTACTGGGTAAAGAACGTAGTCTACCCATTGCATTATCTGGAGGGGAACAACAACGTGTTGGTATCGCACGCGCTGTTGTGAATCGTCCACCTATTTTATTGGCAGATGAACCCACGGGTAATCTTGATCCTGAATTATCTCGTGACATCATGCAGTTGTTTGAACAATTTAATCAGGTTGGAACAACCGTCTTTGTTGCCACACATGATCTTGATTTAATTCAGTCCATGCCCTACCGCCAAATCATACTTCAACAGGGTCGTTTAGCTCCACAGGTTCCCGCATGAAATTGTCTGACTTATTAAACAATTACTTGTTGCGCCACGTGCAAACCATGTTATTTAGTTTAGGGCAGTTATGGCGTCAACCTTTTGCTAGTTTGATGACCATTACCGTTATTGGTATTGCTTTAGCATTACCCGCTGGACTTTATGTATTATTACAAAATATAAATAAGGTCAGTGATCAATGGGATAGCGCGAGTCAAATTACGCTTTTTTTACAACAAGATCTCAACTCGAAACAAACTAAAAATTTAACCGAAAAACTACAGGATTGGCCAGAAATATCACTGATTAACTATCAATCTTCAGAGCAATCGTTAGCAGAGTTTCGACAGTTATCTGGATTAGGAAGCTTATTAGACTCACTGCCAAACAATCCTTTACCAGCAATTATTATGATTACTCCTGCCAAAAAAAGTTTACGCGCAGATGCCATTGGTAGTCTATTAGCACGGCTTGAAGAATTACCTCAAGTCGAACAAGCTCAACTCGATATGGAATGGCTGCAACGATTGCGAAGTATTAATAAAACGATACAGCGTGGCATTACCATTTTAGGAATTTTATTGTCGCTGAGTGTGCTCTTAGTGATTGGCAATACCATTAGGCTTGCCATTCTGAATCGTCAATCTGAAATTCGGGTGATGAAACTTGTCGGAGCAACAGATCGTTTTGTCCGCCGACCATTTTTATACACTGGCTTATGGTATGGCATTTTAGGTGGTTTGTTTGCATGGTCCATTTTGTTATTGACCATGGGCCTCATCTCAGGACCAATCCATGAGCTTGTCGGTCAATATGATAGTGACTTTTCCTTACAATGGTTTGCCATTGATATGTTTATGACTCTACCGACTGTCGGGTTATCACTTGGTGTCTTAGGCGCGTGGCTTGCTGTCGGTCGCCACATTCATTCCATCGAGCCTAATTAACTATTTCGGGAACTTTTTCCTAAAATAAGACTCTTAGTATTTGAATTCATTAGTTAATGTTATATCATTCAGAAAATATTTTTTAAGAAGGCCACATAATGACAACAAATGTAGTCCAATACAATTTAGCTTTAGCGCCTATTGGTAATGTAGATTCGTACACGAATCTTGTTCACAATGTGCCGATTTTAACCGCTGAAGAAGAATATGACCTTGCCTCTCGTTTACAACAAGATGGCGATCTTGAAGCCGCACATCGCTTAGTATTATCTCACCTTCGTTTTGTTAATCGAATTGCTAAAGGTTATAGCGGTTACGGTTTACCCGTTGCTGATTTAATTCAGGAAGGTAATATCGGCCTCATGAAAGCAGTAAAACGTTTTGATCCTGATAAAGGTGTGCGTTTAGTTTCATTTGCTGTGCATTGGATCCGCGCTGAAATTCATGAATATGTTATTCGCAACTGGCGTATTGTGAAAATTGCTACGACTAAAGCTCAGCGTAAATTATTCTTCAATTTACGCAGTGCTAAAAAACGTCTTGGTTGGTTAAATCTAGAAGAAGTGAAAGCGGTTGCCGAAGATCTAGGCGTCACACCGGATAATGTGATGGATATGGAACGTCGTCTAGCGCAACCCGATACCTCATTTGATTTACCGGTTGATGCTGAAGATGACGACAATACTTTCTCGCCAGCAGCTTATTTAGCTGGACCTGAACATTCAGATCCCTCTTTGCAGTTAGAACAAACTGATTTTGCTGATTTCCAACAACAGAAATTAGCTAATGCCTTAGCCAATCTGGACGAGCGTAGCCGTGATATTGTCAGCCAACGTTGGTTAAACGATGACGGAAAAGTCACCTTACATACTTTAGCCGATCGTTACCAAGTCTCTGCTGAACGCATTCGTCAGATTGAAAGTAATGCCATGGCTAAATTAAAAAGCTTAATGTCATAAAATAACGTTCAGTTTATATAACTCAAAAAAAGCCCGCTTAAATGCGGGCTTTTTTTAACGAATAAATCTGATATAACTATCGTTCTAATAGTACTGTTTTACCTGTTTTACCATCCCAATCAGCTGCATCAGCTGGCGGATCTTTCTGCTCTGCAATAACAGGCCATACTTGTGACAATTCTTCATTGATCTGTAAAAATTCACTTTGCTCATCCGGCAGATCATCTTCTGAGAAAATAGCTTCTGCAGGGCATTCAGGTTCACACAGTGTGCAATCAATACATTCTTCCGGATCAATCACCAAAAAATTAGGGCCTTCATGAAAGCAATCTACTGGGCAAACCTCAACGCAATCAGTGTATTTACATTTAATACAATTTTCTGTGACAATAAACGTCATTCTTCTTTCTCCAAAACATGTAGCGAACTAACGGGTACATTAACTAATAGTGTAATTTTACATGATTTGAAACTAGTCTGGGTAATGTTAAGTTTTAAGGTATGATCAACACTATCTAGTTGAGGAATATGTCTCGTGCGTCGAATATTGACTATTATTATCTTTGTTATCGTTTTTACTGTTGGCGCAGCATTCTCTGCTATTAATACTAATCCTGTCGATATCAATTATTATATGGGTACATTGACTGTGCCATTATCAGTGATCATGATTTTATCACTCATCATAGGCATCATACTTGGTGCAATAGCCATCTTCATCAGTAGCTTACGACTTCGTTATGAAAATCGTCGCCTTAACAAAAAAATCGCTATCTCTGACCAAGAAATAAACAGCCTTCGAATTTTGCCAATCAAAGACGTGCGTTAGGAGTTCAATTCCATGGAATGGCTTTTTCTACTTCTTCCTATCGCGGCTCTCTCCGGTTGGTTAGCTGCACGTAAGCACTACAAAATACACTTGAAAATATCAGGTGGTGCTTTCGATCCGGAATACTTCAAAGGATTAAATTACTTACTGAATGAACAACCTGACAAGGCCATTGATGTATTCATCCGTCTATTAGAGGTCAATAGTGATACAGTTGAAACTCACTTAGCGCTTGCCAACCTGTTCCGTCGACGAGGTGAAACGGATCGTGCAATCCGCATTCATCAAAATCTAATTGCAAGACCTTCTCTCACACCTCAACAACGTGACCAAGCATTGGTAGAGCTAGGGTTGGATTATATGAATGCAGGTGTACTTGACCGAGCTGAACAACTTTTTCTTGAATTGCTCAATAAACCGTCACCACCAATCGAAGCTAGCCAACAACTTCTTCGTATCTATCAACAAGAAAAAAAATGGTTACAAGCGATTGAGATAGCCAAGAAAATTCAAATTCAAAGCCAGGAAAATATGGGGGAAATTATTGCCCAGTTTTACTGTGAACTAGCTGAACAACAGCTAACAATAAACTCCCATGACGCGAAGTCATTACTCAAAAAAGCACATACACATGATCATAAATGTGTTCGTGCAGCATTACTTAGTGCCGAACTCCACATCAATGCTAACAATTTCCGCAAAGCTCAAAAATTCTTGCTCAATATTGAACAACAAAATCATCACTACATTTCTGAAGCACTTCCTAAATTACTCGAGTGTCACCAACGACTGAATACTCTGCCAGCATTTGGTAACTGGTTGCAGGCATTGCTTATTAGTTATCCTAATATGACCAGTGCTCGACTCATGCTAACTCATATCATCCAACTTCAACAAGGTAGTCAAACAGCCCATGATTACTTATATAAACAATTGCATAGTCACCCTTCTATTGAAGGTTTGCACTCTCTAATTTCATTAGGTGACACCTCTCATCCTGATATTATTCCACTGCTTAAAAACATTACTACAACATTAGTACGTCGTGGTCATCGCTATACCTGTAAACATTGTGGATTTTCAGGTAAATCAATGCACTGGCACTGTCCGAGTTGTAAACAATGGGGCACAATTATGCCGGCAGAAGTTCACATTTCATCTTTAGAAACATTTTTGGAGTCATCACCATGAGTGATATTGAAATTTATCATAACCCAAGGTGTAGCAAGTCCCGTCAAACATTGGCATTACTTGAACAACAAGGTATTCAGGCAATCATTATTGACTATTTAAAAACACCACCAACAATTGGTCAACTACGCACGATTCTTGGTCAACTCAATATCAACGCACGTCAATTACTACGTACTGGCGAAGCCATTTATAAAGAATTGAATCTAAAAGATTCATCATTGACTGACCAGCAACTTATTCAGGCCATGTGTGATAATCCTAAATTAATTGAACGCCCTATTGTTATCAATAATGGCAAAGCAAAAATTGGACGACCTCCCGAAGCCGTCTTAGACATTATCTAAGGATCAACCATGTCGGAAATACTCATTCTTTATTACAGTCAATCTGGTCATGTCCGCGATATGGCTGAACACATTGCTCGCGGTGTTGAAAGTGTTGTAGATTGTTCTGCAAAATTAAGAACTGTTCCTGCGATATCTACCGTCTGTGAAGCAACTGAAGATAGCATTCCCAAACAAGGTCATCTTTATGTAAATTCTGATGACTTAAAACAATGTGATGGTCTAGTATTAGGCAGCCCGACACGTTTTGGTAATATGGCTGCACCACTGAAATATTTTATTGATCAAACAAGTGATATATGGCTCTCTGGCTCACTTATCGGTAAGCCAGCAGCAGTATTCACCTCAACGGGAAGTTTACACGGCGGTCAAGAATCTACTTTATTATCAATGATGCTACCGCTCATGCACCATGGCATGTTGATAATGGGTTTGCCCTATAGTGAAACAGCACTGATGGCGACAACTGATGGTGGAACACCTTATGGCGCAAGCCATTTAGCGGGCAATAATAATGATCGCCCATTGAGTGACAATGAAGCACAACTTTGTCATGCTTTAGGACAACGTATAGCCTCTACTACAAAGATGATTTCCCTATGATTACATTTTTTAAACAACTCGCTTTATTTAGTTTTTTTGGCCTGATGGTCTCATTAATATGTTGGATTACTTTAGCCGAACACAGTAGTAACTATCCGACTTCTGCTTTACTTATTCTCGCCTTAGTGCCGTTATTATTTCCCTTAAGGGGATTATTACATGGCAAAACCTATACTCATGCTTGGACCAGCTTTTTAATGTTGCTGTATTTTTCACATGGTGTTGGTGAATTTTATAGCGCCCAAGGCTTTCATTTATATGCAAGTTTAGAAATATTCTTTAGCTTTATGACATTCTCTGCATCCATTACATTTATTAAATATAATGCTAAAATGAGAAAAAGTTCACAAAATAAATAACTTAAGCCTGTTATATATAGGGAAATTTTATTTAGGAGATGAATCATGAGTACAATCCCTGCTTTTCAATCGGGGCTAAATGGCATTCAATCTGGTTTACAAAGTCTAAACCGCAATGCCGCTAAAATTGCCAGTGTTGAACCCATTCAATCTGGCGCGGATATTACTGAGCCACTGATTAATCTGATTCGTGACAAACAACAAGTCCAAGCCTCTGCCAAAGTCATTGAAGCAAGTAATAATCTAATTGGCACTATCCTAGATATAAAAGCCTAACTGATGGAAGTTCATGCTACCCCACCGCTGAACACGATTCCAAGCATCCACCGGCCGGGCGTGGTTACAGACTATAAACAACCTTCTGAAATCACCGAACAAGAACAACAACAAATCCAACAATTAACAGCCCGAGATCGAGTCGTACGCAGCCATGAAGCAGCTCACATTGCTGCAGGGGGAAGTATTATTCGTGGTAGTGCTGATTTCAGTTTTCAGCGCGGACCAGATGGTGTGCAATATGCTGTTGGTGGCGAAGTAAACATTGACACATCGAAAGTCGAAGGTGACCCTCAAGCAACATTACAAAAAGCGATTCAAATTCAAGCAGCAGCACTTGCTCCTGCTCAACCTTCATCGCAAGACCGTTCTATCGCAGCACAAGCAGCACAATTAGCTGTTGAAGCACGAGCTGAAATAACACAGCAGCGTAATGTTGATAACCGTGAACAACAAATTAGTCTTTCAACCGCTGCCTCAACACCACGACAACAAGCAGGTGAATTGCTCGATGTACTAGTCTAAATCCTTATTTGTTAAACTATGTATTTCGTTTAACTAAATTACAACTATTTTGACGACCGTACAGAACTTCTCACCACTATCCTTGGCTGATATAAATGCAGCGATTGCTCCAAGTATTCGCAAACAATTTGATGATATTCTGATAAAAGACACCGTATCATCAACTAATGATGAACTATGGCAGCGAGTTAGCGAAGGTAAAATAACACCTACCGTTTGCCTTGCTGAAACGCAAACATCAGGGCGTGGTCGTCGAGGTGATCACTGGCATTCACCTTCTGTAGGGAATCTTTACCTGTCTATCCTATGGCCATTTCCCGCAGAATCAGCCCAAAATGGGCTAAGTATTGCTATTGGTATGAGTTTAATAAAGACGCTAAAATCTGTAGGAATCAATGACTTACAGTTAAAATGGCCTAATGACATTTTATATAAAAGACAAAAGTTAGCGGGAATTCTAGTAGAATCACGCCTCGGTAAACAACAAAATACCATCGTTGGCATTGGCCTTAATTTTAAGCTTCCAACTGCCATTAAAGAGAAAATCCAACAACCAACCACCAGTCTTCAACA
This sequence comes from Piscirickettsiaceae bacterium, assembly GCA_013215775.1. GTDB lineage: Bacteria > Pseudomonadota > Gammaproteobacteria > Nitrosococcales > Methylophagaceae. Next base: position 56,756 of record JABSQO010000011.1, read on the forward strand.
GCTTTGTACTAAAGTACCCTGTCGAAATGAACTGGCAGGAAAAATTATTCAAGCTATGATCGAAACATTACAACGATTTCAACATCGTGGATTAAGTGACTTAATTCCACAATGGCCACAATATGATGCACTTGCTAATCAAACTATCACGTTAATTAATGGTGAAGAAAGCATTAAGGTTATTGCCTCAGGTATTAACGAACAAGGTGAATTACAATATTTACATGAGAATGAATTACATACTCTGTCTAATAGTCATATTCGCATCCGGTTTGCCTCATGAAGCTATTAGTCGATATTGGTAACACACGTATTAAATGGGCATGCCTCGAATCGCGAAAAGCGTTGGAAAGCCAAAGTTTTAACCGCAGTAAGACTGGCATAAAAGCATCCCTTAATAGTCAATGGAAAGCACTCAAAGACATCAGTTCAGTTCACGTCTGTAACGTTGCTGGTGACAAAATTGCCCAGCAACTGACTGAATGGACTGAAAAACACTGGCAACTCACACCCACATTTATTCAAAGTGAACAAAAAAGATTTGGTGTCACCAACTCATACTCCCAAGTAGAATTATTGGGTACTGATCGCTGGTTAACTTTAATTGCCGCTAGACAACATGCGCGTATGGCAACCTGTATTATTGATTGCGGCACGGCTATTACAATTGATATTGTCACCAAATATGGTGCTCACCAAGGCGGCATGATATTACCAGGTCTAATGTTAATGCGAAAAGCATTAACAACTAATACCAATGACATTACCGATACTGTCGAGGAAGGTGATTTTAAAACCCTCGCCACAAATACCCAAAGTGCTATTCAAGCAGGTACTCTCTATACAATCACCGCAAGCTTAGAACGCCTGATGGATGATCTCAAAGAGCAATTTAATAATCGTATCCGTTTTATTATCACCGGTGGTGATGCAGAAACTATCATACCGATACTATCATCACCTATCTCACACTACCCCGATATTGTACTGAAAGGCTTGGCCTATTACGCCCGCCAAGGTGACAAGAGAATCACAACCGACCCAGATGCTGTTGACGCTGTTGACGCTGTTGACGCTGTTGACGCTGTTGACGCTGTTGACGCTGT
>JABSQO010000012.1 GCA_013215775.1 Piscirickettsiaceae bacterium
CGTATTGCCATATTGCCAAACCCCTGTTGCACGCGCTGCTGACACCATATTAATTAGTGATCGCCCTAACAAACCTAAATGGCGATTAGTCTCTTGGGCAATTTTAGCAATGGTATGTAAGCGAGCAATATTGCTACCAAAACAAGCGACAACAACTCGACCTGTGGTTGCTTCGATATGTTTTTTCAATCCTTGATATAAGCTGGCTTCGGTATTGGAATGCCCTTGTACATTGGCATTAGTAGAATCACAGACCATCACATCAATATCTTGATTTGATATTTCTCGATATCGTTGCTCATCAAATTTTTTCCCCACAACTGGCGCTGAATCAAGCTTCCAATCAGCCGTATGAAAAACACGTCCTACTGGCGTATTAATAATTAAGGCATAAGGCTCCGGAATAGAATGTGTTAATGCTACCCACTCAACATCAAAGACGCCTATTGATAATTGAGCACCTTCTTCGACCACAATTACAGGTATTTTTTTATCCAGCCCCACTTCAACTAATTTCCGTCTTAATATTTCAGCAGTAAATTGGGTGGTATAGATAGGACAGCGTAATTGTTGCCATAAATAAGGCACTGCGCCAATATGATCTTCATGGGCATGAGTAATAATCAATCCGACTAGCGAGGTTCGTTGGTCAGCAATAAATTGTGGATCAGCCATTTGAATATGAGGTCGCGTTGCAGTAATTTCTTCACCATCAACATCGGTGTTTTTATCAAAAATTACACCGCAATCTACCATTAGCCATTGTCCATCATGGCCATATAGGTTCATATTCATGCCAATTTCGCCCGTACCGCCTAATGGTAGAAACCAGAAATCTTCTGAATCAGGTGTCATCTTGCCCTCAAATAAATAAAGAGATATTGCATTATGTCAATATTCTCAATGTAAACATCCACATGTCACTGAACGTTTCAGCAAATGAGAACAATGATATAATGCCCGCTGTTTGTATGTAAGTTATTTTAGATAAATGACTTAACTTATTGATTGATTTAAGGGGACGGTAGGTGGAGTCATCTAGCTTAATGAGTGATGGTTTAAATCTAATGCTATTCGGCATGGGGTTTGTGTTTATATTTTTAACATTATTAGTCATTGTGACATCTCTAATGTCACGAATCATTATTGCATATGAAAAAAGTGTTGGTGCCTTACCTGAGGATGGCGTACCCTCGCCTACAGCATTTATTCCTCGACATGGCCCCCTCGCCCAGCCTGTTAAACCCGAAACGGATAACAGCAGATTAATTTCCGTATTAACTGCCGCCGTACATAAATTTCGTTCGCGAAAAAAATAACCACCATATTGTAAATTTAAGGCCATAGTATGACCGACTCTAAACAAGCTCTAGGTATCACTGACGTTGTATTACGCGACGCACATCAATCATTGTTTGCAACACGCTTACGTCTTGATGATATGTTGCCTATCGCCAACAAACTTGACCAAGTAGGTTACTGGTCCGTAGAAACATGGGGTGGCGCTACATTTGATGCTTGCATTCGTTACTTAGGGGAAGACCCTTGGCATCGGATTCGCAGCTTGAAAGAAGCAATGCCTAACACGCCACAACAAATGTTACTTCGTGGTCAGAACTTACTCGGCTATCGTCATTATGCTGATGATGTGGTCCAAAAATTTGTAGAACGTGCCGCAATAAACGGTGTTGATGTATTCCGCGTATTCGATGCGATGAATGATCCTCGCAACTTAGAAACAGCTATCAAAGCCGTGTTAGAAAATGATCGTCATGCCCAAGGCACCATTTCATATACTATCAGTCCTGTACATAACCTTGATATGTGGCTCGACCTTGCTAAACGTATTGAAGATATGGGAGCACATTCATTATGCATCAAAGATATGGCGGGCTTATTGAACCCTTACAAGGCTTACGAACTTGTTAGCAAGCTGAAGCAAACTATTGATATTCCAATACATATGCAATCTCATGCGACGACCGGACTGTCAACTGCCACCATTATGAAATGTGTTGAGGCTGGTATTGATAATGTCGATACGGCTATCTCAACTATGTCGATGACTTATGGCCACTCTCCTACAGAATCTATTGTTTCCATTTTTGAAGGCTCTGATCGCGATACAGGTCTGAATATTGAATTATTAGAAGAAATTGCCGCTTACTTCCGTGAAGTCCGTAAAAAATATGCACAATTTGAAGGTTCGCTCAGAGGCATTGATTCTCGCATTCTGATTGCTCAAGTCCCTGGTGGCATGTTGACCAACATGGAAAGCCAGCTTAAAGAACAAGGCGCCAGTGATCGTTTTGATGAAGTACTCGCGGAAATTCCACGTGTACGTGAAGATTTAGGCTTTATTCCACTCGTCACACCTACCTCGCAAATTGTAGGAACTCAATCCGTATTAAACGTGTTAACTGGCGAACGTTATAAAACCATTACAAAAGAAACCGCTGGTGTACTAAAAGGCGAATATGGTGCAGCCCCTGCACCTTATGATGCTGAATTACAGCAACGTGTGCTTGAAGGTGCAGAAGCAATTACTTGCCGACCAGCCGACCTGATTGAATTAGAAATGGAAAAACTCACTGCTGAACTGCAAGCATTAGTCGTGTCTGACAATATAGAGTTAGAATCCGGCGAACGTGAAGTTGATGATGTTTTAACTTATGCTCTATTTCCACAAGTTGGTCTTAAATTCTTGGCTAACCGTAATAATCCTGATGCATTTGAACCTATTCCAACATTAGAGTCAGCTCAAGCTGCAACACAAACGGTTAGCAATACCGAACAAGATATTTATACCATTGCTGTAAATGGTCAAAGTTATGTTGTACAGGTTAACGAAGGTGGTGATATTAGTAATATCTCAACTACCGCACCAACGATGATGCCGGCAGCAGCCCCCACCTCAAGTGGCGAACCAGTAACCGCACCTCTCGCTGGTACTATTTGGAAGGTTGAAGTAAGTGTTGGTCAAACCATACAAGAAGGTGAGGTGTTAATCATTCTTGAAGCAATGAAAATGGAAACACAGATTGTTGCTGAAAAGGCTGGTGTTATTTCATCTGTTTCTGTCAAACCTGGAGATACTGTCCGCGTTGGCGATCTCCTAGTATCTATCGCATAAGGGTTCTTAATTCATGGATCAACTACTACATCTATGGCATAACACTGGCCTTTACCAAATGACTCTAGGGCAAGGGGTGATGATACTAATTGGCATGTTATTGCTTTACCTTGCCATTAATAAAAACTTTGAGCCTTTATTATTGGTGCCAATTGGCTTTGGTGGCGTGCTTGCTAATATTCCCGGTGCAGGCTTGGCTGATCCAGGCGGTATTTTGCACTTGTTCTACACCGTTGGTATTGAAAGTGGTGCTTTCCCGCTCATTATCTTTATGGGCGTGGGGGCAATGACAGATTTTGGTCCTTTATTATCCAATCCTAGAACACTATTTTTAGGTGCTGCTGCTCAATTTGGTATTTTTGCCACCTTACTCGGTGCTGTTTTACTTTCTACCTTTGGAATCTTTGATTTTAGCCTAGCTGACGCTGCGGCTATCGGCATTATTGGTGGAGCTGATGGGCCGACATCGATTTATGTCGCCAGTAAACTTGCGCCCGATTTGTTAGGTGCGATTGCGGTTGCTTCATACTCTTATATGGCTTTAGTGCCGCTTATTCAGCCACCTATTATGCGCGCTTTAACAACCGAATCTGAACGCAAAATAAAGATGGTGCAACAGCGCCATGTATCACACCGTGAAAAAATCGTTTTCCCATTATTATTACTTTTATTAGTGGCATTCTTATTACCGGATGCAGCACCTTTATTGGGTATGTTTTGTTTCGGTAACTTAATGAAGGAATGTGCTGTGGTAGATCGTTTAAGTAATACCACTCAAAACTCGCTGATTAATACGGTCACAATCTTTTTAGGATTAGCTGTCGGTTCGAAACTCAGTGCGGATAAATTCCTAGATTTCACAACATTAGGGATTCTACTGCTGGGTATGGTCGCTTTCTCAATTGGCACTGCCTCTGGCGTCATTATGGCTAAGTTAATGAATAAACTGGGTGGTGATAAAATCAACCCACTAATTGGTTCTGCAGGCGTATCAGCCGTGCCAATGGCTGCACGTGTGTCCAATAAACTTGGTTTAGAATCAGATCCTCATAACTTCTTATTAATGCATGCGATGGGACCAAATGTAGCTGGAGTTATCGGTTCGGCTGTAGCGGCAGGTATTATGATAAATTATGTTACCGGTGGTGGTTAAACGGAAACCTAGTCATCTTCGCCATAAACCATTTGTACTATAGCAACTTTATTAGCTGTACCTTTAATCAAACATGAGCCACTGGCAAAAGGTGAGCGACTCACGGCAGTCGCTTGCCATTTTCCACCGACCAACGTGTAATCAGTCGGTCCGATCATTTTTACATTACTCTCGCTTACCAGCTCAAGAAAATCTTGTTTTTCCATTGTAGGCTTTATTCTTTTGCACAGTTGCTCGACTTTATCGGTATCCCATATATGAAAAATGGGAAATATCAATGCAACAACTATTATTAATTGAATAAGATTCACTATTTGTTTCATTAGTTACTTTACTTCCTACGAACTTCAGTCTTACAGCCCGATTATAAAATTTTCCATTGTTTTAAACTGATAACACCATCACATTTTTTCTGGGGAAATTTAACGATATCCAAATCTATTTTTTCAATAGGGTAGCCAAATCAGCAAAAGGATTATGCGTTGCTTTTTCTGCTGAAGATTCACCTCCAGTTGAACCATAACGCACCTGTTCGATATAACGTGAGTGTTCATTATCATGGCAGTAGATACATAATAATTCCCAGTTACTTCCATCCTCCGGGTTGTTATCATGATTGTGATCACGGTGATGGACTGTTAATTCTTGTAAGTTTTGATGGGTGAATTCTCGTGAACAACGACCACATACCCAAGGGTACATTTTCAGTGATCTTTCGCGGTATGTTTGTTCGCGTTCAACTTGATACTTCTTAGCTTGAGCGACAATATCATCAAGTCGTTTATTATTATCCGTTACCATTATTTCTATCCATTTCTTTAAAAATCATCACAATTTCTGTTAACACAGTAAACTATACTGCTTATTCCAAACAGATTTTCTTTATATGACACAAAATATCACTACTGTAGTACTTGAACAATCCCCTACCGAACTATACAAAATTTTAAAATTTGAAGGTCTTGCATCCAGTGGTGCTGAAGCTAAACTATTTATAGCGAATGGTTTAGTAAAAGTGAATGGCGATATTGAAACCAGAAAACGCAAAAAAATAATTCATGGCGACGTGATTGAATATGATATCTACACGTTGAAGATTAGCAATTAAGGCACTATTAACAGTTCTGATATAATGCATCCCCGTAAAATTATTTTTTAGGAACAACTATGGCTATAGCAACAGCACGACATATTTTGGTGGATAGTGAAGAAATCTGTCTTGAACTAAAAACAGAGATTGAACAAGGCGCAGACTTTGCTGGTGTTGCAAAAGAAAATTCTTCTTGCCCATCAAGCGCACAAGGCGGTGATTTAGGTGAGTTTGGTCCTGGCATGATGGTGCCTGAGTTTGATGAGGTTGTTTTTTCAGCGCCCATTAATACAGTTCAAGGCCCAGTGAAAACTCAATTTGGTTATCATCTATTGGAAGTCACTAGTCGCACAGATTAAATACATATACCCAAAGTCATTGGAACTGAGTGTTTCAGAGCTAAGGTGGGAAGTCAGAGCAAGGCACAAGGCACAGTGAATGACTGGTCCTTCATAAGCGTTGAAACGCAGCGCTGGCTTTTTATCTTAACTCCCATAGGGCGGGTTTAAAATCGTCACTGTCTACGCTATTTATTTAAAACTTAGAATGACTAAGTCTATAAACAAATGCCTTGCCACTGATCGATTTTAATTCCCGCTGAAATCATGCAGTTCCAATAATTTTGGGTATAGTTCCCCCAGTTTTCATTAAAGCCTTATCAACAATGATAAGGCTTTTTTATATCCTCTTATGCCACTGGCAATAAATTATCTACTAATAATTGTACTGTTCGTTGCTGCCTAAACTCATTAACAGCAAGTCGATACCGAATAAGTGCTTTTGCGCCTAATTTTAACCAGTCCGGTTGTTGTTGCCGAAATGCCATAGCCGTTATCAGTTTGCCATTACCCATATCAATTGTTAACCGTAAATGATCGTATTGTTGCCCAATCATTCGACACTCTTTAATCACAAATTCACCATGAAATTGTGGTTCAGGAAAAGCTTGGCCCCAAGGTGCTACTAACGATAATTGTTCAGCTAATCCGAGCGATATTTCATCTACTATCAACTCACCATCAGACAGCAATTCTTTGTGTAACACATTAGGTTCAACTGTTTGTTTTAATGCGTCTAAAAATAATTCCTCAAATCTTGCCATGTCATTTTTAGCGATGGTTAATCCAGCCGCCATGGCATGACCACCAAATTTTGTGAGTACCTCTGGAGCCTGACTTGATACTAATGCCAATACATCACGAATATGTACTCCTGGAATAGAGCGAGCAGATCCTTTTATCTCTCCCTCTTGTCCAGGTGCAAAAGCAATAACAGGTCGGTGTTGTCGTTCCTTAATCCGAGAAGCTAATAAGCCAATCACCCCTTGATGCCACTGTTCGTTATACAAACAATAACCTAAAGGTGGATTATCATTATCAAACGACATTTGTTGTAACATTTCTAATGCATCATCTTGCATTTCTTGCTCAACATTACGTCGTTGTTTATTAATATCATCTAGCACTTGAGCCTGTTGATCTGCAGATGTTATATCAGTACTTAATAAGGTGTTAATTCCAGTGCGCATATCTTCTAATCGACCAGAGGCATTCAAGCGTGGCGCAACCGAAAAACCTAAATCAGCAGCAGCCAATGATGTGACATTTCGTCCAGCAACTTTAATCAGTGCAGCAATCCCAGGACAGGCCATATTAGCGCGTATTCGGGCTAGGCCGAGTGATACCAAGGTTCTATTCAATTTATCCAAAGGGACCACATCTGCTACCGTTCCTAGGGCCACCAAATCAAGTAATATGTTGAGCTTAGGTTCTGTTAAATTTTTGTTGTGGAACCATTTTTGTTGGCGTAACCGTTTTCGTAGAGCCAACATCAAATAAAAACAAACACCAACTCCGGCAAGATTCTTAGATGGAAATTCATCACCATGTTGATTTGGATTCACAATAGCATCTGCTTTCGGTAATAATTCTCCTGGCAAATGATGATCGGTTACTAATACCTTCATGCCACGTTTATGAGCAGCAGCAACACCAGAAATACTCGCAATGCCATTATCAACTGTTATTAATAAATCGGGCTGTTGCTCACTAGGTATATCAGCCAACAATTCCGGTGTTAGGCCATAACCGTGTTTAAAACGATTGGGCACAATATAATCAACATAATCTGCTCCCATCATTTGTAAACTCCGCATCGCAACAACACAGCTTGTTGCACCATCAGCATCAAAATCCGCCACAATCATAATTCGCCACTGTTGAGTCACCGCTTCAACAAGCAAATCAACCGCTTCAACCATTCCCATCATTAATTCTGGCTTAGGTAAGTCAGCAAGTTTATAAATCAAATCCGTTTCGGTTTGAATTCCTCGAGCAGCCAATACTCGCCGCAATGCCTCAGGCCATTGTTGTGGCAATTTCTGCCAACCACTGCTATCACGTTGAGTAATATTTTCCGACATCTCTACCAAAACTTCCAACTATCAAATGACGTAATCGAATACTCACCGTGATTAGGGACTTGTAGCCGTATTTTAGCCAACTTAGTTGTTTTACATCTTTGCCAGAGTGGCATAAAAACCTGCTCATCCAATTTCTGCAATTGCTGCTGCCAATCGGCTTCGATATCAATACCCTCTAATAGCCATAGATTGTTACCTGACGATAATGATGCAACGGAATACTCTGGCTCGTTATGTAGCAAACTATGCGATATCTCTGTTAACGATGTTAGTAAGGGAAGTTTCCCTTGTACAGTTGCCCATGGGCTATCTTTCGCAATAAATTTCCCTGCTCCCCAAAACCAAACACTATTGATCGGGAATTTGCCATCATTAACACGTTGTATATTGATATCACTGTTATACAACACCATTTGAATTTCATTCCATAACCGAATCCAAGCCTGACGGTCTAACCCTGTTGGTAGAAAAGTATCTACACTCTTCCCAGATACTTCAGGTAATGCACTAAAGGCGACATCCGGCATTGATTTCAATTTTAATTGCCATTGTTCAGCTTGATGAAAAACAAGTTCTACTCCGAAATCATCCAATAATGGTTGTATTTCAGCAATCAACACTACACTTTCTTCAGTTGTTAATTCCAATTTATCTGCAAATAATAATAAGCGATCACGATCTGGATGCAGATAACAAGGATCCGCTCTTAACATTCCTTCTTGTCCTGCCATAACACTGACGATAGGCAAATCAGAACTCGTAATCGGCTTTTGACTAAAATGATTTAATAATAGGCGTGTTAACCCAATTGTATTGGCTTGAAAACTAGCTTTATTGATTATCTTGCTAAGATAAGGAGGAATAATATTGGCATTGATTTTCTGCTCTAAAATATTGGCCAAGTCAGGCAATACTAATACCAGTTCAGTTTTGTTCATACAGGAGACAAAACTTGACGAACAAATGGAATAGTTAATCGACGCTTTTCAATCATTGAAGCTTTATCCAACTGTTGCAATAGCTGTATTAATTCACGCATATCACGACTTTGGTGACGTAATAAATATTGGGCAACTTCCTCTGGTAGCTCTAATCCACGTGCTTGTGCTTGAACAATCAATACCTGTTGTTTAGCCGTATCATCTAAGGTTTCAAGTTGATAGATTAATCCAGTAGCTAAGCGAGAGCGTAAGTCAGCGAGCTGAATATCCGTCATTGCAGGATTAGATATTGACGCTACAACAAGCCGACACCCGGCGTCTTGCAATCGATTAAAACAATGAAAAATGGCCTCTTCCCAATCCTTTAAGCCCACTATAGCCTCTAGTTCATCAATACACAGTAAATCTAATTGCTCTAATGATTGCAATACTTCGGGTGATGTCGTGGCCACTAGTTCAGATAAAGGCAAATATACAGTTCGTTTCCCTGACTGTTGCATTTGTTCTGTCATTGCAATTAATAGATGAGATTTTCCTGATGCGTGACCACCCCATAAATACAAAAAAGCGATTGTTGATTGATCACAAAAATCAACCAAGGCTTGTTGTAATTCTGGCTGAGTAAAATAGAAATTAGACAGCCGATAAACTTGCTGTGGATTTAAGCTCAGAGGTAATTGAGTTGCTAATGATTGCACTGATGTTCACCGCTACGAATACATTTGACTAGTCAAATAATGTTGATGTGCATGTCGGAGCAAAACCATGATAACTGCCGCGACAGGTAACGCTAACAATACACCTGTAAAGCCGAATAATTGCCCACCTGCTAACACCGAAAAAATAACAGCTACAGGGTGTAAACCAATACGCTCTCCAACAAAACGGGGTGTTAATACCACCGCTTCAATTGCTTGAGCAAAACCAAACACACCGATAACCATCAATACTGGAAACCATTCATGGAATTGGAAGAATGCCGCGGCACCCGCTAGACCAATACCAACAATTAAACCTAAATAAGGCACAAAACTAACAACACCTGCAATCACCCCGACTAATAAAGCCAATTCAAGGCCAATGATTGTAAGTCCAATAGTATAAATAGTGGCTAATGCGAGCATGACCATAACTTGCCCACGTAAGAACGCCGCTAACATCTCATCACATTCTAGGGATAATTCGATACATTTTGTCGCATAACGACGCGGTAATAGTTCTCTAACCCGTACGACTAATAAATCCCAATCACGTAGTAAATAGAATGTTAATACGGGCACTAAAATCAGATTCACTAACCACTGTAAAACTATCACTCCAGATCGTGTCATATAACTAAAGACACCGCCGGCTACTTGCCCTACTTCTGCCCAATAATTACTTAATGCCTGTTTGATAGTATTAATATCGAATAGCTCGATAGGAAAACCCAACGATGTTAACCATGGCGTTATGCTGGAATGAAGCATGACCACATACTCAGGCAAATGACTAAATAGCGAGCCTATTTGCGCGGTTAACAGTGGTAGCAACACTAGCAGCATGGTTAAACAAATGACCAGTATCACAGCAAATACAATTGATACTGATAAAGTGCGAGAAAGTTTTTTAGCTTCTAATTTATCAACTAATGGATCACCAAAATACGCCAGTAACGCTGAAATGAAAAAAGGCATTAATACCGCTGAAAGTTGATAAAACAACCAACCCACCACTACGATAACAATCGCTAATAACAGCTTATTGCTGTCAGATATTATTGATTTTTGAGCTGCTGCCATGTCCGTAATCCCCACACCACAATATATTCTGTACCACTATTCAATACACTTGCCATTACTAACCAGATGCCAATTGTAACGACTGATTGCAATTGTGGTAGCCACTGTTGTTGCAATATCACTAATAACACTAAAGCAATCTGCAATACCGTACTAATCTTACTACTCCAAAGAGGTAATAATTTATATGACCCTACTCGATAATGGTATGCCACAGCACCTACAATGATCATTAGATCCCGTGCTAGTACCAACCATAACAGCCACATGGGTAATAATGTTAACCATGCCAGTGCCGCAAAACTGACAACAAGCAGTAACTTATCAGCTAATGGATCGAGTATTGAACCTAATCGCGATTCCCAATGATAATGTTTTGCCAAAAAGCCATCTAATCCATCTGAAAACCCTGCAATAGCAAACAATATTAGCGCTACTACAAACTGCTCTGTGAGTAATGCCCAGAGTACTGGTGCAACCAACACAATCCTCAGTAATGAGATCAGATTTGGTATATCTGACCGATTTAAGGTAATAATCGGTATCTCATCACATTAAAAGGATTATATGAATTATCTGCCAATAACACATGGTCGATAGCTAATGTTCGATTGAACACAGCAATCTCGCCTTTAAGTCCGATCGTTACCTCAAGTTTATCTGTCTCTAGGCTAACTAATTTAACATCAGAAACATACTGTAGGTTTTTCAAATAATTGATTGCGCGTGAATAATCAGAATAGTCATTCACGTTACTAATTTGTAATGAATATTCTTGATCATATTGGCTGGTAACAACTTGAGTAAAACGCCTCGCCAAGCGATCGGTTAATTCATCGATACCATCATTTAAAGCACGCTGCATACCTCCACGTGATTGCCATTGGTCTGATTCGTCATTAACATGAGATTGCCAACGGACTTGTAGTGCTCCATTATCTGAAATTGACACTCGTGCCATTAAAATGACTTGCGCAGCATATCGTTGCGAAGCTTGTAAAACGGCTTCTGGAAAACCAGCCCACAAATCCGCAAATTGCACTTGATTTTGGTCTTGCAAATCCATTAATGGCATCAACATCGGTAAGCCACGACGCTCTGTAGCCTTCATTATTGCTGCCGGAATATCACCATCGATCTCTTCTGCACCTAGAATATGTCGACTATTCCCATCGTCTACGGCTAACCATAATAAAACCTCAGGTCGAGAGTTACTCCATATAGGTAACCCGAGATTAGTTAATGATTTATTCAAACTGTCTTCATTAAATTTTAACAACACCTCTAACTTATCAGGTTGCGTTAAATCATCGCTAATCGTATTAACGCGGCGATATTGGTATTGCTGAATAAGCTTTTCCGTTTGAGCCAATATTGGTGACACATCAACTATGTCAAGTGCGGCTCGATCGCCCACTACTTTAAGGACTACTTGTCGCAATACTTCAGGAGCAACAAGGCGGCGTTCTTGCTCACTCTGGCTCGATACAGGAAAATGTGATTGGTATAAATCACTCACCTCAGCAGCGAAGCTATTGGCAGTGAATAGTGAAATTAGGACAAAAAATAATCTATGCATTGTGGTATTCTATCACGCTGTTTTTATTGGCGTGAATGCCGATTTTTTACTTCAGGAATTTACCATGACAAACACCGTGGACTCCACGAGCACATCTCTTAGTTACCGCGATGCTGGTGTTGATATCGAAGCAGGTAATGCATTAGTAGATCGTATTAAACCTTTCGCCGCGAAAACACGTCGGCCAGGCGTTATGGCGGGTTTGGGCGGGTTTGGAAGTATGTTCGAATTACCACTAGATCGCTATAAGCAACCAGTATTAGTATCCGGAACGGACGGTGTCGGCACAAAACTTAGGTTAGCTATTGAATCTGGCATTCACAATACTATTGGTATTGATTTGGTGGCGATGTGCGTAAATGACATCATTGTTCTAGGTGCTGAACCTCTTTTCTTCTTAGATTATTACGCCACAAGCAAACTTGATATTGATGTCGCCACATCCGTCATTTCGGGCATTGCTGATGGTTGCCTGCTTGCTGGCGCAGCTTTGGTAGGTGGTGAAACTGCTGAAATGCCAAGTATGTATAGCGAAGGCGATTATGATTTGGCTGGTTTTTGTGTTGGTGTGGTCGAAAAAGACAATGTTATTGATGGTAGCCAAGTGCAAGCTGGCGATGTACTGATTGGTCTGGCCTCATCAGGACCACATTCGAATGGCTACTCATTAATCCGCAAAATTCTAGAACGAAGTAAAGAATCATTATCGTCACCATTTGAAGATAGCACCCTTGGTGAACAACTGCTAGTTCCAACTAGAATATACGTTAAATCATTGCTTCAACTTCATGATAAAATTAATATTCATGCCATCTCCCATATTACTGGCGGAGGCTTGTTAGAAAATATTCCACGAGTCTTGCCTGATAATGTAAACGCTATACTTGATGCTAATAGTTGGCAACGCCCGGCCATTTTTGATTGGCTACAACAGCAAGGCAATGTTGTTGATGAAGAAATGTATCGCACCTTTAACAATGGCATCGGCATGGTTGTTTGTGTCGCTGCAGAAGATGCGAATAAAACAGTCGAATTGCTGACTGAATTAGGTGAATCTGCTTATCAGATTGGTCATATTGAAGCATCTACCCAATCAACACCTGAAGTCATTATTACTGCTTAATGGTTAATTCTACTAACAAACCCGCTGTTGTTATCCTAATTTCAGGTCGTGGTAGCAATATGATCTCTATTGTTGAAGCGACCGAAGATAAGAACCTGCCGATCACCGTTGCTGCAGTCATCAGTAATCGACCCGATGCTGCAGGTATAAATTATGCAAAAAAAAGAGGTATAGCGACAGCTATCATTGATCATAAAGAATTTACATCACGTGAACTATTTGATCAGGCCTTGGCACTAGAAATAGACAAATATGCTCCTGAACTAATTGTATTGGCTGGTTTTATGCGTATTTTGACAACTGAATTCGTTGAACATTTTGCGGGAAAATTAATTAATATTCATCCGTCATTATTACCAAAATTTAAAGGCTTGCACACACATCAGCGGGCAATCGATGCAGGTGACAAAGAGCATGGAGCCAGCGTCCATTTTGTCACGGCAGAACTTGATGATGGCCCTGTTGTCCTACAAGCACGAGTTCCTGTTCTAGCGGATGATACCGCGAGCACATTAGCTAATCGAGTATTAGAACAAGAACATTCACTCTACCCAGAAGCAATTAGGCGATTAGTCACTTAGGCATTCACCTAAAGTTGTATTAAAAACTATGGCAAAAATAGTCAGTCTACTTCTACTATTACTCCTATCTCAAGGAATTATTGCTCAAGATTTTCCTGATTTTTCAGCTAATTATTTAGTTAAATTAAATTCTCTCCAAGCCGGAGAACTTAAACAGACTCTCAGCACAAATAATGATGGCTCCCGGGTTTTTAAGTCGTCAACACAAGCCAAAGGTGTATTTGCTTTCTTTAAGCCTGATCTTGTTGAAGAAACCAGCATATGGCGCCAACAAGGGGATATTATCATTCCTCAGTCATATCTATATCAACGTACAGGTGGCAAAAAAGATAAGTACATACAGCTCAATTTTGATTGGCCAACAAATCGTCTCCATATCAATGATAGAAAACAACCCTCGTCATTAAAATTAGAACAAAAAACATTGGATAAACTAGTCTATCAATTTGCACTTATGTCCGATCTAGCTGATCATAAAACAACATTTAACTATCGTATTGCCGATGGTGGAAAGCTTAAAACATATACCATAGAACTACTTGGAAAAGAAATTATCACTACCCCTCTTGGTAAAATCGAAACAATAAAACTTATTCGAAAACGTGAACAAAAAAAAGAACGCCAAACAACGCTATGGTGTGCTCCAGCATTAAATTATTTACCCGTTAAGCTTGAACATATTGAAAAAGGTGGAACCGTCTTCACTGCAGTACTTCGTCGCCTTAAAGGTATCAATATTGATGATGCGTTTAGTCCACTTAAACAAAGTACAATGAAAGTGGATATACCATGAGCAAAAAACAATTCTCTATCATCAATGAAACCATTCGCTATGAAGGTTTTTTTAGTTTAAAAACAATTGAATTGAAACATACGCTCTATAAAGGAGGATGGAGCAACACTCTCACTCGTGAATTATTTCATCGTGGTAATTGTGTTGCGGTATTACTTTACGATCCTATTCGTGATGAAGTCGTGATTATTGAACAATTTCGTGTTGGGGCGATACAATTTCCAGATCAAGCATGGCTATTGGAAATAGTAGCAGGAGCAATTGAAATTGGGGAAACTGCTGAAGAAGTTGCTTATCGCGAATCAGTCGAAGAGGCAGGTTGTGAGATCCAAGAATTAATAAAAATCAATGACTTCTTCACCTCTCCTGGCGGGACATCAGAACTACTGACGCTTTTTTATGGCAAGGTAGATACCAGTCGAGTTGGTGGAATTCATGGTCTAGAACACGAAGATGAAGATATCTCTGTGACTACCATGAAGTTCGAAAAGGTTTATCAATTACTGCTTGATGGCAAGATTTTATCCGCGATCCCAATTATTGCTATTCAATGGTTATATATTCATCGAGAACAGTTGCGTCAAGCATAGTGTTATTCAGCGAATAGAGTAACTTGCTTGCAAACAATGTATTCCGCCCGCAGGTATCATAATCACATCACCGTCAGCATTAGCAGCTTCAACACCTATAAAGACTTTGTAATCTTCATCTTGTAAATCAACCATTGATTCTGCAGTATTTTTCCAAGGATTCCAAATCACAGCGGTATTGCAGCCTCTTGATTCCATAACTATTTTCCGATTAATATCCAAATCATCGACTATTAACTCTTCTGGTGAAGATTGATACACCCGATCTGTTTCAGCTGTAATGACGACATCACCTACTTGTGTTTTATGGACAAAATTATCTGTTTTATCCACATAAGAAATGCCGTTCAGATTAGCAATTGTCAGATTATTAATATTGCCAACATTTAAATACGCATGAAGTGCTTGCGTAATCTCAAAGGATTTTCTGCCGGTATTTTTTGTCGTTAATTTGATTTCTAGTTTTTCACTCACTGTGATGTCAAGTTTTAACTCGAACTTATATGGCCAAACGGCAACACTATCATCAGTATCATATAAGCCTAGTGTCACAACAGTACTGCCATCTGTATTTTCCATCGTAGCGAGTACTTTCCACTGTTGATTACGTGCAAACCCATGTGCTGGCCGCCCATAACCCGAGGTGTCGTCCGCGAACCAAGGCCAACAAATCGGTATGCCTCCCCTTATCGCTTTCCCTTGTTGATAAATGGCTTTTTTACTCAAATATAATAAATCTTCAGTTTGACCATGAGGAAGGTAAGAAAGGACTTGACCACCATAAATTGAAATTTTGGCACTAGCATATTGATTAACAATATTCATCATTATGAAACCATTTTCTAACTCAAAATTAATCTGATTTTGAGTACCAAATTGTTCATTTAATTGTGCAAGTGTGTTGTACATGTCTTAATTTTTTGTCCCATTTAAAACAAAAAAGACGAGCTATCAAAGCTCGTCTTTCGTCATGAAAGTACAGTTAAATCCCTATACTTCAAGTTTACTGCTTAGTGGTGATGACCACCTTCACCATGAACATGACCATGCTCAAGCTCTTCTTTACTAGCTTCACGGACTTCGCGGATAGTGACATCAAAGTTAAGGTGAACACCCGCCAAAGGATGATTACCATCAACTGTGACCATTTCTTCTTCTAGTGCTACAACCGTTACCATTACTGGACCTTGATCCGTTTCAGATTCGAACTGCATGCCCAATTCAATATTATCAATACCGGCAAATAATTCACGAGGCACTTCTTGTTTCATATCCTCAACATGCTCACCATAACCATCTTTAGGCTCAATACTTGCTTTCACCTCATCACCTGCTTCTTTCCCCAACAAAGCATCTTCTAAACCATTGATAATGTTTCCAGCACCATGTAAATAAGCTAATGGACCCGCACCTTCTGAGCTATCAATCACTTCACCTTCATTATTTGTCAGTGTGTAATCGATCACCACTACATTATTTTCTGCAATTTTCATTTTTGTTCTCCCAAAATATCTTATTTACATTTGTTTAATAACAGCTGCTGCATAATCACTACAACTTAATGCTTCTACACCCACCATTTCAGCTAAATCACACGTCACTTGTGAATTACCTATTGCGCCAGCCACTCCTGCAACCACTAAATCTGCCGCTTCAAGCCAACCAAGGTGACGTAACATCATCTCTGCTGATAAAATTAGTGATGAGGGATTGGCCATATTTTTACCCGCTAATGCAGGGGCAGTACCATGCGTCGCCTCAAACATAGCAACTGTATCAGATAAGTTAGCGCCTGGTGAAATACCAATTCCCCCTACCTGTGCAGCCAATGCATCCGAAATATAATCACCATTCAAATTAAGTGTAGCTACTACATCATAAGACGTTGGGTGTAATAAAATCTCTTGCAAAAAAGCATCTGCAATACAGTCTTTAATCACAATTTCTTTGCCCGTATGTGGGTTTTTGAATGATTTCCATTCTCCACCCTCTAAGGATTTTGCAGCAAATTCTTTTTCTGTTAGATCATAGCCCCATTGCTTGAAGCCACCTTCAGTGAACTTCATGATATTGCCTTTATGGACAATTGTCACCGAGTCACGATCATTATCAATAGCGTATTGCACCGCTTTACGCACTAAACGCTCAGTACCCTCTCGTGACACAGGTTTAATACCAATACCTGACGTGTCTGGGAATCGTATTTTAGTGACTCCCATTTCATCTTGCAGGAATGTAATGAGCTTTTTCGCCTCATCACTTTCCGCAGGCCACTCAATACCAGCATAAATATCTTCTGAATTTTCACGAAAAATCACCATGTCGATCTTTTCAGGCGCCTTAACAGGACTGGGCGTGCCAGGATAATATCGAACAGGACGTTGGCAAACATATAAATCTAAGGTTTGGCGTAAAGCAACATTCAAAGAACGCATACCGCCGCCCACAGGCGTCGTTAAAGGTCCTTTAATGGAAACAACATAATCTTTTAACGCTTGATATGTTTCTTCTGGCAAAAATTGATCATTACCATACGTTTTTGTCGCTTTTTCACCTGCGAAGACTTCCATCCACGCCATCTTACGATCACCACTGTATGCTTTAGCTACTGCGGCATCAATGACATCAATCATTACCGGAGTTATATCAACACCAATACCGTCTCCTTCAATAAAAGGAATAATCGGATTATTGGGTACATCTAAGGAAAAATCGGTATTCACACGAATAATAGAACCATTATCCGGTACACTGATGTTTTCGAAAGCCATTAATTTAGGCTCCTAACAATTAAAAGCCGCACATTTTAACACATCACCTCTCGTTCAAATGACAAAACTAATCCTTTTCAATAAACCTTTTGACGTACTCACTCAATTTACCGATGATGCTGGGCGAAAAACACTAAAAGACTTTATTTCCATCTCAGAAGTCTACCCTGCTGGTCGCCTTGACCGTGATAGTGAAGGACTTGTTTTGTTAACCGACTCAGGTGAACTACAACACCAGATCAGTGATCCAAAATACAAACTTGAAAAGACTTATTGGGTACAAGTTGAAAATATTCCTAGCCCAGAAAGCCTAGATAAATTACGAAAGGGTATCGAACTTAAAGATGGCCCAACACTTCCAGCCAAAGTTCGCTTGATAGATAGTCCTAATATTTGGGCAAGAAACCCACCAATACGTCAACGAGAACACATTCCTACCCAGTGGTTAGAACTCAAAATCACCGAAGGGAAAAATCGCCAAGTTCGTCGTATGACGGCCGCAATTGGTCACCCAACATTACGTCTAATTCGTTATGCAATCGGTGATTGGACAGTTGAAAATCTAGCGTTAGGACAATGGAGCGAAGTTTCTGTGCCTACATCACTGTTGGTCATGATAAAATCTGCTAATGATTTGGACACCAAGAACCACAGTCGCCGCCGTAATAGAGCGCGAAAACCGCTTTCTAATGGTAGAGGAAGAAATAGACGGTAAAATGACCCTTAATCAACCTGCCGGACATTTAGAGTCTGGAGAAAGTCTGATTGAAGCTGTGATTCGTGAAACTCAAGAAGAAACAGCGTGGCAATTTGACCCAACAGCATTAGTTGGTATTTATCGTTGGCAACACCCTGCTAATAATGAGACCTATATGCGATTTTGTTTTACGGGTAATGCCATTCAATTTGATCCTAATCAAATACTTGATCCTGATATCCATCAAGCATTTTGGTTAAATGAAAAACAGATACAGAAAAGACAAACAGATTTTCGCAGTCCATTAGTGATGGATTGTTTTAATGATTATTTAGCAGGTCAGCGCTACCCCTTAACTTTATTAAAAAATTAAACATGTCAGAGAAAAATAAAAATAAAATCGTTGTTGGCCTTTCCGGAGGTGTTGATTCATCCGTAGCTGCATTATTGTTACAGCAACAAAATTATGATGTCGAAGGCATGTTTATGAAAAACTGGGTAGACTTTGCTGAGGAAAGCGAATGTACCATTGCTGAAGATCGTGACGATGCAAACTCAGTAGCTGACAAGATTGGTATTCCCTTTCATGAAGCCAACTTTGCCATGGAATACTGGGATTTTGTGTTTAAGAATTTTCTCGATGAATATACTGCCGGTCGCACACCCAATCCTGATATTTTATGCAATCGTGAGATTAAGTTTAAAGCCTTTTTAGATCATGCTATGCAATTAGGTGGTTATATGATTGCTACTGGTCACTATGCGCGTGTAGAAGAGCGAGATGGTGTATTCCATTTATTAAAAGGCCTCGATCATAATAAGGATCAAAGCTATTTTTTATACACATTAGGTCAAGAACAACTTTCTCGTACCCTATTCCCTCTTGGTGAGCTGCCAAAACCAGAAGTAAGACGACTTGCCGAACAAGCTGGTTTTATTACCCATGATAAAAAAGACAGTACTGGTATTTGTTTTATTGGTGAACGCCGTTTTCGTGAATTCCTAAGCCGGTACATTCCCGCTCAACCGGGTGAAATGCGTACACCCGATGGCGAAGTGATTGGCGAACATACCGGTTTGATGTATTACACTTTAGGGCAACGTCAAGGTTTAGGCATTGGTGGTCGCAAGGATAGTAGTGGCGAACCTTGGTTTGTTGCGGGTAAAGATATGGAAAATAAAATTCTCTATGTTGTTCAAGGTGATCATCCATGGTTACATAGCCAATCACTCCAAGCTGAACAATTATCATGGGTGACAGGTCACCCTCCTATATTTCCTTGTAAAGCAATGGCTAAAACACGGTATCGTCAGCCTGATCAATCTTGCATCATTACCGAAGATGATGATGGCAAAATTCATGTTGAATTTGAACAATCACAACGTGCTGTAACACCAGGACAATCCGTCGTGTTTTATTTGGGTGACGATTGTTTAGGCGGGGGAATTATTGTGAGCACTGATGCGCCAGGTATCCATCCATGACCATGAACGATCGAGAACGCGATCGCGTTATTGCACTAGCTGCATTGGTTCAGACAGTAACATTAGTTCGACAAATCGCTGAAACAGGTCAGGTTAATCAAGCTGAGTTTGAAACATTATTGCACAGCCTGTTGGCAATAGACGCTGCGACTACTGAAACTGTTTATGGCGATTTAAGCCAATTAAAACCAGGTATCAAACAATTAAATAAACAATTGTCGGACAAGAAATCTAAAGCTGATACGACCCTACTTCGCTATATCATTAGTTTATTGCATCTAGAACGAAAATTGGCAAAACGGCCAGCTATGCTTGATTTAATTAGCCGTGAGATTGAACAAATACCCCAACAAATTGATTATTTTGGTGATATTAATAACCCGCAAATTATCGCCCGTTTTGCCGATATTTATCATCGTACTATTAGTGAACTCTCACCTCGTATTCAAGTTCATGGCAACCCCCAGTTTTTACAACAACCAGACAATATAAATCGCATACGAGCCTTGTTATTGGCTGGAATTCGAGCAGCCATCCTATGGCACCAAAAAGGTGGTCGACGGTGGCAGTTTATTTTTCAGTCCAACAAAATACTTGAAATTTCGACTGAACTTTATTCCTCTGATTGAGTAAATACTGGCTTAGCAACGACCAAGAAATAAGCAGTAGATAGCCCCTCATGTATTCTGTATTCTGTATTCCGTATTCCGTATTCTGTATTCTGTATTCTGTATACTTGCTTATTACCTCATTTCGGCATGCTTATATCGAGATATTTAAATCACTAGACTAATTATGTTTAGCATCATGAGCTAAGTCTAAGGACTGTCTTTGATGACGGTGAACTGTAAAGTACGTACTGGAGATACTGATGGAACAAACTCATAAGATTAGCCTCACCATGAAAGTCGTCATTGGGATGATGCTAGGTATCGCCGTCGGATTAGCCATTAATTTGACTGGATTGAATGCTGACGGCAGCTTCATCAACCGATATATCGTTGATGGTGCTTTTCATGTTGTCGGCAAAATGTTTGTCAACGCACTAAAAATGCTGGTTGTACCACTGGTCTTCTTTTCACTCATTTGCGGTGTCTGTGGCATTGGCAATATAAAAACCTTAGGTCGTGTTGGCTCAAAATCATTTGGCCTTTATATGCTAACAACGGCCATCGCCATCGCCATCGCCATCACGCTGGCAGCAAGCGTGGGAATTGGCGAAGGAATGAACTTACAAGCAACCAGCCAATTCCTTGGAAAAGCAGCGCCGCCAATATCTGATGTCTTCATTGGTATTATCCCAACAAACCCCATAAAAGCGATGGCCAATGGTGACATGTTGCCATTGATTTTCTATTCAATTATTGCCGGTGTCAGTATGTTAATGGTCGGTAAAAAAGCGTCAGGACTTATCGAAACTGCTGAAGTCGCTAACGAAGTGATGATGAAAATGGTGACTATCGTCATGTCGGTTGCCCCTTATGCCGTATTCGCCTTAATCGCTAAAGCCATGGCGCAATTGGGTCTAGATTTACTCGGTCAACTTGCAGGCTATGTACTGGTACTCGTTAGCGCCTTGATGTTGCACCTCTTTGTTACCCTTATGATTGTACTCAAAGTATTTTCAGGCCTTAGCCCAACGATATTCCTCAAAAAAATCCGTAATGCACAAGTCTTTGCCTTTAGTACTGCAAGTTCAAATGCGACCATTCCCGTTACACTAAGAACAGTTACCGAACGAATGGGTGTGAACAACTCCATTGCCTCTTTTACCGTTCCATTTGGCGCAACGATAAATATGGATGGCACAGCCATCATGCAAGGTGTGGCGACAGTATTTATTGCCAACATTTATGGCGTTGATTTAGGTATCACTGGGTATTTAACCGTCATTCTAATGTCTGTTTTAGCCTCCATCGGCACCGCAGGTGTGCCAGGTGTCGGTCTGATTATGTTATCGATGGTCTTTGCACAAGTAGGTCTACCTATTGAAGGTATTGGCCTAATCTTAGGTGTTGACCGTTTAATGGACATGATTAGAACCGCTGTTAACGTCTCTGGTGATGCCGTTGTTTCAACTATCGTTGCTAAAAGTGAAGGTAAACTTGACCTAACGACTTATGCCGATCCTACTGCTGGCGCTATCAGTGCTGATGAGAGCTTACACATTGATGAAACGATTAAGAAAACTCACGAGAAAACATAAAGGCCACCTCACTCCGCTAATTAGATTAATATTGCTTAAGGTATGATATTAATAGATGGTTTCCCGAGTTTAATCTAACGCTTTCGCTGATCGACATGGAGAGCAAAGCGAAGTCGATTAATCGCCAGTAGGTAATGCCTTTTTGCATTTTTGTAATAGAGAGCGTAAGCGAACAGTGGAGAATAATGTGAAAAAGGCTTTATGTTGCCGTAAAGTCATTTGTGTTTATTTGTGCAATAGATATTTTTGAACGTTAGAAGCTTGATCTTTTTTACCTGTCATCATTCAACCTTATTCATGAAAATCGATTTTGTTAACACTAGAAAGTAAGCTGTTGATAGCCCGGCAGAACCAAATATCATACACATCACCACAATTTGATAATGCGCTGCTATTATTGGGGATACTCCTGATAGTATTTGTCCTGTCATCATGCCTGGTAAGGCTACTAACCCAACGGCGAATAATGAATTGATAACAGGAATAAATGCTGCCTGGAATGCAATGTTCCGCGCTTGGACATAGGGAAGATCTCGACTGATTTCAGCCTGTAATCTTTCAGCAGCCAAGCTCACACTATTCATTGAATTAGCAAATATCATCCCTGCTAAAGGAATCATATATTTTGGTTCAAACCAAGGATCAAGATTAACCACTCCTTGAGTAACTAAAATCAAGACTATACCGCCACCTAAACTAATTGCTATTAATGCATGTTGGAAAAGCATTCTTCGTTTTTCTTTAACCGTTCCTAATGCAATCCACGCTGACGCTGTGACCATTACCAACATAACCATCATCACTAACCAAGCACTTTCTGCTTGGAAAATAGTGGTCAAAAAAGAACCCACCAATAATAATTGTACTAACATTCTAATAACGGCATAAATGGCATTGCCGACTTCTAATGACCATTTATACAAAATTATCATCACTGCTATTACGGGTATAAAGGCCAGTGCTAAGTTAAAAGTTGGGATAATTTGAATTGCGCTATTCACTGTTCACCTCTGATAAAAAAGGCTGCTTTCACCAAGTGAAAAGCAGCCTTTTTAATTTAAATATTATACTTGTAATCAACCAGTTGAAGACTTATATTCATCCATTTCATTAAAGTTAAGATAACGGTATATTTCATCGCTCATCGGCTCTATTCCCGCTACTTTTTCCTGATATTCTTCAACCGTTGGTAAACGACCTAGACTAGCAACAACTGCTGCTAATTCAGCCGAGGACAAATAAACATCAGCACCATCACCTAAACGATTCGGAAAGTTTCGAGTTGATGTTGAAACAACGGTTGCATTATCAGCAACACGAGCCTGATTACCCATGCATAATGAACAACCAGGTGTTTCAGTGCGGGCACCCACACGGCCGAATATGCTGTAAATCCCCTCTTCTGTTAACTGGTGTTGATCCATCCGTGTTGGCGGCGCTATCCAGAGTTTAGTTGGCAAATTACCCATGTTTTCCAGCACTTTACCCGCGGCACGATAATGGCCAATATTCGTCATACAGGAACCGATAAAGACTTCATCAATCTCAACGCCTGCAAGCTCTGACAACGGCTTAATATCATCAGGATCATTGGGGCACGCTAGTAATGGCTCAGTAATTTCAGCCAAATCAATTTCAATTATTTCGGCATATTCGGCATCGGCATCACGCTCTAATAATACGGGATCAGCTAGCCATACTTTCATAGCATCGATACGACGTTGTAAAGAACGCGAATCTTCATAACCTTGGGTAATCATCCATTCTAATAATGAGACATTAGAATTCAAAAACTCAATAATGGGTTCTTTATTCAAATGAACCGTACAACCATTCGCTGAACGTTCTGCTGAGGCATCAGATAACTCAAACGCTTGTTCTACTTTAAGATGTGGTAAACCTTCAATCTCTAATACTCGACCGTTGAAGACATTTTTCTTACTTTCTTTCTCAATCGTAAGCAGTCCCTTTTGAATAGCCACATAAGGAATAGCATTGACTAAATCACGTAAGGTAATACCGGGTTGCATTTCACCTTTAAAACGCACTAATACTGACTCAGGCATATCTAATGGCATCACACCGAGCGCCGCGGCAAATGCGACTAAACCTGAACCTGCAGGGAAACTAATACCAATGGGGAATCGAGTATGAGAATCGCCACCTGTACCAACAGTATCTGGCAATATCATTCGATTCAACCATGAATGGATAACACCATCACCCGGCCGTAATGACACACCGCCACGAGTGCTAATGAAGTCGGGTAAGGAATGCTGTAATTTAATATCAACCGGTTTCGGATATGCTGCAGTATGACAAAATGATTGCATCACCAAATCAGATGAAAATCCAAGACAAGCTAATTCTTTCAGTTCATCCCGCGTCATCGCACCCGTTGTATCTTGCGAGCCAACCGTGGTGACTTTAGGCTCACAATATGTTCCTGGTCGCACGCCTTCAACCCCACATGCCCGCCCCACCATTTTCTGCGCTAAGGTAAAACCTTTACCAGTATCATCAGGAGAACTTGGTCTCAGAAACACGTCTGAAGCCGCTAAATTAAGTGTTTCTCTAGCTCTATCCGTTAAACCACGACCGATGATCAATGGAATACGTCCACCGGCACGCACTTCGTCCGCTAATGTTGTCGGACGTATGGTAAATGTTGAAAGAATATCGCCAGCCTCATTGGTGATTTTTCCTTCATAAGGATGGATGGTAATCACATCACCCATCTTTAAATTTTTGACATCACACTCAATCGGCAATGCACCAGAATCTTCGGCAGTATTAAAGAAAATAGGCGCAATATTGCTCCCTAACACCACACCACCCTGACGTTTATTGGGTACAAATGGAATATCATTCCCCATATGCCATAACACTGAGTTAATGGCTGATTTACGAGAAGATCCGGTACCCACAACATCGCCCACATAAGCCAACGGATGGCCTTTTTGTTTTAATGTCTCAATCAGCTGTAAACCATCGGGCATTTTACTGACCAGCATTGATTTAGCATGTAGTGGAATATCAGGACGACTCCACGCTTCTGTCGCGGGTGATAAGTCATCGGTATTGGTTTCACCAGGCACTTTAAATACTGTTACCGTAATGCGTTCTGGTAATGCAGGTTTAGCCGTAAACCAATCAGCACTAGCCCATGATTGAATTACTCGTTTGGCATAATCATTATTCGCGGATTTTTCAAGCACATCATGATAAGCATCATAAATAAGTAATGTTTTTGATAATGCCTTTTCCGCTTCTGCCGCAGTGTCATCTTGATCTAACAAATCAATTAAGGGTTGAATATTATAGCCACCCATCATTGTGCCTAACAATGCTGTCGCTTTAACAGGGTTAACTAATGGACAAATTACTTTTCCTTTCGCAATATCCGCTAAAAAGCCTGCTTTAACATAGGCGGCCTGATCAACACCTGGCGGTACACGGTGGATTAATAAGCCCAATAATTCATCACTATTATCATTTTCAGGTTGCTTCAGTAACTCAATCAATTCTGAGACTTGCTCAGCTTCTAATGCTAAAGGTGGTATGTTTTCTTGTGCACGTTGTTCAACGTGTTTTCGATAATCATTCAGCACGTAGCTCACTCCGGTGTGGCGATAGTAATCGACTATTTTAACATGCTCACTGAAGCAAACCTTAGATCTGATATAATTTTCCGCATATTTTATGCTAACTACTAATGGAGTATTCATGGATCTCACCTCGCTTACTGCGATTTCACCAATTGATGGCCGCTATGCTGAGAAAACTAAGGCATTACGCCCCTATTTTAGTGAATTTGGTTTATTGCACGCACGGGTTGAAGTTGAGGTTCGTTGGTTGCATTTATTAGGAGCCAATGCGGATATCGCAGAAGTACCAAAATTAAGTAGTGTCGCCGAAGAATTTCTGAATAATATGGTCAGTGATTTCTCCGTTGAAGATGCAGCAGAAATAAAAGAAATTGAACGTGAAACCAACCATGATGTAAAAGCGGTTGAATATTTTATAAAACGTAAATTCAAAGCAAATGAAGAACTTAATAAAGTCAGTGAATTTGTTCATTTCGCTTGTACTTCAGAAGATATTAATAATACTTCCTACGGCATCATGCTTAAAAATGCTCGTGAACAAGTGATATTGCCTGAAATGGATACTTTGATCGGTGCCCTCCGTAAATTAGCTATCGAGCATGCTGAAATACCAATGATGTCACGGACTCACGGCCAACCTGCTTCCCCTACTACGCTTGGTAAAGAATTAGCGAATGTTGTTCAACGTTTAGAACTACAACGTACCCATGTTGCAGCCGTTTTACTTTACGGAAAAATGAATGGCGCTGTAGGTAATTACAATGCTCATCTATCGGCTTATCCTGATGTGGATTGGCCAATGATGGCAAATACATTTGTCACAGGCTTAGGCTTACGCTGGAACAAATATACGACCCAGATTGAACCCCATGATTATATGGCTGAATTATTCCAAGCCATGATCCGTTTTAATACAGTATTACTCGATTTTTGTCGTGATATCTGGAGTTATATCTCTATTGGTCACTTTAAACAAAAAACAGTCAAAGGTGAAATTGGTTCTTCAACAATGCCACATAAAGTGAACCCTATTGATTTTGAAAATGCCGAAGGTAATTTAGGTCTTGCCAATGCCCTATTTGACCATTTAGCAATGAAACTACCTATTTCTCGCTGGCAACGTGATCTAACGGATTCAACCGTATTGCGTAATCTTGGCGTAGGTTTTTCACATTCTTTATTAGCTTATAGTTCAGCACTGAAAGGTATTAGCAAACTTGAGGCTAACCCTGAATCTATGGCCACAGACCTTGATAACAATTGGGAAGTATTGGCTGAGCCAATCCAAACAGTGATGCGTCGATATGGTATTGAAAATCCCTATGAGAAATTAAAAGATCTCACACGAGGACGACGCGTCAACCAACAAATCATGCTTGAATTTATTGATGGACTAGAATTACCTGAAGAGGCAAAAGCAAGTTTACGTCAGCTCACACCAGCTAATTATATTGGTAATGCTGCTGAGCAAGCTCGCAATTGTTAACGGATGAATGACGACCATTCGACTGAACAATCAAATCAACTGATTCAGTTTGATGGTCGTGAACAAGCAAAATCGTTAGCCTTACAACTTACACAACAAGCCCAGCGAGAAATCTGCTTTTTTGGCAATAATCTTGATCCCATATTATTCGACAACATAGAATTTGTAGACTGTATTAGCGAGTTTGCACGTCGCTCTGATAAAACCACTGTTAAGTTCCTCGTTCATTCTACACAAGCTAATATTCAAAATGGTCACCGTTTATTACCCTTAATACAACGTCTCACAAGCTCGATCAATCTGCATATCACGGCCAAGCAACATCAAGGATTAACTCAAATGTTTATGCTGGTGGATAATATCGCTTATTTTTATTATCCAAACTCACTTCGTTATCAAGGACGGGCATGCTTTTATGACCCTTCTGATGTACGAGATCTAAAGAAAACATTTAGTAGTATGTGGGATCAAAGCAGTAGAGACATTATGACAAGGCGGTTAAATATATGAGAATCATCACATTCACATTTTTAATGATTATGAGCTCTTGGTTATGGGCTGAAACAAAAATTGAAACCATTCAATTAAATCATCGTCTTGCTACAGAAGTATTGCCAGAAGTCCAAGCCTTTTTACCCAAAGGAGCAACAGCAAGAGCCTTTAACGAATTTATCATCTTAAAAGCTGAACCCACTGTTATCGAAGAGATTAAACAACTGATTAATCAACTCGACACAGCACTACAACGATTAAAAATAAGTGTACTTAAAACAGACGAAATATTATCTGAACAGCAAGGCTCCCAAGACAATGCCACTATTGTATTAAGTAATGATGGATTCTCTGGAGATGTCCGCGTTAAACGATGGTCTACTGATAAAGCAACAGGTGGTAGTCAGCGATATCAAGCTCAAGGTGTTGCTGGCAGACCTATATTAATTACTATGGGCCAAGATATTCCTCAAAAAGAGCAATATTTGTTACTTACACCGTACGGTGGAGTCGCCGCACAATCCAATACTTACTACCTCAATATTGATAATGGCTTCCAGGCAGTCGCCAGAATATTGCCCAATCACCAAGTAATTATCGATATTCATCCACTATTTAATCAATTGAACAAACGAAATGGCGTTATTGAAACGACTGAAGCTGTTAGCAGTATTTCAGGTCCTGCCGGCGAATGGATCATGCTCGGTCAAATTGACAATGAAAAAAATATCGAAAAACAAGGTTCGACACGGTACCATACTCACCGCCAACAACAGCAAACTATCTATATTAAAGTAGATAATATTTCGCCATAATTAAAAAGAGACTTCATGAATATTAAACAAGCGATTGTCAATCGCCGTTCCATTAAACACTTTGATTCAACACATGAAATGACTGAATCAGAAATAAATGAATTGATGGAGCATGCGATTTTATCGCCAACTTCATACAACGTTCAACATTGGCGTTTTATTCAAATCCAAGATAAAGACAAACGCCAACAAATTGAAGATGTCAGCTGGGGACAAAAACAAGTAACTGAAGCATCTTTACTATTAATATTATGTGCAGATCTCAATGCTTGGGAAAAAAATCCTGAACGTTACTGGCGCGATGCACCTGTTGAAGTACAAGATTTTTTATTACCGATGATTGAAAATTTTTATACCAATCACCATCAAGCGCAACGCGATGAATGTTTACGATCAACCGGTATTGCTGCGATGAACATTATGTTAATGGCAACAGGCATGGGCTATGACAGTTGTCCTATGGTGGGATTTGATTTCGATAAAGTCGCTAAAATCATCAATTTGCCACATGATCACATCATTACCATGATGATTACAGTAGGTAAAAGTCGTGAAGATGCGCGGCCTCGCTCAGGTCAACTACCGTTAAGTGAAGTTTTTATAACAGATAGTTTTTAAATCAACGAATAATTGGCGGTGCGGCTTCAGACACGGCGTTTCGACCTTTTCGTTTCGACATATATAATGCCCGATCAGCACGTTGTAAAAAACTATCTATTCCTTCTGACGGGACATATCTAGCTACACCAAATGACATCGTTATTACACCTAATGAATCGCCGGTATCTTTGCGTTTAATACGTTTCGATGCAATATCTGCACGTAGTGTCTCAGCTAGCTTTTTAGTATTATCAATGCTGGTATTCAGTAGTGTAATGATAAATTCTTCACCACCGTAACGTGCTACTAAATCACGACCTTTTACGCTGCTCTTCAATGTATTGGCAACGACTTTAAGTACCTGATCGCCCACTAGATGACCATGGGTATCATTAATTTTTTTGAAATAGTCGAGATCACAAAAGATAATACAAACTTCAATACCTGTATTATCAGCATCTTGTGTAACTTTCGTTATCACATCATCAAAAGCTTTACGATTAGCCAGTTTTGTTAATGAGTCCGTTTTCACTTGTTGCTTAGTCTCATCAAGATCTCTTTTAAGATCTTGCATTTCATCCATTGCCATATTAAGACGTTCGGATAATTGTTCCGTTGAAGACATGGTCGCTTTGGTTTCTACAAGCACTTCTTCAATAACCAATTGAATATCTTGTTGTTGCATCTCAGGATGTAATTTAGCCAGAGACTGCATGAGTTGTTTATTTGATTTCTTCGTAATGCCTACACCGTTATTGACGTAGTTCAATATTTCTTCTAATACGTGTCTTAAATTTTGACGGAACTCAAGCAGTTCCGTTTGATCTTTTTCACGATCGAAGAAACGTTGGTATAGCTCTGCACTTTGTTTGTCCGATAATTGCCCATACTCATCGATATGCTGTTCGACAGCGTCTGTTAATGAGATATTATTCCCAGACACATACTCATACCACACTGCATAATTAGCAGGTGTCATCGCAATGCCATATCTTCTCATTAACGGGATTGCGAGCCGCATGTATTCAGCTGCTTGCTCTTGATACTCACTATATTCCATGTGTAACTAACCCTTCCTTTTCATAGTCAGCTGCGGGTAATCTTACCTCTTTCTACCTGCTATTTTCAACCGTAAGGCATTTAGTTTAATAAAGCCTTCGGCATCTTTTTGATTGTAGGCACCGGCATCATCTTCAAAGGTCGCTATTGATTCATCAAACAAACTATCTGTTTCGGACGCACGCCCGACAACAATAACATTACCTTTATAAAGTTTAATTTTAACTTGTCCGTTGACTGTTTTTTGTGACGCATCTATCATTTTTTGCAACATTTCACGTTCTGGTGACCACCAATAACCATTATAGATAAGGCTTGCATAACGAGGCATTAACTCATCTTTCAAATGTGCGACTTCACGATCGACTGTAATGGATTCAATTGCGCGATGTGCAGGAATCATAATTGTTCCTGCAGGAGTTTCATAACAACCTCGAGCCTTCATGCCTACATAGCGGTTTTCAACTATATCTAATCGGCCGATACCATTTTTGCCACCCACTTTGTTCAAATATTCCATTACTTCAGCTGGTGACATCGCCTTACCATCAATAGCAACAATATCGCCTTGTTGGTATGTTAATTCTATGTAAGTCGGCTCATCAGGTGCGTTTTCTAGCGATACGGTCCAACGCCACATCGACTCCTCAGGTTCAGTCCATGGGTCTTCAAGAATGTCACCCTCATAAGATATGTGAAGTAAGTTCGCATCCATTGAATAAGGGGATTTCTTACCACGCTTCATCTCAACTGGAATGTTATGTTTTTCAGCATAATCAAGCAGGCTTTGACGAGAATTCAAATCCCATTCTCGCCAAGGTGCAATCACTTGAATTTCAGGACTTAGAGCATAGGCACCTAATTCAAAACGTACTTGATCATTACCTTTACCCGTTGCACCATGCGAGATAGCTTGAGCCCCCACATCCGCTGCGATTTCAACTAAGCGCTTGGCAATTAATGGGCGAGCAATCGCCGTACCTAATAAATACTCACCTTCATAAATCGTGTTGGCACGAAACATTGGAAAGACATAATCACGAGCAAATTCTTCTCGTAAGTCTTCAATATAAACTTCTTTAATGCCCATAGCCTTTGCTTTAGCACGTGCCGGTTCAACTTCTTCACCTTGACCAATATCAGCGGTAAAAGTCACCACCTCGCAATCATAAGTATCTTGTAACCATTTCAAAATAATTGAAGTATCAAGACCACCTGAATAGGCAAGTACGACTTTATTAATCTCAGACATCGATTTGTTGTTTCCTGTAGAACTATATTGTTATAAATTGCGAGTATTGTATCAAAAACCACGTAAAGCAAGCACTTCTTTCACCGGCTGACGTTCATTGCCTTTACAACTGATTCGACGGGGTGCATCAAGATATTTCAACTTAAAGCCGAGATCTTTATACAATGACACCACTCGTGGTGTTGCTTGATTCGATAAGACTACAGGACCTTTATGATTCACTAGCCATTCAACTAATCGTACTTGGTCATCCCACGTAAAGCCTTGTTGTGCATATTGACGAAATGGCACATCGTACGGTGGGTCGGCATAAATAAAATCGTCCGTTTTCAATTTCAATTTAGCAAAATCAGTATTGGTAAATGTCCAGCCTGATAACATTGATTGATAACTCAAAAAATCAGCTTGATAGTTAATCTTTTTATATCGTCCAAACGGCACATTGTAGCCACCTGATTTATTAAATCGACATAAACCGTTATAGCCTGTTCGATTAAGATAATAAAATAATTGGGCGGTTGTGCTACCTATATCGCCATTTTGATTTAAATTATTGAATGTATTTCTATGCTGATAATACGCTTCTTCATTATTTTCCAATGAAATACTATCCAGTACTAAGCCGTGCTGAATCTGCTGATAAAAGTTGATAACAGCGTTATTAACATCATTCAACAATGCTGTCTGAGGCTGCAATCCTAAGGCAACCGATAAGCCGCCGCAGAATGGTTCGACAAGTCGCACATTGGAATGTTTAGCCCACAGTTTTTCGAGCTTTGGAATAAGCCAGCGCTTGCCCCCCGCCCATTTAAGCGGAGGACGCAATGGCGCTATTTTTTCGGCCATGAAGTTATTCTAGCTATTTAGAATGCAATGTTTTACGTGGCGGCATTAAATCAGTAATGCTACCTTCTGCCATTTCAGCAGCAAAAGCCAGTGTTTCGGATAAGGTTGGATGTGGATGAATGGTCATACCAATATCTTCAGCATCAGCGCCCATTTCTAAAGCCAGGACTGCTTCAGCAATCAATTCACCGGCATTGGTACCCACAATACCGGCACCAATAATGCGGCCGGTTTCTTTGTCAAATAAGGCCTTGGTTAAACCTTCATTACGGCCAATACTTAAGCTACGACCACTTGCAGCCCAAGGGAAGGCTCCTTTAACATAGTCGATTTTTTGCTCTTTCGCTTGCGCTTCAGAAAGTCCCATCCAAGCAATTTCAGGATCAGTGTAAGCTACAGAAGGAATCGTCATCGGATCAAAAGCAGATTTCATACCAGAGATCACTTCGGCTGCAACTTTAGCTTCATGCACCGCTTTATGTGCCAACATCGGTTGGCCGACAATATCACCAATGGCATAGATATGCTCTACATTGGTTTGCATTTGTGCATTAACTTCAATAAAACCGTAGTCATTGACGTCCACACCTGCCGCTTCAGCATTAATCAATTTACCATTTGGTGACCGACCAACTGCCACTAAAATCTTGTCGAACACCACTGTTTTAGGTGCGTCTTTGCCTTCAAATGTGACTTTAAGCCCTTTTTTCTGTGCTTCTATTTTTGCCACTTTGGTGTTCAGGTAAATAGCTTCGTATTGACTTTTTACCTTCTTCAATAATGGTTTGACTATATCTTTATCAGCACCAGCGATTAAATCACTAAGCATTTCAACAATGGTTATTTTTGAACCTAATGCATTATATACCGTCGCCATCTCTAAGCCGATAATACCACCACCGATCACCAATAATTTTTTGGGAACATCAGCAAGATCAAGTGCGCTCGTTGAATCCATCATTCGAGGATCTTCATTCGGAAAGAAAGGAACTTTACTAACGCGTGAACCGGCAGCAATAATGCATTTATCAAATGAAATACTTTGCTCTCCATCAGCGGTGCTGACGGTCATAGTATGCGTGCCGGAAAAACGGGCTTCACCATGCACAATGGTGACTTTACGCTGTTTAGCCAGCGCTTTCAGACCATCAGTCAATTGATTAGTAATGCTGTTTTTCCAGCTTTCAATCTTACGAATATCAATTTCTGGTTTAGCAAAGGTCACCCCATGGGCACCCATATCAGCCGCTTCATTAATGACTTGAGCCGTATGTAATAAGGCTTTAGAGGGAATACAACCCACATTTAAGCATACACCACCAATTTTAGCATAGCGCTCAATCATGACTACTTTCTGCCCTAGATCAGCGGCTCTAAATGCGGCAGTGTAACCACCAGGCCCTGAACCTAAGATCAATAACTCGGCATGTGAATCAGCATCGCCAGCATTCGTCGATACTGCAGCAGTTGGACTGGCTACGTCAGCTTTACTATCGCTAACTGCGACCGCAGCTGCTGGCACAGCTTGCTCTTTCTCAGCCACTTCTAGCGTTAAAATAACATGGCCTTCAGCCACTTTATCACCAACTGCCACATTCAAAGCAACGATGGTACCAGTAGCATTGCTCGGGATTTCCATTGCTGCCTTGTCTGATTCCAAGGTGATAATATCTTGATTTTCTACTATCTCATCACCCACTTCCACCAATACTTCAATAATTTCGACCTCATCAAAATCACCAACATCAGGGACTTTTATTTCAATCACGCTCATAATAAAACCTTTCTAATATCAGACAACATCATGTTCAAATGGTTAGTAAATCTTGCCCCCATCGCGCCATCGACCACACGATGATCGTAGGAAACTGATAATGGCAACATTAACCTAGGTTCAAATTCGCTGCCATTCCATACTGGCTGCATTTTATGACGGCCTACACCTAAAATAGCCACTTCAGGTGCATTAACAATCGGGGTAAAGAAACTACCACCAATACCGCCTAGACTTGAAATAGAGAAGGTGCCACCTTGTAAGTCTTTAGCGGTTAAGGCGCCATCTCTAGCTCGGCTACTAATTTCACCTAATTCACCCGCTAGTTCTAAAAAGCCTTTTTTATCTACATCTCTGATCACGGGCACCATCAACCCATTTGGTGTATCAACGGCAACACCGATGTGATAATAGTTTTTCAAAATTAAGTTTTCTTTATCTTCACTTAATGATGCATTTAACTCTGGGTAGCGTTTCAAACTGGCCACCACGGCTTTCATGATAAACACGAGTGGTGTTAAATTCACTCCTTGTTTAGCAGCAGAGTCTTTATTAGATTTTCTGAATTTTTCCAACTCGGTAATATCTGCTTCATCAAACTGAGTAACATGGGGAATATTTAACCAACATGCATGCAGATGTTTGCCTGATATTTTTTTGATCCGAGAAAGTTCAACTTTTTCAATTGCCCCAAATTTCTCATAATTACCCACAGGAACAGGAGGTATCGCTGAGCCAGAACCACTGGCAACGGCCGGTGTATTTATTTTTTGTTTAACAAAGTTCTGTACATCTTGTTTCGTAATTCGACCTTTCTCACCACTACCCACAACCATGGTTAAGGTAATACCTAGTTCGCGGGCAAACTGACGAACTGAAGGGGATGCATGAGCATGTTTTACTGCTGCATTACTATCAGGTGCAAAGGGTGTTTCTTCAATTAATTTAGCTTCAGGCTCAGGTGCTTTATATGACTTAATATCATCAAAAGAAAAAGTTTTGACTGGCTGTTTTTGCTGTTTTTTCTGTTTTTCTGTTTTCACAGCAGGTGCAGATTTCGCCCCAGTAGTAGCTTCAACTAATGCAATAATGGCTCCTTCTTTAACCATATCACCTATATTAACTTTAAGTTCTTTGATAATACCAGCATGTGATGATGGGATTTCCATTGCCGCCTTATCGGATTCTAAAGTAATAATATCTTGGTTTTCTTCGATACTATCTCCAACTGATACTAGTATTTCGATGATTTCGATTTCATCAAAATCACCAATATCGGGGACTTTTAATTCTATTAATTTTGTCATATTTATGCCTTAATTGGATTTAATGCATCCGTATTAATTTTGTATTTTTTGATCGCTTTTGCTACTACATCGTGCTTAATTTCACTTTCATTCGCCAATGTATTCAAGGTTGCTACCACGATGTGATAACGGTCCACTTCAAAGAAACTACGAAGTTTTTCTCGCGTATCACTTCGTCCAAACCCATCGGTACCTAATACGGTATAAGCTGATTTGACCCAAGGGCGAATTTGTTCAGCATATAAACGTATATAATCGGTAGCAGCAATCACTACACCTTGTTGCTCATCTAAACATTCAGCTACATAACTACGTTTATTTTCTTCTGTTGGATGCAGTCGATTATATCTATCTGTATCAATACCATTTCTTGCCAACTCATTTATGCTGGTTGCACTCCATACCGTAGCAGACACTTTCCATTCTTTTTCCAACATCTCAGCTGCGGCTTCAACTTCACGTAAAATCGTACCACTGCCTAGTAATTGTGCTTTTAGTTTGTGTTTACCGCCGGACTTAAGCTGATACATCCCTTTAAGGATCCCCGCCTCAACACCTTTTGGCATTTCAGGATGAGTATAATTTTCATTCATCGCGGTAAGGTAATAGAACACACTTTCTTGCTCTTCATACATGCGACGGAAACCATCATGAACAATCACTGCCATTTCATAAGCATAAGTTGGGTCGTAACTGACACAATTCGGAATTGTATTTGCCAAAATCAGACTATGACCGTCCTCATGTTGCAAACCTTCACCATTTAATGTGGTACGGCCTGCTGTGGCACCTATCAAGAAACCTTTGGCTTGTATATCACCAGCCAACCACGCCAAGTCACCAATACGTTGGAAACCAAACATAGAATAGTAAATATAGAATGGCACCATATTGACATCATAGTTTGAATAAGCCGTCGCAGCAGATATCCACTCAGCCATCGCACCGGCTTCATTGATCCCTTCTTGTAAGATCTGGCCTTTAGTATCTTCACGATACCACATCACCTTGCCTGAATCTTCTGGTTCATAAAGCTGACCAGAAGATGAATAAATACCAAAGGAACGGAATAAACCTTCCATGCCAAAAGTACGCGCTTCATCGGGTACAATCGGCACAATGTTTTGACCGACTTGTTTATCACGAATTAGCGCGGTAAGAATACGCACAAACGCCATTGTGGTTGAGATCTCACGCTTACCAGTTGATTTCAACATCGCACTGAAAATACTTAAGTCTGGTGTTTTTAATGCAGGAGCATGATGATTTCGCTTAGGTAAAAAACCACCTAATTCTTCTCTACGTGCTAACAGGTATTTTTTCTCTTCACTATCATCATCTAAAGTGATGTAAGGAATCTCTTCCACTTGCTCATCGGTCAACGGGATATTAAAACGATCACGGAACACCTTCATTTGTTCCACACCCAAACTTTTCTGTGAATGCGTGGTGTTTTGTGCTTCACCTGCTTCACCCATTCCATAGCCTTTGACTGTTTTAGCTAAAATAACAGTCGGCTGACCTTTATGATCAGTAGCACTTTTATAAGCAGCATAAACTTTTCGTGGATCATGTCCACCACGACTCAACTGCCAAATATCTTCATCCGTCATATCTGAAACCATGTCTAATAGCTCTGGATATTTACCAAAGAAGTGTTTACGTACAAATGCACCATCTTTAGATTTATAGTTTTGGTATTCACCATCCACTACTTCTTCCATGCGTTTCAGTAATAAACCATTTTTATCTTTAGCGAGTAGTTGATCCCACTCAGAGCCCCAAATCACTTTAATTACATTCCAGCCTGCGCCACGGAAAATAGCTTCAAGCTCTTGAATGATCTTACCGTTACCACGCACAGGACCATCTAAACGCTGTAAATTACAGTTGATGACAAAGGTTAAATTATCTAATTTTTCACGCCCAGCTAAGGTGATGGCTCCTAATGATTCTGGCTCATCCATCTCACCATCACCTAAATAAGCCCACACGTTACGACCTGCCGTTTCTTTGACCTCACGATGTTCCATATATTTCATAAATCGTGCTTGGTAGATCGCCAAGATAGGGCCTAAACCCATAGAAACTGTTGGGAACTGCCAATAGTCAGGCATTAACCAAGGATGAGGATAAGAAGATAGCCCTTTACCATCTGATTCGAAGCGGAAATTATTTAACTGATCTTCAGTTAAGCGCCCCTCAAGGAATGAACGTGCATAAATACCCGGTGAAATATGGCCTTGGAAAAACACCATATCGGCACCATTTCCATGGTTATCACCTTTGAAAAAATGATTGAAACCAACATCATACATAGTTGCTGATGATGCAAAACTTGCAATATGACCACCAACCGCACCCGGCTTAAGATTGGCTTTAGTGACCATTGCCATGGCATTCCAGCGAATATATGATCTTATTTTATGCTCAATATCTTGATCACCAGTAATCCGTTGTTGCTGATCAACGGGGATAGTATTTACGTAAGCGGTATTGGAACTGTATGGAAGATTAACACCAGAACGGCGTGCCATATCGATGAGTTTTTCTAAAATGTGGTGTGCTTTTTTACCACCTTCGACTTCAATAATGGATTCTAAAGCATCCAACCATTCTTGGGTTTCTTGTGGGTCATGATCAACAAAATCAGTCATAAGTACCTTCTTAAATCGTAACGTCCAAAACAGCCGAATATTGTAACAGTTTTTGGTCTGTTCCAAATCCAGTGCGACATGCTTTTCGAGTTAACGACTTTTTGATAGGTAAAGGAGAGATATTTGTAATGATAATCATCAGCAAGGGTAAAATTTCTAATCCAATTTAGTCAACGATAACCTAAGGGAAAACATATATTCTTATATTTGATATACGAATATGGTTATAACTATATCATATATGGTGGAGTAGTCAACTTTACGTTCTTACAGGTACAACTTTTATGGCCGTTTGCTTAAGGTAATATCGGTATAGACGTATTGCTAATAAAATAAAGACAATCACCGCATATTGTAATGGTTCTGTTTTGTCTGCTTTAACCAACATATAAAAGTGGATACAGCTTGCTATAGCAATAAAATAAGTCAGTTTATGTAAACGTTTCCAACGTTTACCACCTAGGCGTTTGACCATCGCATTATTAGACGTGGTAGCCAATAATACCAGTGATGTGAAGGTGAAAAAGCCAATAGTAATGAAAGGTCGCTTGATAATATCTTTAATTATTTCATCAAAATCAAAAAACTGATCTAGCCACAAATAAAGCAACATATGGATTGAAGCATAGAAAAACACATACAAGCCTAATATTCGCCTGATAGGAACAAATAAGTTACTCCCTGTCATCCATCTCAATGGTGTAATTAACAACGTCAACACTAAAAAACGTAATGCCCATAGGCCCGTATTACGCGTCAACGTTTCAATAGGATTTACACCAAGCTGATTAGTGAATAAAGCATAAACCAGCCAAATCGCCGGCAATAAACTTATTAGAAAGACACCTACTTTTAATTGTTTAACATTCATCGATTACACAGCCATACAAATCTAGAAATTTTTCGTTAAATCCATATCTGTATAAAGATGAGCCACTTGCTCACCATAACCATTAAACAGTTTGGTTTTACGTTTTAAAAACTCACCGATACGACGTTCACGACTTTGACTCCAGCGAGGATGATCAACATTCGGATTTACATTGGAGTAAAACCCATACTCTCTTGGCCCTGCTTTCATCCATGCAGAAACAGGTAATGTTTCAACAAACCGAATACGAACTATTGATTTAATACTTTTAAAACCATATTTCCATGGCACAACAAGTCGAATAGGCGCCCCATTCTGGCCTAATAATTCTTGGCCATAAAGTCCCACTGAAAGGATAGTTAATGGGTTCATCGCTTCATCCATTCGTAGACCTTCAGTATAAGGCCAATCTAAAACAGCCCTTTTTTGGCCAGGCATTTGCTCCGGGTCATACAAAGTGGTGAATTCAACGAATTTTGCCCGAGAATTAGGTTGAGCACGCTTGATTAAATCTGCCAATGGAAAACCGACCCATGGAATAACCATCGACCATCCTTCGACACATCTAAAATTATAAATTCGTTCTTCCAATGTAAAGGGACGAATCAGATCGTCATAATCAAACTCACCAGGGTTATCACACTCTCCCTCAATCACAACACGCCAAGGTTTACTTTTATCAGGAAAGTTTGTCGCCATCTGTGCTGGAGATGTTTTATTGGTCCCAAACTCGTAAAAATTATTATAGGTAGTGATTTCTTCAAATGTATTCGGCTGTTCTTCTGTCGAATATTGACTCTTAACCAAATCTTTAAAGGTTGGTACAGCTTCAACCTCGGCATGCGATATTGATAAAGGCAAAATACTGGCCGAAGCTACAATAGCAGCACCATTTAAAAATTGTCTACGATTAAGATATGTCTGATAGTCAGTGATCTCACTAGAAGCCACTTCCCCAAGTCTCTTTTTACCAATTAACATGACAGCACCTTCAGCAATTTGAATATTTTTTAGCTATCCAATAATCAGTGCTGACATACTTACCAGCACCAATAAAGAACAACGTCATCAACATAATGAAATAAGTTGTCGCAAACTCAATACCGTTATTCAAAATAACAAAATTACCATTTTGAGTTAACCAGTCATAATTACCATGTTCTTGCAATATAGATCGGGCAGCTTCAAGTTGGGCACTAGGCTCTGCAATCGCCAACCAACCATTTCCCCAATGAACAGTAGTAGCAGCCACAAACATAGTTACCATTAGAGGAAGACTAATCCACCGAACAGCAAAACCTAATACCAAGAAAATCGCGCCAAAATATTCTGCGCCCCAGGCCAGATAAGCCATAATCTCTGGGAAAGGTAAGTTTAAGCCTCCTGCACCAAACCAGCCAATTACGCCATCCAGTGAGCTATCAGCATCGAATGGATTCCATTTATTATTTGCTGCCATCCAAAATATAGGAGCCAGATAAAATCTTAGCGCTAGTGGCGCTAAAAAGTCTATCGCACGTGTTTTATTTAACCAACCTTGAAAAGTATTTGCCACACTACAGATAAACATATGAATCTCCTTGCGAAATTGCTATTAATTTATATTTCAAGATCAAACTAAATAATAAATTAATAAAAAATTCTTTTATGAAAAGGGGCTCCTTAGAGCCCCCTTTTTTTACATATTAAACAGGCTGATATTATTTTTTATCAGCACCACATTTTGCTTCACCGCATTTACCTTCGGCTTTTTTATCCGCACCACATTTTGCTTCACCACATTTACCTTCTTTCATTTTCCCAGCTTCATGCTTCATATTTTCGCCACATTTACCTTCACCCAATTTTTTAGCTTCATCTTTCATGTTGCCGCCACATGTTGCTTCTTCCGCTTTCTCGCCGCCACACTTACCTTCACCCAATTTTTGAGCTTCATCTTTCATGTTACCGCCACAGCCACCTTCAGCAAGTTGCATATAGCCACTAGACAATTCAGCAGATGCAAAGGGGTTAGTACCTGCACTTGCTAAAATAGGTGATAAAGCAAGACCCGCAGTCAATGCAGCACTAGCAGCCAATGCGATTGTTGTTTTGTTAGTAGTAATAGCCATGATAATTTCCTATATTGTTATGATAATTTAAAAACAACCGGTCACTATTGACCAATCTTGCTAACATAGACAGACATAAAATGGATTTGTTACAAACCTAATGAAAAATATTTTTCGCACCAAACAACCAGATGAGAAGGTCTTAATTAAAAGGCTCATTAATGGTGAAGCAGATGCCTTTGAGCAAGTTGTTGCGGATTACCATAATATTATGTTGTCTATAGCAAGAGCAATAGTTGGCGAAGCCTTCGCCGATGAGGTGGTGCAAGATGCTTGGATTTCGGCGATTAAAGCTTTACCTAAGTTCGAAGGCCGTTCGACATTGAAGACATGGCTGCTCCATATCGTTAGCAATGGTGCTAAAAGCCGGGTTCGTAGAGAAAATAGACATAGTTCATTAGATGAAGGTTGGGAATCAATACCCGCGGATAAGTTTGATAACATCGGTCATCGATATGATGATATTTATGCATGGGACAATGAAACACCAGAAGCAATATTAGCCAATGAACAACTTCAATCTATTATTGAAAAATCCTTTCAACAACTCCCAGCCCAGCAACGTGCTGCATTGACGCTATATGATATGGAAGGCATAAAAATGGAAGAAATTTGTAACATTCTTGATGTATCCGCGTCTAATGTACGGGTATTACTGCACAGGGCACGAACAACTCTACATCATAGTATCGAGCAATATCAGGATAATGAAAAATAATGTATCAATGTAAAGACATCGCTGATGAAGTGAATAGCTATATTGATGGTGCTCTACCATTAACTAAACGCATTGGTTTGTTTTTTCACTTACTTATTTGTAGCTGCTGTCGTAATTATTTACAACAAATTCGCACTACGATATCTGTTATTACTGTGTCACATCCTAAAGAGCACGACAATACTGACACTAAAGCATTAGCACAACATTTACATGATCTCTGCAAACATGATCACTAAATTTTAGGGCCTGTTTGGTATTTCTTTTTCCATTCATCGTATGGCATACCATAAATAGTTTCACGAGCTTGATCATAATCAATAGCAATGCCCTTTTCTTCTGCAGCCGCCATATACCATTTAGATAAACAGTTACGACAGAAGCCCGCTAAATTCATTAAATCAATATTTTGCACATCAGTGCGTTCTGCTAAATGTGCTACTAAACGACGAAAAGCTGCTGCTTCAAGTTCAATTTGTGTTTGTTGTTCCATTATTTTCATTCTCTTGATATAAAAAACACCGCACTTCATGAGTGGCGGATAAAGATGTCGTTTCTGGATAAGCTTCTAAAC
The DNA here is from genome assembly GCA_013215775.1 of Piscirickettsiaceae bacterium. Lineage (GTDB taxonomy): Bacteria > Pseudomonadota > Gammaproteobacteria > Nitrosococcales > Methylophagaceae. The sequence goes on from JABSQO010000012.1 coordinate 42,516, forward strand.
ATTGTGGCATAACGTGTGAGCATCGTTGATGAAAATGACAACCTTGAGGAGGATTTGTCGGAGAAGGTAATTCACCTTCCAAACGAATCACCTCACGTTGTGTATCGACATCAAGTTCAGGTACTGCCGACAATAATGCTTGCGTGTAAGGATGTTTCGGTGAATTTAATACTTCTTCACGACTACCCTGCTCAACAATCCTCCCCAAATACATTACGGCAACACGATGTGCTAAATAGTTCACTACCGCAATATTGTGAGTAATAAACAAATATGACAGGCCAAACTCATGCTGAATTTCACGTAACAAGTTAAGTATTTGAGCTTGAACCGATACATCTAATGCACTTGTTGGTTCATCACAAATAATAACATCAGGCTCTGCTGCCAATGCTCTTGCAATGCAAATTCTCTGACGTTGCCCCCCTGAAAACTCATGAGGGTAGCGATGTTTAATATCCGTGTGTAAACCAACTCGTTGTAATAATTCATCAACGCGCTTTGTTCGCGCTGAGCTATCTTTTCTATATTGTTTCGCCAACATTCCTTCTTCAATGATCTGACTAATTGTCATACGAGGATTCATCGAGCCATAAGGATCTTGAAAAATTATTTGTAACGATGCTCTATGTTGCTTTAATTGTCGCTCCGATAATGTATGTAACGGATGTCCCTGATAATTTACTTCTCCAGAAGTAATCGGTACTAACTGCAATATACCCTTACCAACCGTTGTTTTACCACAACCTGACTCACCTACTAACGCAACAGTTTCCGCCTGTTTAAGCAACAAATCGACATTGTCCACTGCTCGAACATGACCGACTACTCGCTGTAATAAACCTTTTCGAATTGGGAAATATACCTTTAATTTTTTCACATCTAACACTACTTTATCTGCGGGCAATACTTCAGATAAAGGAGAAGAATGACTAGTGTGATCAGACACTGCATGTTCTATCTCAACATTTGGATCAAATAAATGGCAGCGAACACTATGCTCATCTTGTTGGTCCCATTGAGGTTTAACATCGTGACAATGTTGCCAAGAATACTCACATCGTTCTGCAAAACGACACCCCGAGAATTCTTGTGTTAAGACTGGCACAGTTCCTTTAATAACTGTTAGTCGCTGTTCTCGTTTTTGTTCAGATGGCAACGCTTCAAACAATTTATTCGTGTATGGATGTTGATGCTGATTAAAAAACTGTTCCCGGCTCGCCATTTCGACAATTTGACCGGCATACATTACTGCCACACGATCTGCCATTTGAGCAATAACACCAAGATCATGACTAATCAACAAAATTGCCATACCTGTATCACGCTGAATTTGCTTTAATAAATCTAATATCTGCGCCTGAATCGTGACATCTAACGCAGTCGTAGGTTCGTCAGCAATAAGTAATTCTGGTTCTCCTGCCAAAGCCATAGCGATCATTACTCGTTGCTTCATACCGCCTGACAATTGATGTGGATATTCTTTTATACGTTGCTGAGGATCAGGAATTCCGACAGATTCAAGTAAATTAATGATTCGGTCATGACATTCTTTATCATCCATATCAAAATGCCACTGCAAACATTCTTCTATTTGTTGACCAACAGACAATACAGGATTAAGTGAGCTTTGAGGTTCCTGAAAAATCATTGCTATTCGACGACCACGAATATGCTCCATTTCTTGTTCTGACAAAGTCAGTAAATCTTCACCAGCCAATGTTACCTGCCCAGCAACAATACGACTTATAGGTTGAGGATTAAGGCGCAACAATGATAATGCTGTCATCGATTTTCCACAGCCTGACTCACCTAATAACGCAAAGGTTTCACCTTTTTGAATGGTAAAATCGACACCATCTACCGCACGTAAAGGTTGTTCATTCTTGCCCAACCACGTTTTCAAGCCTGTTACTTGTAACAATGCTGATGTCATCGTGTTGTAGCCTGCATTCGAGGGTCAAAGGCATCTCGCACCACGTCAGCAAATAAGTTTGCCGCTAACACTAAGGTAAACATTGAGAAAAATGCCGCTGTTAATGACCACCAAACAATGGGGTCGCGTGCCATTTCTAAGCGTGCACTATTAATCATATTGCCCCAACTGTTCATCGAAGGATCAACACCCACCCCCACATAAGACAACACAGCTTCAGCTAACACTAAACCACTAAAGTCCAGCACAATAGCAATCATCACAATATGCATAAGATTAGGCAAAATATGTCGATGCAAAATGCTAAAACCACTGGCACCTAATGCTCTTGCCGCCTGTACATATTCAGCTTCTCGTAGTTTCAATGTTTCACCACGCAAAATACGGCATAAGCCAGTCCAACTCGTTAAACCAAGGATGATGCACAAAAATAGTAGCCGCATATCTGCACGTTCAACAATAGTGGCAAAATTTTCAGGATGATTGTTCATATAGACCTGCAACATTAAGACAGCCGCTGCAATTAATAACACCCCAGGTATAGAATTTAGGGTGGTATAAATATATTGAATAATATCGTCCGTCCAACCTCTAAAATAACCGGCTGCAATGCCCATAAATATTGCAAAAGGCAACATCACCAATGTGGTTAATGTCCCAATCACTAAACCCGTTCGAACACTTTTCAAGGTTTGATAAAGTACATCCTGTCCGACCTTATCTGTACCTAATATATGATAATCAACACTTAAGGCTATCAAATTAAATCCAAACAATAGTAATAACAGCAACATTAATAATGCTGTTCGTAGTGGAAAGACTGAGCTACCTGCGATGATATCTCGGGTTTTTTGTTGTACACCCACCCTGTGTTTTTTGCTTAGGTAAATTACCATCACTGAAAAAAACAGCAGCCAAACTACCAATGCCTGTGAAGAGCTTCGCCATACTGTTTGCTGAATATCCAACCATTTGTCTTGTTGATGATTGAGGTGTGATCCGGCATACAGTAATTGAGGATAATCGTAGTCAAGTTCATCGCCTGGAGACTGCTGCATCTCACGCACAAATAGTGTTGTTGCAAAAGGTGATGAATAGGTCTTTTCCACCTGCTGTCGTAAAGGCAGTATCGCTAAGTCCAATAGGGTAATCACTTCAGTAGAATAGTGCTGTATTTCTCCCGCATTCTCAGTAGGTATCGCCTGACGAAAATGAACAGAATCTAATAAGCCGACAGTGATGTAACAAAATAAAATAATTATTGAAATAACACCACGCTTACGTTTTAGAACTGATGTCCATGGTGCTATCAAATGAGGATGCTTACGAATATAAAAAACCGCTAAAATAACAACGGTCAGCAAAAAATAAATTAAGATATCAGTCCATAAAAATACAGGCAGAAAAGGCATTATTACAGCTACTATCGTGTCAGTTTCGAAATATCAATTTTCAGTTCACGAGGCAAAGAGAATTCGACTTCCTCTCGACGACCTTGATCTTCATCAGCTTGGGTTACACCCAGAAATTTCAATCTTTCAACCACTTGCTGAACCAATACTTCTGGAGCAGAAGCACCCGCAGTGAGCCCAATAATCGCTTTACCATTAAGCCATTCCGGATCAATATCACGCTCATCATCAATCAGGTATGAAGGCGTATCTAATTTATTAGAAAGTTCTCGTAAGCGATTGGAATTAGAGCTATTTTTAGATCCGACAACCAAAAGAAGATCACACTGTTCCGCTAAGTTTTTAACGGCATCTTGACGGTTTTGGGTGGCATAACAGATATCATCTTTACGCGGCCCTTGAATCTTGGGGAAATATTCTCTCAAGGTATCAATGACAACTGAAGCATCATCCACAGATAATGTTGTTTGAGTTACAAAAGCTAACTCATCTGGATTTTTTACATGTAGTTTAGCCACATCCTCTGGCGTTTCAACCAAATACATGCCACCTTTTTCTGATGAATACTGACCCATTGTCCCTTCTACTTCAGGATGTCCTTCATGGCCAATTAAAATACACTCTCGTCCTTGTTTCTCATATTTTGCAACTTCCATATGCACTTTCGTAACCAATGGGCACGTTGCATCAAACACTTTCAAACCACGCTCTTTGCCTTCTGCTTGTACTTTTTTGGATACACCATGAGCACTAAAGATCAACGTACTGTTATCAGGGACGTCACTCAGCTCCTCAATGAAAATGGCACCTTTATCTCGCAAACCCTCGACAACAAAACGATTATGAACAACTTCATGACGCACATAAATAGGTGCACCAAATAGTTCTAATGCACGCTCAACAATTTCAATTGCGCGATCAACACCAGCACAAAAACCACGTGGATTAGCTAAAATTAATTTCATAATTAAATAGCCGCCTTAGGATACGAACCTAAAACACGACACATAGATGATTCTTTCTCTAATATTTGTAATGCTTCAGCGACAGATTTCTCTTGTTTGTGGCCTTCAATATCAATAAAAAATACGTATTCCCAAATACCTTTTCGAGAAGGGCGTGATTCTATTCTAGTCATACTAATACCTTTATCAGACAAAGGTTTAAGTAAAGTTTGCAATGCCCCTGGTTCGTTCTTTGTTGATACCAACAAAGCGGTTTTATCAGCACCAGAAGGCTCAACTTCTTGTGTACCAATAACGATAAATCGAGTGGTATTATCCGCTTCATCCTCAATATTACTCGCTAACACTGAAAGATCATAAATTTCAGCTGCTCGGTTAGCGGCGATGGCTGCAGAGTTAGGGGTATCCATGACATTTTTTGCCGCTTCAGAATTACTATTTGTTGATATTAATTCACAGTCTGGAATATTTTTTGTTAACCATTGCCGACATTGCGCTAACGCCTGAGGGTGGGCATACACTATCTTAATATTTGCTATATCAGACTCATTACTCAGTAAATAATGATGAATACGCATTGAGACTTCGCCATTAATCTTCAGTGGTGAGTTAATGAAACGATCTAATGTATGTGACACCATTCCTTCTGTCGAGTTCTCAACGGGTACCACACCATAATTGGTAGAACCTGTTTCAACAGCGTGAAACACATCAGCAATCGTCGACATGGGCTGCAATTCAATAGAGCCACCAAATTGTTTCAACGTCGCAGCTTGGGTGAATGAACCATCAGGCCCCAGATACGCGACTTGTAATGGCTTTTCCGCGGCCAGACATGCTGACATAACCTCCCGGAACAATCTAGCCATTTCCTCATCCGATAAAGGTCCTTCATTACGGTCCATTACTTGTCGTAACACTATGGCTTCTCGATCTGGCCGATAAAAGTCGGTCTGTTCACCATTAGCAATTTTAATTCGTGCTACTTCTTGTGCCATCGAAGTACGATCATTTAACAATTGCTGGATCTGTAAATCTATCGCATCAATTTGCTGTCGAATGTGTTGTAAGGCTTGTTGTTCACTCATGTTCATTAACCATATTGGTTCAAAACTCAGATAGTCATAATCTTCAAGTAAAACTCCTCGTTATACTAAAGGAATCACTTTGCTTCAACGTATTATTCTTCTGTTAATTCAGTGTTGTCACCTTCAGATTCAGAATCATCGTCTTCTTCCTCCAACACTCGTTCTAAACCGACCAGTTTTTCTTTCTTAGTCAAATTGATCAGTTTAACACCTTGGGTATTACGACCAACTATAGATACATCTTTTACCGGCGTGCGAACTAGAGTGCCTCCATCAGTAATCAGCATAATCTGATGTTCATCACGTACTTGTACTGCACCCACAACGCTACCATTTCGCTCCGAAGTCTGAATCGAAATAATGCCACTACCACCACGACCTTGAACACGATATTGTTCTAAGTTGGTTCGCTTACCAAAGCCAAATTCCGTAGCTGTTAGAATGGTACCATCTTCAGGATTCGCAATAATCAATGAAATAATTTTCACATCATCGGCCATACGCATACCGCGTACGCCACGTGATACCCGTCCCATTGAACGCACATCTGTCTCCGCAAAGCGGATGACCTTACCATTTGAATTAAATAACATAATGTCCGACTGACCATCTGTCAGTGCAACATCAACCAAATGATCATTTTCTTTTAGGTCTAGCGCAATAATGCCGTTTGCGCGTGGACGAGAGTAAGCCTCTAAAGGTGTTTTCTTAACCGTACCGGAGGCAGTTGCCATAAAGATATATTTATCTTCATCAAACTCACGAACAGCTAAAATGGCATTGATTTGTTCACCGTCATCCAGTGGCAACAAATTAATAATGGGCTTACCACGTGCAGCACGACCACCTTGTGGCAATTCATACACTTTTTTCCAATAAACCTTACCCGCGCTAGAGAAGCACAATAAAGTGTCGTGGGTATTGGCAATGAATAAGTGCTCAATGAAGTCTTCATCTTTCATTGATGTCGCAGATTTACCTTTACCTCCACGACGCTGTGCTCGATAAGTATCTAACTGCTGAGTTTTAGCATAACCTGCATGCGATAACGTCACCACCATTTCTTCTTCAGTGATCAAATCTTCTAATGTCAGATCTAAGTGATGATCAAGAATTTCGGTACGTCGTTCATCGCCGTATTCTTCTTTTATTTTCACTAATTCTTCACGAATAACAGCCATTAAATTATCTGGGTCGCTTAAAATAGCTAATAACGCTGCAATCTCTGTCAATACTTCACGGTATTCATCTAAGATTTTATCTTGTTCAAGACCTGTCAAACGATGTAAGCGCATTTCCAAAATGGCTTGAGCTTGCGTTGGCGAAAGATGATAAACGCCATCGACTAAACCCATTTCATCAGGCAATCCTTCTGGACGAGAAGCTTCAGAGCCAGCAGCACCCAGCATTTCCAGTATCATTTCTGAAGCCCAACCTTTTGCTAGCAATGCCGCTTTCGCATCTGCGGGGCTAGCTGAGGATTTAATTAACTCAATCACTTCATCAATATTGGCTAATGCTGTCGCTAGACCTTCTAAGATATGAGCACGATCGCGGGCTTTACGTAATTCATATAGTGAACGGCGCGTGACCACTTCACGACGATGACGAATAAAGGCATCTAAAATTTCTTTCAAACCTAATAATCGTGGCTGACCATCAACTATCGCCACCATGTTAACGCCAAACACGGTTTGCATTTGTGTTTGTTTGTACAGATTATTTAACACGACTTCGGGCACTTCACCCCGTTTAAGTACGACCACCATACGCATGCCATCTTTATCAGATTCATCACGCAGTCCTGAAATACCTTCAATTTTTTTATCTTTAACTAATTCGGCAATTTTTTCTAACAAACGTGCTTTATTAACTTGATATGGCAACTCGACCACAACAATACTTTGTTGCCCTGTCTTCTCGTCTGTTTCAATTTTTGCTCGTGATCGAATATGGACTCGCCCACGACCGGTTCTATAGGCTTCACTAATACCTTGTGCACCGTTGATCATTGCAGCTGTAGGGAAATCAGGGCCAGGAACATATTCCATTAATCCAGCAATATCAATATCCGGATTATCAATTGTAGCAAGGCAAGCATTAAGGATTTCAGTCAGATTATGTGGTGGAATGTTGGTTGCCATCCCTACCGCAATACCTGATGAACCATTCACTAATAATGCTGGAACTCTAGTTGGCAGTACTGATGGCTCATGTTCAGATTCATCATAATTGGCAGTAAAATCAACTGTATCTTTATCAAGATCAGCCAACATTTCATGGGTGATTTTAGCCATACGTACTTCGGTATAACGCATTGCAGCGGGTGAATCTCCATCCACCGAACCAAAGTTACCTTGACCATCAACCAACATATAACGCATTGAAAAAGGTTGCGCCATCCGAACCATGGTGTCATAAACCGCTGTATCACCATGAGGGTGGTATTTACCGATAACGTCACCGACAATACGTGCCGATTTTTTATAGGATCCATTCCAGTTATTATTCAACTCGCGCATCGCATATAATACGCGGCGATGAACGGGCTTTAGACCATCTCGAACATCGGGTAAAGCACGACCCACAATTACGCTCATCGCATAATCAAGATAAGACTGTTTCATCTCATCTTCAATATTAATTGATTCCAGTTCTAGCGCTATATCAGTCATCTATATCATCATCCAAATACGTAGTAAGTGGCACTACACTACCAAAGGCGTAATCCTACCATCTGAGGCGATTTCCTGCACGTTTGTAGCTGGAGTAATACTAGGGTCTACGTTTTGTAAAATAACCGCTTAAATCATCCTCTACGGTCGCAAACAGTTCTTCAAGTCCCTGCTTCCAACCTTTTACAACGTTTGGCGGTGTGGTTTTTTCAATATCCATCTCAATTCTCAGTGCTGTTTGAAATAATGGCTGTGCATTATTATCCTCTGATGACATTAGAAAAAACTGCATTTCCAACACAGCTTGCGGAGAAAATTGTTCTCTCTGATCGCCATATAATGCTGTGACTGCTGTTTCTAACACCATGTCAGCTTGAGCACGATCATCAATAATAACTTGGCTAAATAGACCGCTTTTTTGTAACCAGCGTTTTAATTGTTCGGTAAACATTTCCTGAGGATCAGCAAAGAATTCATGTGGTGCTTGCTGGCGATATTCATCATCACCCACTCTGAATACGACTGTTTTCCCACGAAAATGAGATGTAAGCCGTACTGGCTTCAGGAATAACACTCGGTCTTTGGCAAACTCTGTTGCCACCGAACCTCGATCAATATCAATTACATAATAGTGAGGGCTATCATCATCGTCTTTACTGCCAAGACCTAAACAGCCTGTTAATAAGCTTGTTACAGCTAATAGCCATACCATTCTGTATATCATTTTCATTGTTACCATACACTCCATTTATATTCTCATGCTACAGTCATACGCATTGCAGCCGATATAATAGATTAACTCTCAACAGATTGCTTGATATGGACAGATTAAAAGCTAAAATTCGTGACATTCCTGACTTCCCCAAACCGGGTGTTATATTCAAAGATATAACACCTTTAGTTCTGGCTCCTGCAAGTTTGCGACTCGCAGTTTTAGAATTAACCAAACCTTTTAAGGATGGTAATATTACTGCTGTTGCAGGTATGGAAGCTCGTGGTTTTATTTTTGGCAGTCTAGTAGCATGGGAATTAAATGTTGGATTCATTCCCCTTAGAAAGCCCGGGAAATTACCCTACAACGTACATAGTGTTGCCTATTCTCTTGAATATGGAGAGACAAGCCTAGAAGCCCATATCGATGCCGTCAGCCCCGGCGACCGAATCTTATTAGTTGATGATGTGCTTGCCACCGGTGGCACTGCCCAAGCTAGTTGCAAGCTAATTGAAAAACTAGGTGGTGAAGTTGTTGCTTGTGCTTTTGTTATTGAATTAACATCATTACAAGGTCGCGACAAATTAGTAGGCCACTCCATTCATTCTCTTATCGAATATTAATGCTTATGTTAAAAAAAATACTTGCTTTTACACTATTGCCATTAGCCTCTTTTGTCCAAGCTGAACAATTTCAAGCACCGGTGACGGATACGCACTGGTTGGTTACTGAATCACCATTAGAGTGTTCATTAAGTCAGTCGATTAATGACTTTGGTGAGGCTAAATTTATTCAGAAATCTGGTCAAGATGAGTTGACACTTATTTTTACAACATCGTCATACCCAGCAACTCAAAGCAATGTTAGTTTTGAGATAGCTGAAGCACCCTGGCAAAACAGCGATGAGCGATTACACCTAATCTCTCTTCCTACAGCTGCCAATCAAACCCAATTTTCACTCACCGGTAATCTTGCTCAACAAGCGCTGACTCATATTCAGGAAGGCCGATTCCCGACGATACGTTATCGAAGTCACAACAGTAGAAATGAAATCAACGCATTACTTTCAACCGTGCATTTATCCGATTCAATGCCTGCATTTCAGCAATGTTTACAAAATCTTTCACCATATGTATTTGAAGATCTTCAAAAATTAACCATCTATTTTGGCTTGGAACAATCTGAACTTAGTCCAACTGACCAAGAGGCTCTTACTACGCTCGCCAATTATGTCAAAATGGATAACAGTATCAAACGGATTAGTATCGCTGGCTTTACTGACAATCATGGCCGAAAACGATTGAATATCCCCCTATCTGAAGCACGTGCCCTCTCAATTAAAAACTTTTTGGTACAAAGGAATGGTATATCTGAAAATTTAGTTATCACATCATTTCATCGGGAGTATCTACCAGCAGCAACGAATCAAACGTCCACTGGTCGAGCTAATAATCGTCGTGCAGAAATTGCATTGTTACGCTAAAATCTGACCGATAAATCTTAACTCAAGGCTTTAAATGGAACAACATGCCGTTATTGCACTCTCCGTTATCGGTGTTGTTGCTACCCTTTGTCAATGGTTCGCATGGTGGGTTAAATTACCGGCAATCGTCTTTTTATTACTTGCCGGTTTAATATTAGGCCCGTTGACTGGATGGTTAAATCCAGATTCTTTATTTGGTGATTTATTATTCCCTATTGTATCGTTATCTGTTGCCATCATTCTATTTGAAGGCAGTCTAACTCTTCGGTTTAATCAAATACGAGTACTACAAAAAGTCGTCCGTAATCTACTGACTTTTGGTGTATTAATCATCTGGGCAATCATCGCCATTGCCACCCATTACTTACTTGGTTTTACTTGGGAGCTATCCTTATTATTTGGGGCACTGATGGTGGTCACAGGTCCTACAGTGATTATTCCAATGTTGAGGACTGTTCGACCCAATGCCAACATCGCCAATATTTTGCGATGGGAAGGCATTGCCATTGACCCCATCGGCGCTATTTTAGCCGTATTGGTATTTGAATTTATTCTATCTAGCCAAGGGTATGGTCACATATCATTAGGCCATACACTGATCATCTTCGGCCAAACACTTGCCGTTGGTTTTGTAATTGGTGTCATTGCTGGTTATTTGCTCGGTCTAGTCCTTCGGCATCATCTTCTACCTGAATATCTGCATAATGTTGGCACACTGACGTTAGTATTTGCTGTTTTTGCACTATCTAATTATTTATCCGAAGAATCTGGTTTATTAACAGTAACGGTCATGGGAATATGGCTGGCTAATATGAAAAATGTCAACGTTGAAGATATTTTGAACTTTAAAGAAAGTCTCAGTATTTTATTAATTTCTGGCTTGTTTATACTATTAGCAGCTCGCCTTGATTTTGCTCAATTTGAAGCACTTGGCATTGCAGGATTTGTTCTCTTCCTTGTTATTCAATTTATCGCCCGCCCCGTTAAGGTCTTTTTTTGCACGTTGGGATCGGACCTTGCTTGGCAAGAAAGAGTATTAATCGGCTGGATTGGTCCTCGCGGTATCGTTGCTGCTGCTGTTAGCGCTCTATTTGCCTTAAAGCTACAAGATTTAGGAATTAAGGATGCTGAATTATTAGTGCCTCTAGCCTTCACTATCATTATTGGCACAGTATTCCTACAGGGAGCAACTGCTAGATTCATTGCCAATAGGCTTGGGGTTGCAGAACCCGATGATAAGGGATTCCTGATTATTGGAGCCAATACTGTGGCTAGAATGATTGCGAAAAGCCTTAATGATAATGGCTACCGCACTCGCTTAGCAGACACCAACTGGACTAATGTCCAAACAGCTCGCATGGAAGGATTAGACACCTATTACGGAAATGCTGTTTCTGAGCACGCAGATCGACATCTAGATTTAGTTGGCTTAGGACAGATGATCGCCCTCACCCCGCAAAAAGAATTTAATGTGTTAGCTGGCTTACGCTATCGTTCAGAATTTGGCAGTCAGCATATCTTCTTTTTGCCTACCGATAAAGATGAGAAAGAAGGCGGCTCTAGAACAACGATTAGTCATGATGCGAATATCTTGTTTGAGCATGATGTGACTTATTCCAAGCTGGCTAGTTTGGTCAGTCAAGGTGCAACAGTCAAACAAACAAAGTTAAGTGAAAATTTTGATTATTCAGCGTATCAGGAACAATATAGTAATCGTTCCATTCCCCTATTCGCCATTGACAATAAAAATAAATTATATTTTTTCACCACTGACAAAGTAGTTGAGCCTAAACAAGATTGGACGCTAGTATCTCTTGTGCAAGAAGAAGCTGAACAATAACTCAAGCGATTCAACTTATGAAAAATAAATTTTCCTCATCCGAACAGAATGATATTGCTTTGTTTCTAGAAGAAGTGGGCGAAGTGGATCGTATAGAACAAGACAAGATCCTGCCTAAAACTAACCAGCCTAAGCCGATACCTCGTTTTCGCCAACAGCGACTTGATCAAGCGTTTAACGACACCTTTTCAGAAGACTATGAGCCACATACTGTTGGCAGTGAAGAAACACTTAATTTTCGTCGCAGTGGTATTCAAGAACGTTTATTTTCACGCCTTCGTAATGGTCATTTACAGATAGAAGCTGAACTTGATTTACATGGTATGACGATTCCTGTCGCCCACGAAGCATTGGCAAAGTTTCTTCATGATTGCCTACACTACAAAGTACGTTGTGCTCGAATTATTCATGGTAAAGGTTGGGGTTCAAAGCACCACAAACCTATCCTTAAATCAAAACTTAATGGCTGGTTACGTGAAACTGAAGTAGTATTAGCATTTTGCTCTGCCCCTATTGAAGATGGCGGTGCAGGAGCAGTGTATGTTTTATTACGTCGCGCTAAAAACTAAACAGTTTCAAGTCGATTACTAAAGAAATCGGCAATATCGTCACTATTTTGGGTGATAGGCATTGCCGGTAAACTTTGCAAAAACACTTTGCCGTAAGGTTTGCTTAAAAATCGGGGATCGCATAGTACTAAAACACCATAATCAGTGTTATCTCTGATAAGTCGTCCAATACCTTGCTTGAGTTGAATAACCGCCGCAGGGATTTGTATCGAAGAGAAGGGATTTCCGCCCCGCTCTCTTAAAGCTTCAATTCTAGCCTGCA
>JABSQO010000013.1 GCA_013215775.1 Piscirickettsiaceae bacterium
CTGTTACCGTCACAATACGGGAAATTAATGGCTCACCATGTTTAATTGCACGACCTATCGCATAGGTGGTACCAATATTGTGGCAAACAATACCGAGATCAATAGCTAAACCACTGCTTGGAACTTGTTTACCAGTAAGGACTTGAATAAGTTGTTTTTCACTACCTGTTGGGTAGCGAGTTGGTATAACAATAATTTTGGTATTGGTGATATTTTTTCGTAAAGCTAACGCTTTCTCCATGATAGAGATAGCTTCTAGTTTGTTATCTTCAATGGCAATTACACAGTTATTAACACGCATGGCATAACGCATAATTTCAACGCCATCAAGAATGCCTTCTGCACGTTCACGCATAATCATGTCATCACAAGTGATATAAGGTTCACATTCAATGCCGTTGATAATTAATGTTTCAACATGATGATGAACACCAGGGTTCAGTTTGATATAACTTGGGAAGCCGGCACCACCAAGACCAACTAAACCTGCCTCACGAAGGAGTTGGCGAATTTCATGCTCAGATAGTTGGGTGAAATCTGCTGTTGGATTGAGCTCTATCCATTGTTCTTTACCGTCAGTTTCTATCGTAATACAGAGTGCTGACAGGCCGGATGGGTGAGGAACTGGCCGCTCATCAATCGCTGTAACCGTACCGGAACTAGGGGCGTGAAGATACACTGAGACATGACCCTCAGCGCGAGCAATTTTTTGACCTTTTAGAACTCTGTCACCAATTTCGACGATAGGCACAGAGGCCTCACCAATATGTTGTTGGAGTGGTAGCGTTAATATTTTACCTAATGGTGTTTGACGGATCGGTGTTTGAGTTGATCGTTTTTTCTGACCATCAAGAATTAACCCCCCTGGAAATGTGTTGAGTTTATCATTCATGAGGATTCACCCAATTTCAGGTCAATATGGGAGGGATCAGGCCAACGCCATGTATTGGGGTTAAGCTGTGTTTCGACCATATCAATACAATCAACAGGGCAGGGTGCCACACATAACTCGCAGCCAGTACATTCGTCAGTGATAACAGTGTGCATTTGTTTAGCGGCACCGAGAATCGCATCAACAGGACAAGCTTGGATACATAAGGTACAGCCGATGCAACGATCTTCATCGATAACAGCTAATGTTTTGGGTTTCTCAACACCACATTCATCATCCAGTGGCTTTACTTCAAGCTCTAATAAATCGGCTAGTGCTTGAATAGTTGTTTCGCCACCCGGAGGGCAACGATTAATATCAGCTTCACCGGCAGCAATTGCCTCTGCATAAGGTCGGCAACCGGCATAAGTACACTGCCCACATTGAGTTTGTGGCAGTAACTTGTCGATTTGGTCGGCAATCGGGTCACCTTCAACTTTAAAGCGAATAGAGGCAAACCCAAGTAGCAAGCCAAAAACTAATGCCATCACAGTGATGGCAGCAATAGCGATTAACATGATTTAAACCTTAACTAGACTGGCAAAGCCCATAAAGGCCATTGACATCAAACCTGCTGTAATTAATCCAATAGCAGCACCTTGGAAAGGAATAGGCACATCGGCAACCGCAATACGTTCACGCATGGCTGCAAAAATGACCAACACTAATGAGAATCCAATGGCAGCACCGAAACCATATAATCCAGACTCAATGAAGCCATGTTGTTCTTGAACATTTAACAGTGCGACACCTAATACGGCACAGTTAGTGGTAATCAATGGTAGAAAGATACCGAGCACTTGATAGAGTAACGGACTCGTTTTATGAACGACTAATTCGGTGAATTGAACCACCACAGCAATGGCAAATATAAAACTGATGGTACGTAAAAACTCAAGTTCCAATGGCGCCAATAGATATTCATTAATCAGATAACTGGTGATAGAGGATAAAGTTAAGACGAATGTAGTAGCAAGCCCCATACCTATCGCAGTTTCTAACTTGCGAGACACACCCATAAAAGGGCATAGGCCCAAGAATTTAACAAGGACAATATTGTTGACCAGTATGGTGCTGATTAATATGAGGGCATAATCTGCCATGGAATAACCTACTAAAATTATCGGGCTTTAACAGTCGCTCATCATGAATGATGAGTTAGCGACAGCTTTATAACTGATTTATTATAGCTGATTGTGGTGCTTTTCGTAGTATTAATATTCCAATTAATGCTTTTTTATTAGATACTTATAAGATAATTGTATATAGATATTATGCTGAGTTATTTCTGGCGACGTTGACGAACAGCCTCGGCAAGTTCGTGTAATAACACTTCACTATTGTCCCAAGCCATACAGGCATCTGTAATACTTTGACCGTAGACTAATTTTTGACCAGGCTCAGCGCTTTGTCGACCCTCGATGAGATTGCTCTCAAGCATCATACCCATAATGCGTTTTTCACCACCGGCGATTTGGCTAGCAACGTCACGACACACAACCTCTTGTTGAATGTGACTCTTACCACTATTTGCATGGCTACAATCGACCATAAATAGGGCTTTTTGTCCGGTGCGGCCAATTTTTTCAGCTGTTTCCTGAATGCTGGCAGCATCATAGTTGGGTTTTTTACCGCCACGTAAAATCACATGGCAATCAGGATTGCCCGTAGTGGAAAATATGGCTGAATGTCCTGCTTTGGTGAGAGACATAAAGTGATGTGGTTTTGAGGCAGACATGCATGCATCAATAGCAATTTGTAAACCACCATCTGTGGCATTTTTAAAACCAACAGGGCATGACAAACCAGAAGCTAACTCACGATGAGCTTGGCTTTCGGTAGTGCGGGCACCAATGGCACCCCAGGAAATTAAATCAGCAATATACTGTGGACTGATGAGATCTAAATATTCACTACCAGTGGGGACATCCATTTCCGCTAAATCAAGTAATAACTTGCGAGCTAAATGTAAGCCATCATTAATTTTGAAACTGCCATCAAGAAAGGGATCATTAATCAGGCCTTTCCAACCGACAACAGAACGCGGTTTTTCAAAATATACTCGCATGATGATGTGCAGATCATCTTTTAAGTCAGTAATAAGTGGTTTTAGACGAGAGGCATATTCACGCGCTGCATCAGGATCATGAATTGAGCAGGGCCCAATGATTACGACTAGACGATCATCTTCGCCATGTAGGATATTTTGGGTAAATTTACGAGCATTAAATACGGTTTCAGATGCATGATCTGTGATCGGTAATGCTTGATGCAATTGTACTGGAGGAATAACTTCTTGTATTCCAGTGATACGTAAATCATCGGTGCTATAAAGCATGAATTTTAATACTCTTACTTAAAACGAGAAATGAATCGAGCAGTTTGTCTTCTCGATTCAGTCACGTTACGTTGAAAAGTGGTGTTATATAACAGTCCCTGTGAACAAATCGGCATTAAGCCACAAGTGAACCCAAATACTAGCAGCATATCCTAATGCAATTGCCCAGATCCATTTTAAGTGAGCGAAGAAAGTATAAATGCCACGAGCTTGTCCCATTACGGCTACTCCAGCTGCAGAACCAATTGATAATAGTGAGCCACCGACACCAGCCGTTAAAGTGACGAGTAACCACTGTCCATGATCCATATCAGGCATCATTGACAGCACTGCAAACATTACTGGGATATTATCAATAATAGCTGATAATAGGCCGACTATGATATTAGCATTCGTTGGACCTAAATCGCCATACATCAATTGCGAACCAACAGATAAATAACCAATTGTGCCTAAGCCACCGACGCATAGAATGATGCCGTAAAAGAACATTAAAGTATCCCACTCAGCACGTTCTAATTGCTGAAAAATATTAAAAGGTTTATCTTGAGGAACACCTTCTACACTAAGTGCAGAATGACTATCATCTACCACGGAATGGAGTAATTGTTGATCACGCATTTTGATAGTGTAGCCATAGAGTTTAAGAAGGGCTAGACCTGTCATCATGCCAATAACAGGTGGGATGTGTAAGAAATTATGGGCACAGACAGCCATAGTGATGGTGACTAAAAATAGCCCCACAATAACTAAGGCACCATCTTTCATTTTCGCTGTTTCGTTTAGTGCTTCAGGCTGCTCATTAGGCACGGCCATCGACATAAGCACAGCAGGTATCAACCAGTTCACTACAGATGGAATAAAGAGTACAAAGAAATCTTGAAAATCAATCACACCTTTTTGCCACACCATCAAAGTAGTGATGTCACCAAATGGACTAAATGCACCACCAGCATTAGCTGCAACGACAATATTGATACACGCTAATGCCACAAATTTATGATTGTCGCCACCAACGGCCATAGCAACAGTCGCCATTAATAAGGCTGTTGTTAAATTGTCGGCAATAGGAGAAATGAAGAAAGCGAGAATACCGGTTAGCCAAAATATGGTACGTAATGAAAAGCCTTGATTAACCAACCAGCTACGGAGAGCATCGAATACACCACGTTCCCCCATGGTGTTGATATACGTCATAGCTGCTAATAAGAATAGTAATAATTCAGCATATTCAAGGAGGTTATGGCGTATAGCTTGTGCAACGGTATGTTGGTCGCCATGTTGTGCATAAACAAACGCAACCATTGCCCAGATAATACCAGCAGCTAACATAACTGGCTTGGACTTACGCATATGAATCTCTTCTTCTAAAATGACTAGGACATAAGCCAATATAAAGAGAGTGAGCGCGGCATATCCAGCCCAATGGCTAGTCAAATCTAGCAGATGCATTTCTTCAGAAGCAAATGAGATTTGTGGGAAAGCAAATAGCAGTAAGCTTAAAATAAGAGTGGAGAGAATAGCGCGACTATTTTGCAATTGCGTCAACATGAAAGTCCCTTAGATGTTCAAAAAAAAGATTCGCTAATGATACCGTGCTCACTATTGATGTGGAAGGTATTTAGTGAATTATTTCATGACCTCATCATAAAAGCCTTGTGAAGCTTCTTCTACCAAATCAAATACATGATTAAAACCATTTTGCCCACCAAAATAAGGGTCGGGTACGTCTCTTTCTCCACAGTTAGGAGCATATTCCAAAAATAGTTTTATTTTGTGATGATGTTCATTCGGGCTAGACGATAATAATATATGATAATTATCCATATCCATCGCTAAAATATGGTCGAAATGGTTGAAATCAGATGGCGATACTTTACGAGCACGGATGGTTGATAAATTTACACCACGACTTTTAGCTGTTTGTTGTGATCGTAAATCAGGTTGTTCGCCTATATGGTAGGCATGGGTTCCTGCCGAATCGACTAAGAATCGATCAGATGTTCCCCTGTTTTGAATAACTTTATTAAATACACCTTCAGCAGTAGGTGATCGGCATATATTGCCCATACATACAAATAAAACTTTGATTTGACTCATGTTACAGAATTCTCTTTTTGATCAAAATTTGGAGCTGATGTAACAGGTTTATTTTTGACTACCCGTTAGTACGTCTAGAATGACACTTGTCGCATCCATTACCCGTACAACTCTGTCTTCAATACGTCGTATTGAAGTGCCATCTGGTCCAGATGGTAATAGATCGATAATGTTTCTTGGGATGGATCTTGATGCTAAGTATAAGTCTCCTTCAAGTACTTCACCTCGTGCCACTTTTTTCTGCCAGCCAGGGGGAAGTTCTCCGCCACGTTCCAATTTTTTTTGTAATCCAAGTGGTAATGGTTTTTGTTTTTTATTTTTTTTGCCTTTATATTCGTTTCTTATATCTTCATCACCGTGTTTATTGAGTGCACGATTACGAAGGTATTCATTGAGAATAGATTTCTCATCTTTAGTGAACAGTCGGTTTTCCATAGTCGTTGCGACTGTTTCACCGGTATCTTCCCAGAATTTCCACCAAGAGCGCTCACTTTCAGCAACAGCGGGCAGTGCAATTAACAAGAATAATAGAGAGAGAAAAGTTTTATACATAGAATGCCCTTGCTATACGTTTGGAAATAATTAATAAAATAACATAAGTTATATGAAGTTTAACTATTAGGTTTCTGCTAACAGTTGTTCAATCATACTTTCGGATTGGCCTAAATAACCGCCACCAAATAGATTTAAATGATTGAGTATGTGGTAAAGATTATAAAGTGTTTTTCTAGTTTTGTAGCCAGCGTCTAGAGGATACTCAGCTTGGTAAGCTGCTTGAAACTCATGGTCAAAACCGCCGAACAGTTCTGTCATGGCAATATCAGCTTCACGATCTCCATAATAACAAGCCGGATCAAATATGACGGGATTGCCTTGAGAATCAGATGCCGCATTACCACCCCATAAATCGCCATGCAATAATGCGGGTTCAGGGGAATATCCCTCAAAGAAAACATGTACTTTATCAACAAGCTGTTGACCTTGATCTTGTAAACGGCCTCCAAAGCCATTTTGTTTGGCAAAGCTGAGTTGTTGTCCTAAGCGGTGTTTTAACCAGAAAGTCAGCCAGTTATGTTCACGGTCATTATGTTGTGGGGTGCTACCAATTGTATTATTGATATGCCAACCATAAAAAGGCTGGGTATGCTGGTGTAGTTGAGCTAGTTGCATGCCAAGTAGTTTCCCTGCAGAACCTCGTAAACTACTTAATTCAATATATTCCAATACGATATAACTATGGCCATCTGCTTGGCCGTGACAGAGTACTTCAGGGATCCGGATACAGTTTAAGGCCCTCATTTCTTCCAAACCTTGTGCCTCAGCTTCGAACATCGCTGATAAATGCGGTTGATTTAGTTTTATGAAATAGGATTGATCAGCTGTTTGTATTTTGTATGCGGTATTGATACCGCCACCACCAACAGGAGTAAGTTGATGGTTGTTAATTGTGTGGCCTGTTGCCCCTTCAATATGACGCACAATTGAATCGAGTTTTGCCATTATTGCTTCCCTGATAAGATTTAAATTTAGCCAAATAGCATGGTATGCTGAAAACAGTGTGATTGCCAAGATATTGGAGGAAAAGACTCATGTCAGAACAGACTGCGATAAATGATAAACAATTGGTGGCTATTCATGCTGCAAATTTAGTTGAAGATGGCATGATCATTGGTTTAGGGACAGGCTCGACAGCAAATTATTTTATTGAAGAGTTAGCCCGAAAAAAACAACAGGATGGTTTGCAGTTCATTACGGTAGCGAGTTCCGTGGTGAGTACCATAAAGGCGCAACAGTTAGGGCTTGATCTTGTTGCGATAGAACATTTAAGCCAATTAGATTTGTATGTTGATGGTGCAGATGAAGTGACAGCCGATAAAACATTGTTGAAAGGTCGTGGTTTTGATTTAGTGAAAGAAAAACTGCTCGCGAAAGCCAGTAACTCTTTTTATGTATTGGCAGACAATACTAAATTGGTCGATCGGATTGGCGAAAAATATCCCATTCCAGTGGAAGTCAGCCCTTATTCATGGCAGTTAGTACTGCGAAGTCTTCAACAAATAGGTGGAGAGGGTAGTTTGCGTGCGAATGCCAATGGTGATGGTTTAGCCATTACGTCTCATGGTAGCTTGGTGTTAGATATGACGTTTGATTCCAGCATTGGCAGTGATGATCTTAATTCGAAATTAAATGCTATTCCTGGTGTAGTTGAGCATGGCATTTTTCATCAATTAGCAGCAAGTATTTTTATTGGTAATAATGGTGTAGTTGAGAAACGTTAACTTAAGGCTGACTAAATGCCAGCCTTAAGTGTAGATTAATTTTAGAGTTTTTCTAATAATGTTTCAGCTTTAGACACGCCAAACTCGCCAGAACCTTCAACACCAAGGTAAGTAACAACTCCGTCATCGACAATCATACCGAAACGGAAACAGCGAATGCCCATGCCTCCAGCCGTTAGGTCACGATCTAACCCAAGTGCTTTAGTATATTCGGCGCTACCGTCTGCCATCATTCGTACTTTACCAGTAGCGTTATTATCTTTTCCCCAAGAAGCCATTACAAAGGCATCATTAACCGCCAGACACCAGATATCGTCGGCACCTTTAGATTTAAGTTGCTCTGCTAGCTCGACATAACCGGGCAAGTGTTGTGCTGAACATAACGGCGTGTAAGCTCCTGGGACACCAAAGATTACAATTTTTTTACCCTTAGTAAGTTCAGTAACATCTTGTGGTTGTGGATTTGTCGGGCAACCATTTTCCGGGTCAAATTCGTTGCATTCAGTTAAATTTCCAGCAGGTAAACGTTGTCCAATTTTGATAGTCATGGTAATTCCTCATATTGGGATGAATAATTTATAAGCACTAGCATAAGACAAAATTTAGCAGATAAAAACACTACACATTTCATGGGTTTGTTTTTGTTGGCGTTTAGCCAACAAATCGTTATGATATTCTCAATGTAAATTTTGGAGATAATTATGGATAATCAGTCGGTTTTACGGTGGGGTATTTTAGGTGCAGCTAGAGTTAATGAGCGCTTATTACCTGCGATTGTAGAAGCTAAAAATGCACAATTGGTCGCTATTGCTAGTAGACGAGATGGTGCCGCAGCTGAAACATTAGCGAAATATGCATCACAAGAAACAAATGTACTGACATTAAATGATCTGGATGAGTTATTGAATAATCCTGATATTGATGCAGTTTATTTACCCATGGCGAATGAGGAACATACTGAGTGGGCATTAAAAGCCATTAATAAAGGCAAGCATGTGCTAATTGAAAAACCAATGGCAATAAAGCTTGAAGATATCGTAGCAATTGAAGCGGCGGCTAAACAGAATAATGTCACGATTATGGAAGGATTCATGTATGTGTTTCATCCCCAGCATGATTTAGTACAACAAATCATCGATTCAGGTGCAATTGGTGATGTGAGAACTGTCAGAACCTGCTTTTCATTTCCGATGAAACCAGCACGTTTGTATCGAATTAATCGTGATATTAATCATGGTGGCGGGGCAATGTGGGATATTGGACCCTATGCAATTCATACAGCAAGAAAATGGTTTGACACTGATCCTGTTGCTACTACCGCAATGGCAAAATTTAACAGTAGTGGCGCGGACGTAAGTTTAAGTGGTGTGCTTGATTATGGTGATGGTAAATATGCCCAATTTGATATGAGCTTTGAACGAGCTCGTCGTAGTGAATATGAAATTATCGGTACATTAGGTGGCATTAAGTGTGAAACTGTTTGGCAGGGTGATGATAGTGCCCCTGTCATTTCATGGTGGACAGATGCAGGTGAAAAACATAACGTAGAATCAGTAATGGCCAATCATTTTGTACTTGAAATTGAACACTTTAGTGAGTGTGTGCTGAATGGAAAAGTGCCGGTATTATCAATAGAGGATGCCAAAGTAAACTGTAAAGTTATTGAGGCAGCTTTACAGTCAGCCTCAACGGGCAAAACCGTCAATATAGTCTAGACTTTAAACTTTGCTACTAAAGCCCAAACGACGTCTATCAGAAGAAACGCGACGTTCAATTTGTTGCTTAGTGGACGACGGCCCACGACGGGTTGGAGATAAACGTCTTTCGACTGCTTGTACTTTTTTTTCTTCATCAGAGATCGCCTGGAATCTCACCATTCTGCCTGGTTGGCTAGGCGATGTGATCGGCGCTGAAAAATTTCGTGGTAACTCAATCATAATAACAACCAAAATCTGTTTGACAATACCGTTAACGGCACAAAAATAAAAAGCTTTAATTTCAGTTGTTTATAGCCAAGTAGTTATCTTGAAGTGATTTAACGAGATAAGAATTAACTCTTTTATCTTGCCAATGAATCACGGTGTTTTGCCAACGCACCGCGCGCGAGGGAATTATAGCGTTCATTTGTGTCGGTGAAATGTGAGTAGAGAACGGTACTCGATGCATTCTTAATGGACGCACTTAAGTTTGCCTCATGTTGAGCAAGTACAGCACGAGTGAGTGAGTTGTATTTCTCATGTTCATTGCTATAGGGTATTGCAGCTTTTAAGTTCGTTTGCGGATGATGGTTCATTGCGGCTATTTCAAGAACAGCCCCAGGCAATGAATTTATCCCTGTTAGGTAAGCAGTAGTGTGTGCCCAAGCAATATTAGATAATAAAAATGTTGAGAGTAGTGTTATCAGTAATTTAGTCATTTTATTTTCCTTCATTAACAATAAAAGGAGACAAAATTGATGTCCATGAAATACAGACAAAAAACAAATGAAAAAGTTACATAGAGATAAAGATTAAACTAGATCGTGTTTCGTAGAAAACACGATAAGATACAGTCACTAAACTTCGATAGACATTAAGAAAATAGTGAGTTCACGATAGAATTATTTTTGGATATTGTCAGACAGATAAAATATCAAGCACTTTGTTTAAAGTGATCAAACGGCTATCAGCATCAGGCATATCATTAATAAAACGCAATTTATCTTGACCATCAAGTTTATATGTAGCCGGTTGAGATTGGATCAATTGAATGATGACAATGGGTTCAATATTAGGAACTTTGTCGAAAATAATCCGGCCACCTTGATCATAAACATCAATTTTACGAACCCCTAGTGCTTTTGCTTTAAATCGCAGCTCATGGATAGCAAATAATGTTTGTATATGCTCTGGTAGTAGACCAAAACGATCAATCATTTCAACTTGCAATTCACGTAAGGCTTCACTATTAGCGGCAGCTGAAATACGTTTGTATAACACCAAACGGGTATGAACATCAGGCAGATAATCGGTGGGGATTAAGGCTGGAACATGCAAGTCGATCTCAACGAAGTGACGATCGTGAATGTTTAAACTAGGCTCTTTACCAGATTTAAGAGCGGTAACTGCACGTTCTAATAGCTCGTTATAGAGGCTGAAACCAATCTCTTGCATTTGACCACTTTGTTCATCCCCTAGTAATTCACCCGCACCTCGAATTTCCATATCGTGAGTTGCTAATGTGAAGCCTGCACCCAGATCTTCAATAGATTCGATCGCTTCAAGACGCTTAATAGCATCTTTAGTCATGACTTTTTGCGGCGGTACAATCAAATAAGCATAGGCACGATGATGGGAGCGCCCAACACGGCCACGGATTTGGTAAAGTTGGGCGAGACCTAATTTGTCTGCACGATCAATGAAGATAGTATTGGCCGATGGAATATCAATACCTGTTTCAATAATAGTCGTGCAAACAAGAACGTTAAACCGTTGATGATAAAAATCGAGCATAGTTTGTTCTAAGTCGCGTTCGCGCATTTGACCGTGGGCAATGCCGATTTTGGCTTCGGGGACAATTTGTTCTAGTTCACGAGAGATACGTTCGATATCTTCGACTTTATTGTGTAGGAAATAGACTTGTCCTCCCCGTTTTATTTCACGCAACATACCTTCACGAATTTTTTCACTGTCCCACTGATCGACAAAGGTTTTAATGGCCAATCGACGTGCTGGTGGGGTAGCAATGATTGATAGATCTCGGATGCCTGAGATGGACATGTTTAAGGTGCGTGGAATGGGGGTGGCTGTTAGTGTTAACACATCTATTTCAGCACGATATTTTTTGATTTGTTCTTTTTGAGTGACCCCAAATCGGTGCTCTTCATCTAGGATAAATAAGCCAAGACGTTTAGGATCAATGTCTTGTTGAATGAGTTTATGGGTACCAATAATGATATCGGCGATGCCTTCACTCATGGCATTTTTAACGGCATCAAGTTGTTTTTTGGAACGAAAGCGAGACATCACCTCAATATTGATCGGCCAATCAGCAAATCGATCTTTGAAATTTTCATAATGTTGTTGCGCTAGCAAAGTAGTTGGCACTAACACCATGACTTGTTTGCCTGATTGAGTCGCTAAAAATGCAGCACGCATGGCGACTTCCGTTTTACCAAAACCAACATCACCACAGATAAGACGATCCATAGGTGTATCGGATGTCATGTCTTTTATGACATCATCAATAGCGTCTTGTTGATCCGGTGTGGTTTCAAAAGGAAATGCGGCGGCAAAGGCGACATATTGTTCATCAGGATCGGTAATCGGTGGTTTTTTCTGTGCTGCCCGCTGTGCATAAATCTCGAGTAATTCAGCCGCCACATCACGGACTTTTTCAGCTGCTTTTCGTCGTACCTTTTCCCATTGACCCGATCCGAGTCGATGTAGCGGTGCTAACTCGGGTGCTGCACCAGAATATCGGCTGATTAAATCTAATGCTGCCACAGGCACATAGAGTTTGTCGCCTTTGGCATATTCAAGTGTGACATATTCAGTTGTGACGTCACCAATATCTAATGTCTGTAGGCCGAGATAACGGCCTACACCATGATCTTCATGAACCACGGCATCACCAATAGTGAGTTCTGTAAGATTACGAATGACAGCATCAGCATCACGTTTTTTACGACTGCGGCGCCGCCGCTGCATCACTTGCTGACCAAACAGTTGAGTTTCAGCAATAACAGCAATATTATTGCGGATTAAAACAAGACCATTCTCCAGCGGTGCAACCGTAATACCAAGTAGGGCATCATCGGCTAGAAACTCATCCCAATTTTGATATATTTTGGGATGCACATTATTATCACGAAGTAATTCTAATAGGGTTTCACGTCGGCCCGCTGTTTCAGCTGCAAACAGTATTCGGCCATCAAAATCATTGATATACCTAAGTAGAGCCTCGCAGGTTTTATCTTGGCGAGCATTCAAAGTCAATTGTGATGGAATAGTGGTGGAATAATTTTGTTTTCCAGCACCTTGTTCCAACTCGAATGTTTGTGTGTGCAGTCGTTGGTAGCTTTTGAAGCTAGCAAACAAGTCGTCAACGGGGAAAAACATATCGTTAGGAGCGAGTAGAGGTCGTTCAGTATCAACTTGATGTTGTTGGTAACGTTGTTCTATCTCTTGCCAAAAATCAATGGCAGCCTGATGAGGGTCATTAACACTAAATAATAGAGTGTTATCAGGCAGATAGTCGATCAGACTATTTGTTTGATTAAGAAATAATGGTAAATAATAGTCAATACCACCAGGCATATTGCCAGCACTGACCTCTCGGTATATAAGGCTACGTTGAGGATCACCTTCAAACATTTGACGAAAT
The DNA here is from genome assembly GCA_013215775.1 of Piscirickettsiaceae bacterium. Lineage (GTDB taxonomy): Bacteria > Pseudomonadota > Gammaproteobacteria > Nitrosococcales > Methylophagaceae. Next base: position 13,013 of record JABSQO010000013.1, read on the forward strand.
TGCTGACGAAATAATTGAATACTGTCATCGGTAACAGGAAATTCTCGAGCGGGTAATAATTGAATGGAATCAATGGTTTCAATGGAACGTTGTGTTTCGGGATCAAACGTTCTAAGTGTGTCGATTTCATCATCAAATAAATCAATACGAAAAGGCAGTTTACTACCCATTGGAAACAGATCAATAATGGCGCCACGAACAGCAAACTCACCATGTTCCATCACTTGGGAAACATAACGATAACCTGCTTTTTCAAGTTTTCTACGCCATGATTCTATCTCAAACAAATCTCCCGTTTTTAGGATTAATGTATTGCCTTCCAGAAATTCACGAGGAGCAAGGCGATGCATGATGGTGGCAATAGGGACTAACAATATGCCTCGTTTAAAATTAGGTAGTTGATGTAGTGTTTCGAGGCGTTCTGAAATAATATCCTGATGAGGCGAGAAAGTATCGTAAGGCAATGTTTCCCAATCAGGAAAATGTAAAATAGGTAATACTTGTTCACCGAAATAAAAGCGGGCTTCTAACTCTAATTGATGTGCCGTAGCCGAATCATCGGTTAAGACTAAAATAGGGCCGTCATGTTGCTGTGCGGTTTTGGCTAATAATAAACCTTGAGCACTGCCATAAAGTTGACCTGCTCGGAAAATATTTTTGGCTGTTGTAGGCAGTTTGGGCTGTAAGGGACTAAAAGTAGCTGGCGGCACTTAAGATACTCGAAAACTTTATTATGTAAAAACACTATTTTCCCATAGATATCGGTTATAAATACAACTAATTCACTTCGCTAAATATAAATACTATTTATTAGCACACCGATTTATTCCCCATGATTTATGTGTGATAATGATCACCATTAAGAATTTAGCCTCATGGTGGAGAACAATAAGTGAAACGTACTGAGAATATTGTATTACTAAAAATAATAGGCACAGTTGAATTGCTTGCGGCAATAGCGATGTTTTATTTCTTTCGTGAAGAAGTACCTGCACTGATCGGTGCAGTACTGTTACTTGGATTCTCCGCCAATAGTTTTTATCAAGCGCATAAGTGTTATCAACGTCAATATGCACCTAAGAAGACGGATGATTCGTAATCATTATCTATGGTTGATGAGACTGTTCAAACATCCGATATCACATTTGATTCATCGATATTTTTAAAAACATTGACTAGTCGGTCGGGTGTTTATCGAATGATAGACGACACTGATACGGTTATTTATGTTGGCAAGGCAAAAAATCTCAAAAAACGTGTATCAAGCTATTTTCGTAAAACAGGACTAACATCAAAAACCAGGGTTATGGTGGCACAAATTGCCAACATTGAAACGACGGTTACCCATACTGAAAATGAAGCACTTATCCTTGAAAATAATCTGATTAAGGAGTTAATGCCTCGCTACAATATTTTGCTGCGAGATGATAAAACTTATCCATATTTGTTTATTTCTGGTGATAAATTCCCACGATTAAGTTTACATCGTGGCACCAAGCGGAAAGTAGGAAAATATTTTGGGCCTTATCCTAGTGCAGGGGCTGTACGGGAAAGTCTCAATTTATTGCAGAAGTTGTTTCCTGTCCGTCAGTGTGATGATACCTATTATAGAAACCGCTCTAGACCATGTTTGCAATATCAAATTAAGCGGTGCACAGCGCCTTGTGTAGGGCTTGTTTCTGAACAGGATTATCAAGCAGATATTGATCATACGGTTTTATTCCTAGAAGGCAAAAACCAACAAGTCATTGATTTATTGTCACAGCAGATGGACACAGCATCGACTGATCTTGATTTTGAGCAAGCAGCGACTATTCGGGATAAAATTATCAGCCTACGTCGGGTGCAAGAACGGCAATATGTCAGCTCCGAACATGGTGATATTGATGTCTTGGCCGCTAAAGTTAGTGATGGTATGGCTGTAGTTGAAGTCTGTTTTATCCGTGGTGGGCGTAGTTTGGGGAATAAGAGTTATTTCCCTAAAGGTTCAGGCGGTAGTTCAGCAGAAGAGTTGTTATCAGCTTTTATTCCACAATATTATCTTGGCAAAGATATTCCGACAGAAATTCTATTGAGTCATGTGCCAGACGATATAGCGTTATTGCAAGAAGTACTGAAATCAGAATCACAACACCGCGTTTTACTACGCTGTCCACAGCGAGGCCTGAGTGTACGATGGATGAAAATGGCAAAAACAAATGCTGAGATTAGTCTTAATCAACGATTGAGCAGTCGGGCTAATTTATTGCAACGCTTCGAAACATTGCAGGAAGTGTTGGGTTTAGATGAAATGCCTAAACGTCTTGAATGCTTTGATATCAGTCATACCAGTGGTGAAAAAACAGTGGCTTCTTGTGTTGTCTTTGGTTTAGAAGGTGCGATTAAAAGTGATTATCGAAAGTTCAATATTGAGGGAATCACACCAGGTGATGATTATGCGGCAATGAATCAAGCCTTAATGCGCCGCTTTACTCGTTTACAAAAGGGTGAAGGTAAACGACCTGATTTATTGTTGATTGATGGTGGTAAAGGACAATTAACTGAAGCCAAAGCTGTCATGGCAGAGCTTCAACTCGATATTGATATATTGGGCATTGCTAAAGGACCTGGACGTAGACCCGGTGAAGAAACATTATTTCTTGTCGGTAGAGAAGGTGAAGTGGACTTGTCTGCAGATTCTCCTGCTTTACATTTATTGCAGCAGGTCCGTGATGAAGCACATCGCTTTGCAATAACAGGACACAGACAGCGTCGTGCTAAAGCACGTAAAACATCACCATTGGAAGATATTGCTGGGATGGGGCCAAAGCGTCGGCAAAAGTTATTACAACAATTTGGTGGCTTGCAAGAGGTACAACGAGCAGGGATAGAAGATTTGGTGAGTGTAGATGGGATAAGTGCTTCATTAGCACAAAAAATCTATGATGTATTTCATGCTGAGAAATAACTTTGTTAAGGTGATATATTAATGCGGACGAATAGTTAAAGTGGGAATTATGCTGAATTTACCGAATATTTTGAGTTTATTACGAATTGCACTGATACCTGTATTGGTAGGCATTTATTTGTTGCCGTATGAATCAGCACCACTTTGGGCAACAATCATTTTTGTGATTGCTGCAATTACCGATTGGCTGGATGGCTATTTAGCCCGCAAATGGGATCAGACCTCGGCATTTGGTGCTTTTATCGATCCTGTCGCAGATAAGCTTATTGTAGCGATTGCACTGGTATTAGTACTGTCTAAAACACCAGAGTGGTATATCTTACTTCCTGTCGTCGTTATTATTGGGCGAGAGATTACTGTATCGGCTTTACGTGAGTGGATGGCGGAGCTTGGTCAACGTAATGCAGTGAAGGTTTCCTATGTTGGCAAGCTCAAAACAGCTTTCCAAATGATTTCAATTGGCTGTTTAATATTTTATAAACCATTGTTAGGCTTACCTATATTTGAGATAGGAATTGTTCTACTTTATATTGCAGCTGGATTAACCCTTAGTTCAATGTTTAGCTACCTAAAAGCAGCATGGCCGATGATGGTGTCTAAAGGTTGACAGGAGCGCATAACAGCTTATAATGCTCGTCTTCTTAGCGGGAATAGCTCAGCTGGTAGAGCACGACCTTGCCAAGGTCGGGGTCGCGAGTTCGAATCTCGTTTTCCGCTCCAGATTTAAAAAGCCGCAGTATTTACTGCGGCTTTTTTGTATCTGAAAGATGTGTACGAGTGCATCTGAAACCGCTTATTATTATCTCCATTTTTCAATGCACATTAAGCTAATTATGAAAATGAATGAAGGTGTGGCAAAAAACTATTCAGGATTTATTATGAATGGTGGCAATATGGTCCCGACGATTAAAGAAGGTGATCATATTGTTGTTGATTTAGACCAGCGAGTCATTATAAGTGGTGAAATCTATATTGTTGAATATCAACAATCTAACGTTGTTTGCCGGTTATTACTAGACCGTGAAACAGTAACCTTTCTCTTTGATGGGCTTGAATATTCATTTGAAGAATCGCTCTATAACATCAATGTAATAGGCCGAATAATTGAGGTTAAGACTTTAACGGAAGAATAATCAGTTTTAGGATTTACTGTTCAGTTGATGATGCAAGATTCATCAAAGTGGAATTGTTACCGTGATATTATTTTGTTTTTGTACGTAGAATCTCAATTTCATCAATACTTAATAACTTAGGCACTGATATACGGCGATCACTACTGCGTCGGTGGCCCATTCTAAGAAGAATAACCTGTACTTGATCTACTTTACGCAGATTTCTGATTTGCTCGTTAGAGAGGAATTGTGGTTTAGCTTGTCGACGATCTGTCTCACGCCTTTTGGATTGTCGACGCCGAATTACCTTGTAATTCGGATTATCTTCATCAAAACTTTTATTTTCAGTTGAGTTTTTTATTGTAGACATCGGCGTAACATCTTCCCTGAATTAAATATTTATTTAGCAATAACGCTTCTTAGATAAAAGCACTATATTCCATAGGGTGATCATACTTTAATATACAAATTTTATCATCCCTCTAAGGAGGGAGTATAGATGTAGGATGTCTCTATAGAAAATTGACAACAAGACTTACCGCTATAGAGTGTACTTAGTTTTACCTGCTACAGTAATGGTAGTAATACGTATTGAGCATGCGATTTCCTTAGCTGTTTTGCGCGCTTTAACCGCTCTTATTATTGTTAGCACACCCAATCAATATGCCAATTAGAACTCATGCTCTAGAGATACATTTACCTCTTGAGTTTCCTTCAAGCCCATCTGCGATTAAACCTATAATTTCTTTCATATTTATTTCATAGATAGCATGTATTTCTGGATCTGTACGTACGACCTCAGGTGAAAGAGTTGTCATCGCACAACCACTAGTTTGGGCTCACTCGCTGTTAGTGCTTTTGGACTTTCTTACAGCACCGGGTGGCGTACCCATATGTTGTTTAAAGGCTTTTCGAAATGATGCTTCTGACTGATATGTAAAATCATCGGCAATTTGGGCAATAGATTTGTTGGTGGTGATCAGTAATTCATGTGCACATTGCATACGCCAATGAGCAACGTAGTACATGGGGGTTATTCCCATAATTAATTGAAAGCGTTTTGCAAATGCAGAGCGAGACATTCCGGCTTGTTCTGCTAGGAGTTCAACGGTCCATACTGAAGTTGGACTCGCATGAAATTGTTGCAAAGCTCGATATAGTTGAGAGTCTGCTAGAGCAGCTAAAAACCCAGACACAGTTTCTTTTTTGTTAATCCAACTTTTGATGATTTGTACAAATAAAACATCACAGAGCTTATCCACAACAGCAGCAGAACCAAGAGATTCATTTTCCGTTTCTTGATAAATAAAACGCATAAGCGGATCGAGCCAGGCTGTATTATCGGGATCGTCACTTTTTATATGAACCACATCAGGTAATGCATTTAAGATTGGATTTACAAGACCACTTTCAAACTGAAAAGAGCCACAGATTATTTTTGTTGTAGGCCCTGTAGCTGCAGGGTCGGAGATAATTCCAGGTTCAAGTACTTTAGACAGTGGCTCGCTGGTATCAGTGATAATGTGTTTTGCATCACGAGGGAAGAATATTAGATCACCACTGCGTAGTGTAATGGCTTGTTCACCATGAGGCATATGTAACCAACAGGTTCCTCGTTCAACAATATGAAATTTGGCTATATTTGATTCTGGTGATGAAAGTGACCAAGAGCCACAAAAATTAGCATGAAAATATACACTAGCTTTCAAACGTAACAATTTTAATACATCGCTTAAAACATCCATTCCTTTCCGCCTTTAATAAATACGATATGACATTAACTTCGGACTATATAGCATATATCGTATCGTTTCAATCCTTATAATAGCCATCAGTCGTTAATTAAAAGCGATTTAAATATGACTTTCAATTAAGAGGATTTAAAAGATGAACATTAAAAATTTATTAGCAAGCGCAGTTTTCGGGGCTGCAATTCTGGCATCAGGCATTTCTTTTGCTGATCTACCAAAAACAGTTGATGGTGTAACAACTATTCATCTCCAAGAATACAACGGTTATTTTGCGGCTGAAGAAACATTGGCAGGCTTAAAGGCTGGAGAGTATGAATTTATTGTAGAGAATAAAACAAATAAGCTAGTGGGCTTTTGGTTACAAGATGGTGTTACACAGGAGTTTTTAGCAAGAACACCTATTGAGGTAGGGGAAACGTTCAGGACGAGAGTTACGGTTACGGACAATGGCTTTCGATATAAATGCCCAATTAATCCAACACCATGGTACGAAGTAGGCGTGAGCAAATAGCCATACTATTTAGGAGGTGATTAAAATGCCAAATGTAGAAATTTATTCAAAATCAAATTGCACTAATTGTGAAAAAACCAAGCAAATATTTGATGAAATACAACTGCCTTATTCGGAGATCTTTATTGACCAGGATTATCGCATTGCGGTGGATATGATCAATAAATCAGGTGAACGTACCGTACCTCAAGTGTTCATCGATAAAGTATCCGTAGGTGGATATGGCGAAATATTGATGATGTTTGGTATGTCATAAGAATAAATGCCGGACTGAAATTGTTTAGTCCGGCTCAATGATAGATTTAATCAGGAGTATCACTATGAATGCAGAATATAAATTAACGTTACAAAACAGATCTGAAGCGGATGCTGACTCTAGATCTAAGGAGTTACTTAAGGATGCAAAAAATGGGATGGGGTTTATTCCAAATATGTATTCAGCGATGGCTAACTCTTCAATATTGTTTGATACCTATATCCATGGTTATAAATTATTTAGGGAGCAATCTAGCTTTACTCCTGTAGAGCAAGAAGTTATTTTTTTAGCTATTAGTCGTGAAAATGGTTGTAATTATTGCATGGGAGCACACAGTTTTATTGCTGATAATATGTCAAAAGTACCTGTGGAAGTAACGGATGCGATTAGAAATGATGACGCTATTTCTGATGGAAAACTATCGGCTTTGACATTATTTGTAACAACGATGGTGAGTAAGAGAGGATTGCCGACCAATGATGATGTGAGCGAATTTTTAGCAGCAAATTATACCGAACATCATGTGTTGGAAATTATTTTAGCTATATCGGTTAAAACAATCAGTAACTATGCTAATCACATGTTCCATACTGAATTGGATGAAGTTTTTAAGTCTAGGGAGTGGTAAGGCTTAAATATAAGTGATTCCGGCTGGGTGGCAGAATGTTTATGCGGTGGCCTGCAACGTCACTAATGTTGGTTCAAATCCAACCCCAGCCTCCATTATATAAAAGGGAGTATGCTTAGTTATTGTGGCATGGTACATGAGAGTACTTTAATTACTATTAATTTAAGAATGGAGTTTAGGTAACTTAAATTATTAGGAGAAAGTTATGAATGACGATGTTTTAAATATGGCGATTAGGAAATTTCTTAAGCAAGTTGGGATTACGTCCCAACGAGAAATTGAACATGCTGTTTCCAAAGCTGTTGATAGTGGCCTTCTAAATGGTACAGAGACATTAGATGTGCATATGAGTCTAACCATACCAGCATTAGATCTCACTCATCAAATAAATGGCCAAATAGAATTAGAATAGAATGAAGGGCTAAGTTCTTATTATTTATTGTGGTAAGAGGGAAAGATGGATAATGGAAATTGATGCGTCACTTAATGTGTTTGGTGAAGTACTAGAATCATGTAGTGATAATCCGGTCACGGGATTTTTACGCGATGGCTGTTGCAACACCAGTGATACGGATATTGGTTCCCACACGGTTTGTATTGAAGTTACAACGGATTTTCTTGAATACTCCCGTTTTAAGGGAAATGATTTATCGACGCCAATGCTAGAATTTAATTTTCCCGGACTGCGGCCTGGTGATCGATGGTGTCTATGTGCTCAACGCTGGCTTGAGGCATATCAACAAGGCATGGCACCCAAAATACATTTAATAAGAACACATCAAAAAGCACTTGAGATCATTCCGATAGAGGTATTGAAAATGTATGCTGTCGATCTCAATTAACGATATACGGTGGTCTGATTCCGACCATTTTTTTTGGACTGATAAAGTGCCTTATCAGCATTGCTGAGGGCATCATTAATACTGAGCTCTGTTGTCATTTGACTCAGACCGGTACTAGCCGTTAGTGACCCGATAATAGAGAAAGAGTGTGTCTGGATTTGCTGTAATAATTTGTCAGCAAGTAGAGAGGCATCTTTTATTCCGATATTGGGACAGATAATAATAAATTCTTCTCCGCCCCAACGGCCGACATAATCCGTTTCTCTAACATAATGTTTAAGAATTTGTGCAAATTCAATCAAAACAGCATCACCAGTCAGGTGTCCGTAATCATCATTAACATTTTTAAATAAATCTATATCTAATAAAATAAGTGCCACTTCAATTCCGTAGCGATCAACATCTGCTTTTTTCTGAATGAGTAATTCATCGATTCTTACTCGATTATAAAGCCCTGTTAATTTATCGGTTGTTGAAAGTGTTAATAGTTGAGCGTTTAAATTCTTGAGCTTAAAGATGTGTAGAAAATAGCCTAAGCTAACAAGTAGTAGAGCAATTAATAGCTTCCACAGCAACTTATAATCTAAAGATGCTTTTGGCTGAACAGCAACCCATTTATTGTAGATAGGTTGAAGTTTAGCATCACTGATATTTTTGACGAGGATCTCAAACACTTGATTAAGTTGGGGTTGGTCATTTCGTGTGCCAATAGCGAGTTCTACATGATCGTCAAGACGAGAAGATATCTTTAATATGCTGATAAAATCTTTTTGAATTGAATTAGAAATCACCAATAAATTATCAATGTAACCAAATAATTCACCATTTTCTACACGAGCGAGTCCATCGGAGAGAGATTCAACATCAATGATATTAATACCAGGGATTTTGACGCGTAGTGTCTCTGCTATCGCATAACCTTTTACAACCCCTAGTTTTTTATCTTTTATTTCAGCAATATCATTAATAAAAATGGTATCCATTCGTGTGGCCATGACAATAGGAATATCAAGGTATGGGGCGGTAAAATCCATATATTGAGAGCGCTCAGGTGTTTTTGCAGCGAGTGAAAAAATGTCACATTGTCGCTGTTTTGCTTTTGATAGTGATTCTTGCCAATCCTTTGTTTCAATCATTCGAATAGGAATGGGTAATTGTTGATTGAAATCCTTGATAATATCAGCCGTTATGCCAATATGACGCCCATTTTCAATGCTTTCAAAAGGCATCCAATCAGGATCAATACACATGGTAATTTCTTTTTTGTTATAGAGATATTGCCATTGTTTATCAGTAAAATTAATGTCGCGATTAAATTTATTCAGGACATCTTCGAGCCTAAAGTCACCCAGTTTTACAGTTGTAGGCAGTAAGCCCGTGTGCTGAAGTTGTTTTAATACACGTAAACTTAATTCTTTATTAGACTCGCCAATCTCAAAAAAATCTAAAAGCATCATCTTCTTAGTAATTTCAGCTTCGAATCGGAGCGATTCAATACTCTTTTTGTTTGAATAGTGGTTATAAATTAGGGTGATCGTTTCCTCAGGATGAGAGAGCGCATAAGCCCACCCCTTATTTGAAGCTTTTACAAATTTACGTGTTCTATTGGGATGAGATAATGCTTCTGACAATGAGGTAAATAAGTCAACGGCACTCATTGAAAACCCATAATCGGCAGGATCTAAAATGTTATATTCAATATTTTGCTTGTTAAGTTCGAAAAGTTCATTTGTTCTAAAGGCAGTCATAGCATCTACCTTATGCTGAGCAAAATCATCAATATTGAATGAATGTGGTTGGAATGTGGAATTTGTATCATTCACAAAGAAATGATTTAACATTAATGCTACTGAACTGTATTTCAGTTCATCTATTGTCCCCATTATTTTTTTACCAATGAGATCTTTAGGCTGCTTAATTTCTTTTGAGGTAACAAGTACCAGAGGTGAACGTTGAAAATATGTTGCCATTAATATTGCGGGCTTAAGCTGACCTTCATGAATGACAATGCTGGAATTATGAATCCCATAATTATGTTGCCCTGAAAGTACGCTATCAACGATATCAATATCTTCTATATACTCAAGTATTTCAACATCAAGCCCCTCATCTTCATAGAAGCCTTTTTCTTTTGCCATGATGAAACCAGCAAATTCAAACTGATATTTCCAGTCAAGTTGTAAAGAGACTTTTTCTAATGTTGCTGTGGCGTGAGAGATGATTGAAAACAAAGCCAAGACGATAGTGGCGAGAGTGATGAGAAATTTTCTGTAAAACAACGAATCCATTATGAGATACCCTAGAGTCGATCTGGTAACTATCGGCTGATATGCGCCAGTAACTCTACAGGTAAAAGCATGTTATGACCATGTTCGGTAATTATGTGAACCAAAAACTTGGGGCTTATAAAGGGAAGTCAGTTTCTTTAAAAAGAGTTTATGAATTCTATAAATGTCAAAATTAGTCAGATGCATATGATATAGAAAATATGCCGCACATTATCCCTCTACTCTAGCGAGTAGAGTTGAAGAGTAAATTTATGCATAAACTCCATCAGAGATAACATACTAAGTCTCCAAGTTATGAAAATCCTAGTAATTGATGAGCATCAACTTTATGTCGAAGGTATGAGAACGCTATAAAAATATTGCCCAAATGAGTCGCTAAATAATAAACGGTTGACCCAATAAAAAAGCCCCAGCACTTATAAAATGCTGAGGCTTTGGTATTCTTGGCTCCCCGAGCTGGACTCGAACCAGCGACCCATTGATTAACAGTCAATTGCTCTACCAACTGAGCTATCGGGGAATAGAAAGATGGCTATGATAGTGACTTGCCTTTGCTTGGTCAAGCATTATCACTATTTTTTAGGCAATAAATTCTGCAATACGTTGTAAGGCATTTTCTAGGTTTTGTTCGCTGGTGGCGATAGACAAACGAATATGGTTTTTGAGGCCAAATGCAGTACCAGGAACTACGGCTACACCTTTATCTACCAATAGTGCTTCAGCGAATTCAAGATCATCATTAATGTTAGGCATGCGATCTAGCACTTTACTAATATTTGGGAATACATAGAAGGTGCCATCACTATTGAGTGATTCAATACCTTCCATTGCATTTAGTCGCTCTACTACCATATCGTGACGTTTCTTGAATTCAATCAACATATCTTGAATACACTGCTGATCACCATTGAGCGCTTCTACCGTGGCAGCTTGAGAGATTGATGCAGGGTTAGATGTGCTTTGAGATTGAATCTTTTTCATCGAGGCAATCAATTCTGCTGGCCCAGCAGCATAACCAATTCTCCAGCCGGTCATTGAATAGGCCTTTGATACACCACTTAATACAATAGTCCGGTCATAAAGATCAGGGCAAGCCATGACGATATTGTAGAAGCCTTCCTCCGTCCAAAGGATATGTTCATACATATCATCGGTGGCAATTAACACGTGAGGATAGTTGCGCAGTACTTCGCCTAGTGAAATGAGCTCACTTTTTGTATAAGCCTTGCCTGAAGGATTAGATGGACTATTTATAACAAATAGTCGTGTTTTGTCGGTGATGGCTGCTTCAAGTTGCTCGGGAGTGATTTTGAAATTTTGATCTTGTCCTGCTTCAATAATAACGGGTACACCGTCAGCAAGTAATACCATATCAGGATAAGAGACCCAATAAGGCGCAGGGATAATAACTTCATCGCCATCATCTAAAATAGTTTGGGTGAGATTGAAAAAACTTTGTTTACCACCGGCAGAAACCAAAATCTGATTAGCTTGATATTCAAGCCCATTATCACGAGAAAATTTATCAATAACAGCTTGTTTTAATTCGGCTGTGCCATCCACCGCGGTATATTTGGTAAAGCCATTATTAATCGCTGTAATAGCTGCGCGTTTGATGTGATCTGGGGTATCAAAATCAGGTTCGCCTGCCCCCAAACCGATGATATCTTTTCCTTCGGCTTTTAGTGCTGCTGCACGAGCAGTAATGGCAAGAGTAGGAGAGGGTTTAATCCTTTGCACGCGTTGAGATAACTTGATGTCCAAAATCTTTCCTTCATAAAACAAATTATTGAGATCTCGGTTAATATACGCCAAACATGAATGATGCAGAAGGTGTATGAATAAACAATTTGAACTGGTGAGTGAGTTTTCACCGGCTGGTGATCAACCAGCGGCAATTAAAGCCTTAGTTGAAGGATTGAATAATGGTGAAATGTGGCAAACTTTGCTTGGGGTAACGGGTTCAGGTAAGACCTTTACCATTGCTAATGTTGCGCAACAAGTCCAGCGGCCATTGATGATTTTGGCACCGAATAAAACGCTAGCAGCACAGTTATACGGTGAGATGAAAGAGTTCTTCCCCAACAATGCGGTGGAATACTTTGTCTCCTATTATGATTATTATCAGCCTGAAGCGTACGTCCCATCATCCGATACCTTTATAGATAAAGATGCCTCAGTTAATGAGCAAATTGAACAGATGCGGCTCTCTGCAACCAAAGCCATGCTGGAACGACGTGATGCCATTATCGTTTCAAGTGTGTCATGTATCTATGGCTTAGGTGATAAAGACTCTTATCTTGGTATGGTTTTGCACTTAATCAAAGGCGATATCATCAATCAGCGTGATGTTTTAAAACGGTTAGCAGAGCTGCAATATAAACGTAACGATGTTGAACTTCATCGTGCGACGTATCGTGTACGTGGCGACGTCATTGATATTTTCCCAGCGGAATCAGAACGAGATGCGGTACGTATAGAATTATTTGATGATGAAGTTGAGCAAATCAGTTATTTCGATCCACTAACAGGTGAAATCTTACAACGTGTTAGTCGTATCACCATTTATCCAAAATCGCATTATGTCACACCACGAGCAAAGTTATTATCGGCCGTTGATAAGATAAAAGAAGAGTTAAGACTGCGGCTGAAAGTGTTAAATGATGATAATAAGCTAGTTGAAGCTCAGCGTTTGGAGCAACGAACACGATTTGATATCGAGATGATTATGGAGCTGGGTTATTGCAATGGTATCGAAAATTACTCGCGCCATTTATCGGGTCGCGGGGAGGGCGAAGCACCACCCACGTTGTTCGATTATTTGCCTGATGATGCATTATTAGTGTTGGATGAGAGCCATATCATGGTGCCACAAATTGGGGCCATGTATAAAGGTGATCGTTCTCGCAAAGAAACCTTGGTGAATTATGGCTTTCGTTTGCCTTCAGCGTTGGATAATCGTCCTTTAATGTTTGAAGAATGGGAAAAATTAGCACCACAAACCATTTTTGTTTCTGCAACGCCAGCAGATTATGAAAAAGAGCATTCTAGTTCGATAGTCGAACAGGTTGTACGGCCAACAGGATTAATTGATCCTGCGGTGGAAATTCGCCCAGTGACAACACAGATCGATGATTTATTATCGGAAGTGAATATACGAGCGGCTAAAAATGAACGGGTGTTAGTGACAACCTTAACTAAGCGGATGTCAGAAGATTTAACGGATTATTTGGCTGAACATGGTGTAAAGGTACGTTATCTGCATTCGGATATTGATACCGTTGAACGGGTCGAAATATTGCGTGATTTACGTTTAGGGGTATTTGATGTTCTTATCGGTATTAATCTACTGCGTGAGGGCTTAGATCTTCCAGAAGTATCGCTGGTGGCAATTCTTGATGCCGATAAAGAAGGTTTTTTACGTTCGGAGAGATCGTTAATACAAACCATTGGTCGTGCTGCACGACATCTTAATGGTAGAGCGATTCTTTATGCTGACAAAATTACCGGCTCCATGAAACGTGCACTTGATGAAACCGACCGTCGTCGTGAAAAACAGGTTGCTTATAATAAAGAACATGGCATCACACCAAAAGGTGTTAAAAAAGCAATACAAAGGGGTCTAGATGATAAGCAAGAAGAGGCAAGGAATGATAGACAATATATTGTCAAAATTGCTGAAGAAAAAGCTAAATATGCAGTATTAACACCAAAACAACTGGCAAAACGGCTGCAACAAATGGAACAAGCCATGTATCGACATGCTCAGAATTTAGAATTTGAAGAAGCGGGAAAACTAAGGGATGAAATGGAACATATTCGTTCAATTACCTTAGGGCCAGAAGCGGGATAAAATCTTGCGTTAAACAGATAGCACTGTATAATCCTCTCGCTTAACGGCAGGCGCGTAGCTCAGTTGGTTAGAGCACTACCTTGACATGGTAGGGGTCGGTGGTTCGAATCCACTCGTGCCTACCAAATATATTTATTGAAAGCATCATTATAGGTGCTTTTTTGGTTTTTACGGCCCTTTGTATCGGTCACAACCAAGGAATACAGCACATGATTTCTGTAACACTCCCTGATGGCAGTCAACGCCAGTTTGATCACCCTGTTTCTATTTTTGATATTGCTAATGATATTGGTGCCGGCTTAGCGCGTGCCGCATTAGCGGGTAAGGTCAATGGTCAATTAGTTGATACCTCACACATCATTGAACAAGATGCTGATATTGCCATTATTACCGACAGAGATGAAGAAGGCTTGGATATTATTCGCCATTCGACTTCTCATTTGATGGCTCAAGCAGTGAAGCAGTTGTTTCCTGAAGCTCAAGTGACTATTGGTCCGGTTATCGAAGATGGATTTTATTACGATTTTTCATATGCTCCAGGTTTTTCATCAGAAGATTTAACGCGCATTGAAAAACGTATGCAAGAGATAGTGAAACAGGATCTTCCTATTGTACGGGAAGAAATTTCGCGTGAAGCGGGTATTGAGTTTTTCCGTGAAATGGGTGAAGAGTACAAGGCTGAAATTCTGGAAGATATTCCAAAAGGTGAAACATTATCCCTTTATCGTCAAGATGATTTTATCGATCTTTGTCGTGGTCCCCATGTACCAAGTACGGGTAAATTAAAAGCATTCAAACTGATGAAACTGGCGGGTGCATACTGGCGTGGTAATTCGGACAATGAAATGCTTCAAAGGGTCTATGGCACAGCATGGACAGATAAAAAAGCCTTAAAACAATATCTATTCCGCTTGGAAGAAGCAGAAAAGCGCGATCATCGTAAAATTGCTAAAAAGCTAAATCTATTCCACCTACAAGAAGAAGCGCCAGGCATGATCTTTTGGCATGATAATGGCTGGCGGATTTATCGGGAAGTAGAAAATTATATTCGCAACGTATTAGAACAAAATGGTTATCAAGAGGTGCGTACACCACAAGTAGTGGATCGTTCTTTATGGGAAAAATCAGGACATTGGGATAAGTTTGGTGACATGATTTTCACCACTGAGACGGATAATCGTGATTATGCGATTAAGCCAATGAATTGCCCATGTCATGTACAAATCTTTAATCAAGGTTTGAAAAGTTATCGCGACTTACCATTGCGAATGGCTGAATTTGGTTCATGTCACCGTAATGAACCATCGGGTACATTGCATGGTTTGATGCGTTTACGCAGCTTTACTCAAGACGATGCTCATATTTTCTGTACTGAAGATCAGATTCAATCAGAGGTCTCTGCCTTTATGGATTTGCTACAAAACGTGTATGCAGACTTTGGTTTTAATGAAATTATCGTTAAATTATCAACTCGACCTGAAAATAGAGTGGGTAGTGATGATGTTTGGGATAAGGCAGAACATGCATTAGAACGGGCGTTAAATGACAAAGGTCTTGAATGGGACTTGCAACCGGGTGAAGGTGCATTTTATGGCCCTAAGATTGAATTCTCATTAAAAGATTGTCTTGGTCGTGTTTGGCAATGCGGTACGATTCAAGTCGATTTCTCGATGCCAGGTCGTTTAGATGCAACATATGTCGCTAGTGATGGCAGTAAACAAGTACCTGTTATGTTGCACCGAGCGATATTGGGATCATTAGAACGATTCATAGGTATTTTGATTGAAGAGTATGCTGGAGCATTCCCAACTTGGTTGGCGCCGCGTCAAGTTGTCGTCATGGGAATCAGTCAAAATCAGTCCGAATATGTTCAAAAAATTGCTAAAGAATTACAAAATAAAGGATTTAGAACAGATATAGACTTGAGAAATGAGAAGATAGGCTTTAAAATACGCGAGCACACATTGCGTCGGATACCTTATTTAGTTGTAGTTGGGGATCGAGAAGCGCAGGAGAACGCCGTGGCAGTACGTACTCGCAAGGGTGAAGACTTAGGTGTAATGACACTTGATGAATTTGCGCAAACCTTGTCTGAAGACGTCGCTAGCCGCGGTCGAATTATTTTAGAGGACTAGAAATATCGCTACTGATGATAAAAAGCTGAATGGTGAGATTACAGCCAGAGAAGTACGCCTTACTGGCGCTGATGGAACCCAACTAGGAGTTGTTCCTTTAGCGAAAGCAAAGGAATTAGCAGAAGAAGCGGATTTGGATTTGGTGGAGATTTCTGCGCAAGCAAAACCACCGGTTTGTCGTATTATGGATTACGGCAAGTATGTGTTTGAAGCTAATAAGCAAAAACAAATTGCTAAGAAAAAGCAAAAACAGATACAAGTTAAAGAGATCAAATTTAGACCAGGGACAGAAGAAGGGGATTATCAGGTAAAACTACGCAACCTGACACGTTTCCTTGAAGAGGGTAATAAAACTAAAGTTAGTCTTCGCTTTCGTGGACGCGAAATGGCGCATCAGGACTTAGGATTGAAGTTGCTTGTACGAGTAGCAGAAGATCTAAAAGAACTGTCCGTTATTGAGCAACGTCCTAAGAAAGAAGGACGTCAAATGATTATGGTTTTAGCACCTAGTAAAAAGTAATGTAATTGCCCATGGCTTGGGTTGTTATACATAATAATTAATTACGAATGCGGAGTTCGAAATAATGCCAAAATTAAAAACACATCGAGGTGCTGCCAAGCGCTTCAAAAAAACTGGTAGCGGTAAATTTAAACGTGCACAAGCGTTTACTAGCCACATCCTTACTAAGAAGAGCACAAAGCGGAAACGCCAATTGCGTTCTACATTGATGATTTGTAAAGCAGATCATATGTCAGTTCGTAAAATGTTGCCTAATCACTAATTAAGGAGTTATCTCATGCCAAGAGTAAAACGTGGTGTAGTCGCTCATGCGCGACACAAAAAAGTTATCAAGCAGGCCAAAGGTTATAGTGGTCGTCGTAAAAATGTCTACCGTGTTGCTGTTCAAGCAGTAACCAAAGCGGGTCAATATGCATACCGTGATCGTCGTCAGAAAAAACGT
The DNA here is from genome assembly GCA_013215775.1 of Piscirickettsiaceae bacterium. Lineage (GTDB taxonomy): Bacteria > Pseudomonadota > Gammaproteobacteria > Nitrosococcales > Methylophagaceae. The sequence continues at coordinate 30,298 of JABSQO010000013.1, forward strand.
GTATTCCGTGCTTTATGGATTGTTCGTATTAATGCCGGCGCACGTGAGTGTGGATTGTCATACAGCAAATTGATCGATGGCTTGAAAAAAGCAGCGATCGAAATTGATCGTAAAGTTCTTGCTGATCTTGCAATGAATGATACCGCAGCATTTGCGGCAATTGCAGAACAAGCGAAGGCTGCACTAGCAAAATAATGTTGTCGCTTGTCAAAAGCGAACAATATTATGCTGATTTAGAAAAGGGCCGTTTTGACGGCCCTTTTTTGTTTATAGTGAATATCAGGTGGTAAAGTTATGGCTGAACTAGACTCGCAGTCACAGGCATTGATCGATATAGTTACAACGGCTAAAAAGGCGATTGCCGATGCGCAAAAAAACACAGAACTAGAAACTGTTCGTATTGAATATCTGGGTAAGAAGGGCAAAATCACTGCTTATCTTAAACAGCTAGGCAATGTCAGTGTTGAGCAGCGCCCAATTATTGGTAAATCAATCAATCTTGCTAAACAAGAAGTGGTGGGTTTAATTGACGTTCGTGCGAAAATATTAGCTGATATTGCGATGAGTGAAGCGTTAGCAGCGGAAACAGTTGATGTTTCATTACCTGGGCGAGGAGAGCAAACAGGTGGTCTACATCCTGTTACCCGTACCTTGCAGCGTATTGAACAATACTTTCAATCTATAGGATTTCAGGTCGCCGAAGGTCCAGAGATTGAGGACAGTACCCATAACTTTACTGCTTTAAATATTCCAGAGCATCATCCTGCTCGTGCGATGCACGATACATTTTATTTCAATGCTGAAACATTACTACGGACCCATACTTCTCCGGTACAAGTTCGAGTGATGGAAAAGAATGAACCACCATTACGTGTCATCGCACCGGGTCGGGTTTATCGTTGTGATTCTGATATTACTCATACACCGATGTTCCATCAGGTTGAAGGTTTGATGGTTGACGAAAATGTTAGTTTTACCGACTTAAAAGGTATTTTGGCTGATTTTCTACAAGCATTCTTTGAGAAAGATTTGAATGTACGTTTTAGGCCTTCGTATTTTCCATTTACTGAGCCATCAGCAGAAGCCGATATTGAATGTGTAATGTGTAACGGTAAAGGCTGTCGTGTTTGTAGTCATACCGGTTGGTTAGAAGTATTAGGATGTGGCATGGTGCATCCAAAAGTGTTTGAACATGTTGATATTGATAGTGAAAAATATCTCGGCCTTGCTTTTGGTATGGGGGTCGAACGATTAGCCATGTTACGTTATGGCGTCAATGATTTACGTCTTTTCTTTGAAAATGATCTGCAATTCTTGCGTCAGTTCAATTAATATTGAGATAACACACGATGAAATTTAGTGAAAAATGGTTACGTGAGTGGGTTAATCCTGAGATTGATACGACAACATTGGTTGAACAACTTACGCTTGCAGGTTTAGAGGTCGATGCTGTTGAACCTGTTGCTGGTGAGTTTTCTGGTGTAGTCGTCGGCCAAGTTGTGGCGGTTGAACCGCATCCTGATGCTGATAAATTACAATGCTGCCAAGTTAATGTTGCGGGTGATGAATTATTATCAATTGTTTGTGGCGCAGCAAATGTTCGCCAAGATTTAAAAATTCCAGTTGCTATTGTAGGTTCGGTGTTACCTGGAAATTTCAACATTAAAAAAGCCAAATTACGCGGTGTCGAATCATTTGGCATGTTGTGCAGCGCGAAAGAATTAGGTTTAGCTGAAAGTGCTGATGGTTTAATGGAATTAGCTAATGATGCACCTGTTGGAACAGATTTTAGAGATTATTTAGATCTTGATGATGTGTCGATTGATGTTGATTTAACTCCAAACCGTAGTGATTGCTTAGGTATCGCTGGCATTGCTCGTGAAGTGGGAGTGTTAACAGCTTGTGATGTTACCAACTGGCCTCAAAAAACGATTAATGAACAAAGCCAAACAACATTTAAAGTTGAAGTTGAAGATAACAAAGCCTGCCCTCGTTATGTCGGACGTGTTATTGAAAATGTGGATGTCAATGCGGCAACACCCATTTGGATGCAAGAAAAATTACGACGCAGTGGCTTACGTTCACTGAGCCCTGTTGTAGATGTCACTAACTATGTGATGCTAGAACTAGGTCAGCCGATGCATGCATTTGATTTAGATAAATTAAATGGTGGCATTCATGTTAGAACAGCCCAACAAAATGAAAAAATAACATTATTAAATGGCCAAGAAGTTGAAATTAATGCTGAGACCTTAGTTATTGCTGATGATTCATCTGTCTTAGCGCTGGCAGGTATTATGGGTGGGCAAGATTCAAGTGTTGGCGATCACACGACTAATTTATTCCTAGAAGCTGCATTCTTTAATCCACTTTCGATTGCAGGTAAAGCACGAGGGTATGGTCTTCATACAGATTCATCACACCGTTTTGAGCGTGGTGTTGATCCTGAGTTAGCGGCAAGTGCAATGAATCGTGCTACTGAATTGTTGCTTGAAATTGTTGGTGGCCAAGCAGGTCCTATCACGGAAGTAGTATCTGAGTCTGATTTACCAGTGACACAAGTGATCACATTACGTGCAGCTAGAATCAAACGTGTATTGGGAATTACGATTGAGGCACAACAAGTTGAAGAACAACTAACACGACTTGGTTTAACGGTAGAAAAAAATAATGAAGCTTGGCAAGTAACGATACCTAGTTTCCGTTTTGACTTAGCGATTGAAGTTGATTTAATTGAAGAGTTAGGTCGCTTATATGGTTATGATAAATTGCCGGAAACACGACCACAAGGCGCTATATTAACTAGCGATATATCTGAAAACACATTGGCAACACACCGTCTGCAATCGTTATTAGTTGATCGTGGATACCAAGAAGCGATTACCTACAGTTTTGTTGATCCTACCATTCAACAACACTTAGCTGTCGAGGGTGAACAAGCAATTGCATTAGCTAATCCAATTTCGGCTGACTTATCCGTTATGCGGACATCACTATGGCCTGGGCTTCTTCAAGCATTAGCTTATAACCTGAATAGACAACACGATCGAGTACGTTTATTTGAAGTTGGCAGAATCTTTAGTGGTACCCAAGATAATGTAGAGCAACATCGACATATTGGTGGAGTACTGTGCGGAAGTCGTTATGAAGAGCAATGGGCGGATAAACAGCGTCCAGTAGATTTCTTTGATGCTAAAGCAGATGTTGAAGCGCTATTAGATCTTGGTAGAAATACCGATGTTCGATTTGTTGTAGAACAACACCCAGCATTACATCCAGGGCAATCTGCACGAATTTATAAAGGTGACAAAGCCATTGGATGGATAGGGGCTCTACATCCAAGACTCAATAAGCCACTCGAGTTAAAAACCAGAGTTTATGTGTTTGAATTAACGTTGTCAGCCGTATTAGCTGCCAATATACCTAAATTTGAACAACTATCACGATTCCCTGCAATCCGTCGTGATTTAGCATTAGTTGTTGATAGTCAGATAACGGCTGGGAAAATTGATCATTGCCTGAATGGTGTTAGATCTGATATTCTTAAGTCAATTCAACTATTTGACGTCTATTCTGGAGATGGTGTCGAGCTTGGTAAGAAGAGTATTGCAGTTGCATTTCATCTGCAACATGCTGAGCGAACATTAACAGATGAAGAGGTTGATGCACTTATGCTGACGGTGACCGAAAGGTTACAAGAGCAAACTGGTGCAACGATCAGAACGTAATTGATATATATGATTAAGATTTTTAGAGGTATACATGGCACTTACTAAAGCCGATATGACGGAACAACTTTATGACGAGTTGGGGTTTAATAAGCGAGAAGCGAAAGAATTAGTAGAAATGTTCTTCGAAGAAGTTCGTTCCGCGTTAGAGAGTGGCGAACATGTCAAATTATCAGGTTTTGGTAACTTTGAATTACGTGATAAAAGTGAACGACCAGGTAGAAATCCAAAGACCGGCGAAGAAATCCCTATTTCTGCGCGTCGCGTTGTCACCTTTCGCCCAGGTCAGAAACTAAAAGCAAAGGTGGATAGTTATGCTAGAAGCGAGTAATAACAATGAATTACCAGTCATTCCAGGAAAGCGTTATTTCACTATTGGCGAGGTAAGTGAACTATGTGGTGTTAAGCCGCATGTACTTCGTTACTGGGAGCAAGAGTTTTCACAACTTAAACCTGTTAAACGCCGTGGGAATAGACGTTATTATCAGCGTCATGATGTGGTCTTGATTCGTGAAATTCGTGGACTATTGTATGAAGAAGGTTTCACTATTGGTGGTGCACGCCAACGTCTTGAAAATGATGCTAAACCTACATTATCAACAGATACGAATAAAAAACAAATCATTCAAGAAATGCTGACAGAGCTTGCTGAAATCCGCGCTCTATTAGCTTAAATACTATTTTCTAGCACCACATTCGTGGTCTGCACTTTACATATATCGGGGCATGGCGCAGTCTGGTAGCGCACTTGTCTGGGGGACAAGGGGTCGCAAGTTCGAATCTTGCTGTTCCGACCATATATACCAACAGTTTACGAAGTTTTAAATTAGTCTAATATTTTGCTTTGTGGGGTCTTGTGACAATCCATTTTATTGTCCATTGCCAAAGAAGCTAATGTCTAAAAACACACATACTTTGACCATGACAAATGACATTATCTATGTTGAACTGCAACCACAACGTTCTGCCATAGATTCTGAACATTGTCTTTTAACTGCAGTAAATCAGTTTCATTTTCAGCGTTAGGAAAAACAGTGAAAAGCATTTCTATCCCAATCGTTATGTAATTTGCACTTGTCATAAGCAATAATGACATCTCCCCCGTTTTCTGGGTAAAGGAGTTGATACTAATAATTTCATCATCATTGTCATCAAAAATCAGGTCGGTTTCGATTGAATGCACTGTGGAGTGAACTGCTTCACTGAGTAGTGGATATGTCGTACGATAGTCATTAAGCATTCCAGCCATATCTGCTTTCATGTAGATTTTAAAATTTTCTCGGTCGACATCTTCAGCACTGGCTATAATTTTATCTAAAGTTTTGAGTTCATCATGGGTATACGTTGCTGTCGTTTTTTGTTGTTCCCTGATACGCTTTAGCAGTATTAATCGCTGATCATCATCGCCCAATATTAAGGCATCAAATAAATCCGCATTTTCATGTAATGCGACTAGATTGAATAACGTTTCAAGCATGCAACGTAACATGATCTCTACCTGGTGGACCATTCCTCGTTCGGCCATAATAATTAGCGCTTGGTAATGAGATAACATTCTCTGAAAATACAACATGACATACACTTCTTTTCTGTCATCCGGATGAACAACAGCTTTATTTAATGCAGAATGGGCTAGTACATTTAGATTATTGCAAACTGTAAAATGTTCAGAAGTGATGACTTCTAAGGCAATATGGTTTGTACTACTTTCATCGGATAAAAAGCCAACGTCATTGAATTTAGGCTTATTGTTGATATTCATGATGTTTCCTTTCTGCTTTTGTAAAATATTTACTTTAATTCTATTCCATATCTATGACTATCTGAGAAGGTATTTAAAGGTATAGATTGAACGGTAGTGTACCGTTGCATCATTAAAAATATGATGTAGCAGACTAAAAAAATACAAAACTTTCTCCTGAAATTATTTTTCTGTGGGTTTGGTTGTGTCTTTCATTGTTTGACTCAGCGAGTTAAGAAAATCAACGGGTAAAGGAAATACAATTGTAGAAGATTTATCACCCGCTATTTCTGTCAAAGTTTGCAGATAGCGTAATTGTATCGCTTGTGGTTGCTTTGCCAAGATAGTAGCGGCAGCAAGCAATTTCTCTGAGGCTTGTAGTTCACCTTCAGCGTGAATGATCTTGGCTCGTCTTGTTCGCTCTGCTTCTGCCTGTTGTGCAATCGCCCGGACCATACTTTCATTTATATCAACATGTTTTATTTCAACATTGGCAACTTTAATTCCCCATGCATCCGTTTGGGCATCCAGTAGGGTTTGAATATCCACATTGAGCTTGTCTCGTTCAGCAAGCATTTCATCAAGCTCATGTTGCCCCAATACCGATCGTAGCGTTGTTTGAGCTAATTGACTGGTGGCATCATAGTAGTTCTCAACTTGAATAATAGCCTTTTCTGGATCGATAACTCGAAAATAAACGACCGCATTAACCATCACTGAAACATTATCTCTTGAGATAACATCCTGAGTGGGTACATCCATAACAATAGTACGAAGATCGACCCGAACTATTTGTTGAATAAATGGAACAATGATGACGAATCCTGGCCCTTTAACCTTATAAAATCGACCTAGTAAAAAAACTACTCCCCGTTCATATTCTCGTAAGATCCTTATCGCACTGAAGATTAATGCCAGTACTGATAGTCCCAAAATTGATAGAAAAGGTAGTGTCATATCTAGTCCTCCTTGTTAATTTTCGGCATTATATCTAGGCGTAAACCATGAATAGCCATTACCTTGGCTTTCCCCCCCTTTTTTATTGGCAAGTTAGTATTGGCAATCCAGGTTTCACTATGAACTCGAACATGTCCAATTTGATCAAACGTTTCCAAAGCTTCACACACTGCACCGATCATTTCTTCTCTTCCAGATACAATGGGATTGCGTCTGGCTTTGAAAATAATACCAAATGCAAAAATAAAAAATGCAGCTGATGTCATGGTAAATCCAGCAATTAAGCCAAGATGAATGCCATAACCTGACAAATCGGTATCAATGAGAATGACCGATCCTGCAACAAAGGCAATAATGCCACCCATCCCCAATATGCCAAAACTAGGCTGAAAGGCTTCAGCTGTCATCAACGTAATTCCAAGAATAATTAATGCTAATCCAGCATAGTTGATAGGCAGAATTTGAAACGCAAATAGGGCGAGTAAAAGACAAATTGATCCCACAGTACCGGGCAAGATGGAGCCTGGATTGGAAAACTCGAAAATAAGCCCATAGATACCAATCAACATCAGGATGTATGCAATATTTGGATTGGTAATGACTTCTAATAACTTGTTTCGCCAGTCAGGTGCAAGTTCTCTCACAATCACGCCAACAGTATTTATTGTTTTCTCTGTGCCCAAAATGTTGACCGTTCGACCATCTAATTGTCGAAATAAATCAGACTGATCAGTTGCTACAATATCGATAATATTATTTGCTAGAGCTTCATCAGCAGACAGGCTTACAGCTTCTCGTACTGCTAGCTCAGCCCATTGTTCATTACGGCCCCTTAATCTTGCCAAGCCTTGAATATAGGCAACGGCATCATTGATTACTTTTTTCATCATCGGATCAGTTGATCCTGAATTAGGTGTTTTGGCTTCCGTTTCATCTTCTAGAGAAGGTTGCTTATCGCTAGGATTAGCGGAAGGGAGCATTTGCACAGGAGTGGCCGCGCCGAGATTGGTTGCTGGTGCCATGGCAGCTATATGACTCGCATATAGAATATATGTACCTGCACTGGCTGCACGAGAGCCGCTCGGAGTGACGTAGGTAATGATCGGGACTGGGGATGCGATGATTCTTTTGATGATTTGACGCATTGATAAATCTAATCCGCCCGGAGTATCCATATTTAACAGGATGAACTCGGTATGCGCTTGAGTGCTTTTATCCAGTGAACGTGCAAAGTAATCGGCTGTTGCTGGACTGATGATGCCATTTATTTCTAGTACAACTACGTGTTTAGGCTGATCTGGATCAGTATTAGCCCATGCCGTTGATGCTCCGGTAATGATCAAACAAAACATATTTAATATAAGGAAAAACTTCATAGCATGGCACCTTGAATGTTTTACACCTTAGGTTCAGATTACTCCACCTTAAAGAATTAAACAATATGATTTGAAACGATTATTCAGGTAGTGATTTTGACTTAATTAGTATGCGGTACCATACTGTAAGGCATTGAAATTGAATTGTTTCTAGTTCTATACGGTGGCTGTAATGAAACATTATCTGATAACAGGGGGCACCGGATTAATTGGTTCTGCGTTATGCCAACAGCTGATTGTTCAAAACCATCAGCTTACGGTGTTAAGCCGTCATCCTGAGAAAGTCGCAGCAAAATGTGGCCAAAAGGTCAAAGGTGTTTTATCCCTAGCAGAGATAAGTGCTGATACACAGATTGATGTTGTGATCAATCTGGCTGGGGAACCTATTGCCGATGGACGGTGGACTAACAAACGTAAAGCCTTATTAGAAAAAAGCCGAATCATTCTCACTCGTGATTTAGTAGATTGGTTGATACACCGTCAAAAGAAACCAGAATGTTTAATTAGCGGTTCAGCCATTGGTTGGTATGGTGATAGAGGTAGTTCAATTTTGACCGAACAAAGTACTTATCACGATGAATATACTTATCAGTTGTGTGATGCATGGGAAAAAGAAGCGCTTCGTGCAGCATCACATAGTATACGAGTATGTATTGTCAGAACGGGTTTAGTGTTAGCGTCAAAGGGTGGTTTTTTACAAAAAATGCTATTGCCATTCAAATTAGGTTTAGGAGGACGATTAGGTGATGGTCGCCAATTTATGTCGTGGATTCATATATCGGATATGGTAAATTTATTGGGATTTCTAGCCACAAATAAGCAATCAGAAGGTGTGTTTAATGCTTGTTCATCATCTCCGGTCACCAATAGAACCTTCACTCAGATACTGGCACAACAACTGCACCGACCCGCTTTTCTGCCTTTGCCGGCATGGGTATTAAAAATTCTGCTGGGAGAAATGTCATGTCTTTTATTGAAAGGGCAGCGGGCATTGCCTGAACGAATACAGGAAATGGGATTCCAATTTCACTATACGGACCTCAACTCAGCACTGACTAAACTATTTAACCGAGAAAAATAAACCCCTAACGATAACTATAGCAATAGGTTGACATTGATAGCCTATATACAATTGTCCCATCGGTTTAGCATTTATTTATAAAAAAGGTTTAATGACCTCGACAACAGATGATGCAAGATTGGCTCTCGGCATTTGAATGGTATCTTCATCACCGTGCCGATATTTACCTGTTTGTACTAGGCAGGCTTGCAATCCCACATTGAGTGCTCCTAGTACATCGGCTTCAGCATCATCACCGATCATTAATACTTCTTCTGGCAAACAATCTACCGAATTCACTGCTGCCATAAAGAAAGCTGGAGACGGTTTGCCGATAATTTCAGCTTCAACATCTGCTGCATATTCCAGTGCGTGAATGAATGGTCCAGCATCTAAATATAATTTACCGTTACTTTTGAAATATCGGTTCCGTCCAATTCCAATAAGAGGAGCACCTGCAATAAGCAATTCAAAAGCAATATTCATGCGTTGGTAATCAAACCGTTCCGCAGCATCAGCGACTACTACAGCATTGGGATCTAACTGATCAAAATCGGCAAATTCCGGCTCTAAATCTGGATGTATTAAACAGTAAGGTCTCAAATTTTTAATCTGCAACAAACGTTTAACTGCTCCTGGTGCTGTAAAAACTTGAGAAGCATTTATAGAAAAGCCCATCCTTTGCAGAGAAATCAAAATCATGGCTTCTGTTGCACGAGAACTATTGGTCACAAATCTTAGCGGTATTCCAGATTTTTGTAATTGATTTATTGAATCGACAGCACCGGTTATCGGAGTTTTATCCTCATAGAGTACGCCGCTGATATCAAACAAAATTGCTTTAATCATTGCTAGAATCCTCTATTAGAAACTGCAGTTTTAGTATGCTCTAATCCCACAAAAAAGGACACTTTTCTCAGGGTATGTCGTTGTTCGTAATTGTCATAATCTAAAGCAAGAACCTACAATATGTATTCTATTCTTGGATCTTGAAAATACTGTTCTTGACAGGACGATATAAATAGGACTATTTATATCTATGACTACCTTTTTATTGGAGAAATGTCATGGGTTGGAGAGAGAAAACAGAAGAACAAACCTATAGCGATGATGAAATTGAAGCCCGATTAAAGGATGAGCTTCCCCATTGGTATCTTGAAAATGGTTGGATACGGCGTAAATACAAAACAAGTAGCTGGAAAGGAACGTTAATGATAGTGACCACCGTTGGCCACTTAGCCGAAGCAGCCTTTCATCATCCTGATATGAGTTTATCTTATGCCTTTGTAATTGTTAAATTAATGAATCATGCAGCCAAAGGTATTACCAATAAAGATTTCGAATTAGCGGGCAAAATCGAAGATGTCATTATGTGGCAACCTGGAACAGAAGGTGGAGCATTGGTTGGTACCCCTGATGATCCTCGATTTAAATATATTAAGTATGACTAATTTATAGAAATTTTATCCAAAATTTACGTTATCAGGAGGATGTTATGAATGAAGACACGTTGAATATGGAAGTGAGAAAATATCTTAAAAAAGTCGGAATTTCATCCCAACGAGAAATTGAACATGCCGTTGTCAAAGCTGTTGAAAATGGTGCCTTAAATGGTACAGAGATATTGGAAGTACATATGAGCCTGACAGTGCCATCGTTGAATATAAATTATCAAATTGATGGCGAAATAGCACTAGAGTAATAATTGATAATGGCTGAATAGCAGACATATTTATGAAAAAGGAGATCTATTATGACTGAGTTAAATTTTGATACTAAAGCGGTTATCGCAGTATTAAATGAAATCCTTGAAACGGAGTTAGCTGGCGTAGTTCGCTACTGTCACTATTCGTTAATGGTTTTTGGTTATGGGCGTATTCCTATTGTTTCTTGGATGCGTAGTCAAGCAGATGAATCACTGTTACATGCACATGAGGCAGGTGAATTGATCACTCATCTAGAACATCATCCATCATTGGGTATTGGCCCCTTACTTGAAACCCATAAACATGATGTTGGAGACATCTTACGTGAATCATTAGAGCATGAAATACTGGCATTATCTGCCTACCGCCGGTTATTGGAGCTTGTTGAAGGTAGCAGTGTGTTGTTGGAAGAGTATGCACGTCGTTTAATTTCTCAAGAAGAAATGCATGTTGGAGAGGTTCGTAAAATGTTAAGAAGCCCGGGTGAATAATCGCGGTTGATGCGTCAGTTAATCTGTTTGCTAAGCGACGAGAATAATATGCACCTTGACCATACCATTATTCCAGCACGAAATAGCGTTAGTTCAGCTGCATTTTATGCTGATATTCTTGGGCTGACTAATCTTGGACTTTATGAGCATTTTCATGCTGTAGCAGTTGATGACACGTTAAAGCTATTGTTTAGCCAGAAAGAAAGTTTTGAATCACGACACTATGCATTTATTGTGACTGAACAGGAGTACACGGAAATATTTAGCCGAATCAACAATAACCCTGCGGTCAGTTTTGGTGATAGCCCTGCTGACAGGACAAATAAACAGGTCTATTTGTCAGATAGTAGAGAGGGGTTTTATTTCGACGATGAGAACGGACATATTTTGGAAGTCATCAAGTTGATTGAATAAAAAGCTTTATAATTTCTTTCGTCTTTACATTCTAGAACGGACTGTTATTTGGATGTTACATCAAACTTATAAGAGATAAAATTTCCTCAGTAATAGATAATTAATTTAGACTGATAGCTTTGATAGAATAAGTCGAACACTATGCGATATAACATACTCGGGAAGTCAGACCTAAAAGTCAGTGCTATTTGTTTAGGAACAATGACATTTGGCGAGCAAAATACTGAACAAGAAGGGCATCTACAGTTAGATTATGCTCTTGACCAAGGCATCAATTTTATTGATACGGCAGAGTTATATGCTATACCACCTAAAGCGGAAACCTATGGTCGAACGGAACAAATCGTTGGTGCTTGGTTGGCGAAACGAGGTCGGCGTGATGATATTGTTCTGGCGAGTAAAATTGCCGGCCCTGGAGCTGATTGGGTAGCTCATATCCGAGGAGGAAAAACACGCTTTAACGCTGATCATATTTCGCCAGCATTAGACGCGACTCTAGATAGGTTAAAGACGGATTATATCGATCTTTATCAATTACATTGGCCGGAAAGGAATACTAATTACTTTGGTGAATTGAGTTATCAAGCAGTAGAAGATGAAGAAAAACTCACGCCTATTCACCAAACACTTGAAGCACTTCAACAACAGGTGAAAGCGGGTAAAATTCGATATATTGGCTTATCTAACGAAACCCCTTGGGGAATAATGCAATTTTTAGCGATTGCGAAACAATATGACTTACCGGCCATCGTGTCTGTCCAAAACCCGTACAGTTTGATTAATCGAAGTTATGAAATTGGTTGTGCTGAAATTAGCCATCGTGAAAATATAGGTTTATTAGTTTATTCACCACTGGGTTTTGGTGTGTTGACGGGAAAATATTTGAAAGGTGTCCAACCAAAAGGTGCGCGTATTACATTGTGGCCAGATTATAGCCGATATAGTAATGAACAAGCGGTATTAGCAACACAATCCTATGTTGATTTGGCTAGAAAACATGGTTTGGATCCTGCTCAAATGGCATTAGCATTTGTGAATCAACAATCGTTTGTCGCCTCTAATATTATCGGTGCGACCAATCTGACGCAGTTAAAAATTAATATTGAAAGTATTAAGCTAACACTAGAAGAAGATGTGCTTGCTGGTATTGAGAACATACATCAACAACATCCGAATCCTGCACCCTAATTTTATTCAGGTATATCTTGATTTTCAAGGGTGATTTGAGCACCATTTTCAAGGAAGATAGCTACTGTTCTATTCGTTAGTTTCAAACTAATTAATAGCTGTAGACTATCTTCATTTTTGAGATTAATGCGTACTATTTGGCCAGCGACAGAGCCTTCTTTAGTGAATATATTACTCGCAATATCAGGTAATGTATTTGTTTGGGCGTGAGCTACAAACATTCTCCGACTTGGTTTGCCAAGATAATGGAGTCTGGCAACTACTTCTTGTCCGGGGTAACATCCTTTTTTAAAGCTAACTCCACCGACTAAATCAAGATTGACTTGCTGAGGTGTAAATTTTTCTGTGCTATCAGGGAAAATCATCGGTAATCCGGCTTCTACAGCCAATTGTTCCCACATTGCATCTGATGTGATCTGCCATTGTTGTTTTAGTAATGCATTGGCTAATTCAACAGCCTTTTGAGAGGGGCAAATATAGAGATAATGCGGATGTGTACTTGGGTATTTCATTAAGAACTGATCATCTTGCTCATTGGCTTGGTAGTCCTCAATAGGCAGTGCCAATGAATCTATAGCGCTCCCTGTCGCAGGCGTGAGACTAATACAGACAATATCCTGACTGATATCGGTAATGGTTACTTTTGATCTCAAGATATACATGCTCAAGCGTTGTTGAAGCAGCGTGCACATGTTTAAGGGTAAGACTAGCTGATAACTATCTTGGCGGCGAACCAGTACAAACAATGAAAATAAACGTCCTTTAGCATTACAAAAGCCATTCAATTGACCTTGATTTACATTTAAAGCATTTACGTCATTGGTAAATAGATTTTGCAAAAAGTCTTGGGCATCTTCACCCGCAACCTGTAGTACACCAAGCTGTGTTAATGGTGCTACGCAGGATATTGATGGCGAATACTCATTTTTCTTAGTCATTGTTTGCTGTTCTATCAATGTTTGCCAGCTATCAATCATAATATTTTAAGCTTAAGTTAAAAGATGCCGTATTGTATCTCACTCTGCTGGTTAATAAATGGAATTAGCTTCAATGATAAGGATAGTGTTTAGTCTTGATATTGCTCGATCAAATCACTTACTCAGCTATTTAGTCATCTTACATGGAATGATGTTGATAACAATGGTGAGTTTATCGACAGGCTTTTGGTGGTCAATTGTTGCATGTGTGCTGATTGGTTTGAGTTTGCGTCATTATTGCCAACGGCATCAATGGCTACAAAGTACACAGTCAACTGTTAAGATTGAGAGAATGGCAAGTGGACAGTGGTCTTTAAGGTATCGTGATAATAGACAATCTTTAGGATTAACGCTGGTAAAAAGTTTTGTAAGCCCTCAGATCGTTATTTTATATTTTAAGGGTTCAAAATGGTGGGCTCACAGTTCGGTCACTATTGTGGCGGATGCTGTTGATGCTGAATTATTTCGACAATTACGTGTGTATTGTCGTGATCCTAAGACTTTCCAGCAATAATGGTGTCGGCAGGCGGATGGTCATTATCTATTTCAGGATAATCTAAGGTGTAATGCAGACCGCGACTTTCTTTACGTTGTAATGCGGAGATTATGATCAATTCTGCAACATCAGCAAGGTTACGTAATTCAAGAAAATCGCTGCTAATACGGTGTTGGCTATAATAATCATTTATTTCTTGCTGTAATAATTTGAGTCGTTGTTGTGCTTTATGTAGCCGTTCATTTGTACGTACTATGCCAACATAATCCCACATAAAACGGCGAAGTTCATCCCAGTTATGACTGACAGAAATAGCCTCTTTTGCGATCTGGACACGGCTTGCATCCCATGCTGGAATTGCTTCAATGTCTTTAGATAATGGTAATTGTTGTTTTATATGTTGTGCAGCAGAGTGGGCAAATACCAGACATTCTAAAATTGAATTACTCGCCATACGATTAGCGCCATGTAGACCAGTATGTGCTGTTTCACCGATAGCATACAATCCGGCAATATCAGTTTGTCCATAAATATCTGTCATTACTCCACCGCAGGTATAGTGGGCCGCAGGTACAACAGGAATTGGCTCTTGAGTCATATCAATACCAAATCCGAGACAGCGCTGATGAATGGTGGGGAAGTGTGCTTCAATAAATTCTTTCGATTGATGGCTAATATCAAGATAAACACAATCATCACCGAGCCGCTTCATTTCATGGTCAATCGCTCGTGCCACAATATCTCTTGGCGCTAACTCCGCCTGAGGGTGGAAATGTTCCATAAATTCAGAGCCATCTGCCAATAATAATTTGGCTCCCTCGCCACGTAATGCTTCTGTGATCAAAAATGATTTGGCTTTGTGATGATAGAGGCAAGTAGGGTGAAACTGAATAAACTCCATATTGGCTACGCGGCAACCTGCACGCCAACCCATTGCAATTCCATCACCCGTAGCGACGTCAGGATTACTAGTGTAGAGGTATGCCTTTCCTGCACCTCCGGTGGCTAATACAGTAATAGGCGCTGTAAATGTCAGTGGGGTATCTGTTTTAATATCCAGTACATAACAGCCAAGACAATGGTTATCTTGATGGTTCAATTGTTTTCGACTGGTAATCAGGTCTATGCCAATATGATAAGGAAATAAATGAATGTTAGGGTGTATTTGAGCTTTGCCTAATAAAGTGGTTTCAACTTCTCGTCCAGTGGAATCCGCTGAATGAATAATTCGTCGATGACTATGGCCACCCTCCTGAGTGAGGTGATATGTTTCAGATGTAATGCCATCTTTGGTAAAAGACACACCTTGATCAATTAACCATTCAATACTGTTACGCGCATGTTCAACCGTAAAACGCACGATTTCTTCGTTGCATAAATCCGCACCTGTCTGCAAAGTATCATCAATATGAGATTGTAGAGAATCTGCTTGATCTAATACAACTGAAATGCCGCCTTGTGCGTATAAAGATGCACCTTCTTCAAGTTGATCTTTAGATAGCACGGCTACTTGAGCATGATCGGCTAATTGTAGTGCTAGTGTTAAACCAGCGGCACCGCTGCCAATAATAAGAACGTCAAAGTGATGTGTTGCAGTCATAAAGTTAGGATACAGGTAGAATGGACATACTGATTATTTTGCACTGTTTAAGGAACAAAGTTAAATCATTATGGTCAATCAGACTACAAACAAATATATTCTCCGGCAGTATGGAGATAGCCGGAATACAGGATGAATGTGGATTTAGAGTTAGTACAGCGTGTACAAGCGGGTGATAAAAAGGCATTTGATGTGTTGGTATTGAAATATCAACAGCGAATTGTTCACGTTATCACTGGCTTTGTGCATGATCCGGTTGAAGCGTTGGATGTCGCTCAAGAGGCATTTATTAAAGCGTATCGTGCTATTCCAAATTTTCGAGGTGACAGTGCATTTTATACATGGCTCTATCGTATTGCGATTAACACATCAAAAAATCATTTAACATCGAGAGCAAGAAGACCACCAGCAATGGATGTTGATGCGATGGATGCGACAAATTTTTATGATGCGCATGAGCTAAAAGAGTTTGACACTCCAGAAAACAGCTTGATGAGTGATGAATTAGAACAGAAAATTCATCAAGCGATTGAAGACTTGCCTGAGGATACTGCGACAGCAATTAAATTACGTGAATTTGAAGGCATGAGTTATGAAGAAATTGCACAGGTAATGGATTGCCCAATAGGTACCGTCCGATCGAGAATATTTCGTGCTCGAGAAGCGATAGATAAACAAATACAAGAAATAATGGGTGAAGGAGATCAACAATGACAGTCAATCAAAATGAATTATTGTCGGCGTTAGTTGATGGGGAATTGCAAGGTCAAGAATTAGATCAGGTTTTGCAATTTCTGACTAAAGATGAACTGGCAATGCAACAGTTACAGCGTTATCAGTTATCAAGTGATGTATTAAATGGCCATGGAGCTGTGAGTCAGAATGCAAGTTTGAGTGAACAAATTTCTGCTGAAATAAGTAATGAGCTTGCTTACGTTTTAGCGCCTGAACGTAAACAATCAGCACAGATTATTTCCTTCCCACAACAATTTTGGAAGCAAACAGCTAGTTTAGCTATTGCTGCCTCAGTTGGTGCATTAGCAGTAGTCGGTGTCATAAGCCAACCTCAGAATCAGTTAGTGCCCGTAGCGCCATTAGCAGTAATCGAAGCGCCAGTAACGGCTACAGCAGCATATGCGAGTAACAGATGGACTGTCGGTGAGCAGGAAGTTGAAGATCGATTGAACACTTATTTGGCCGATCATAATGAGTATGTGGGTGAAGCAAGTGTGTTCTCGTATGCTCGGGTTGTTTCTTATGATATGGGACGATAACTGATGAGGCGATTGTTCCGAATATTGTTAAGCTTTTGCATACTATTCTTTAGTATTAATATCTACGCTGAGACGGAGACGGATGCGGTAAAAATGTTAGAACGCATGGGCGTGGTGGCTAAGCAATTGAATTACGATGGTGTGTTTTCATATCGAGCTGGCAAGAGATTGCAGTCGATCCGTATTATTCATCGCGCTGATCAACAGGGTGAAATTGAACGGTTGATTTCATTAAACGGTGAGGCTAGAGAAGTTATTCGTAATAACGATATGGTGACGTGTATTTATCCTGAGGGTAAAAGTGTTCAGCCAAATCGTCGCCCATTGGGCCGAGGTTTCCCAACGGATTTATTGAGTCGTTTAAGATCGGCTACTGCCTACTATCAACTAACATTGGGCGAAGAAGAGCGGGTGGCGGCCCATCATACACAGGCTTTAATTGCCGTGCCAATAGATAATTATCGTTATGGTTATCGTTTATGGGTTGATAAAGATAGTCAATTATTATTGCAATCAGATTTAGTGAATGAGCATGGTGAGGTATTAGAAACCTTTGCTTTTTCAGCGATAGAAATGGGCCTTCATATTCCTGATGTGTTACTACAACCTCAAATGAGTGGCAATGCGATGACATGGAACCGAGCTGAACAAAAGATGCGTTCTAAAATGATAGCTCAGAAAAAATCTTCTTCGTGGCAGGTAACATGGTTGCCAGAGGGTTTTGAGTTAGTCGTACAGCAAAATAGAATCAAAGCAAAAAATGGCGCATCGGTTGAACATAAAGTTTATAGCGATGGTTTAAGCTCAATTTCTATTTTTATCGAGAAAATCAGAGCAAGGCATAGTCATTTGCATGGTGGTTCAAAAAGGGGTGCAGTGAATGCCTTTGGTACAATTATTAATGCTCATTTTGTAACAGTGGTGGGTGGCGTACCTGCACGCACAGTCGAAAAAATGGGTAATTCCATTAGCCTTGTTAATGTAGGTAAATAATTGTGATAGAACAAAAAGCCAAAGTCGTAAGTTTTGATGATGAAACCGTTTGGTTAGAGGCTGAACGCCAATCAACCTGTAGTGGATGCCAAGTTAGACAAGGCTGTGGAACGGGCATGCTCGCTAAGCATGTAGGACAGAAATTTTCGCGTATAACGGTCAAAAAAACGAGTGATGTTGAAATCGGTCAACAAGTTCAGTTAGCTATTCCTGAAGAAACTTTATTGCAAGGTGCTGCATTAATGTATCTGTTGCCATTGGTCTTGATGTTTATCTTTGCCGCCATTGCACAAAGTTTAAATTTTAATGAAGCGTTGGAAATTATTGCTGGAATAAGTGGTCTATTTATTGGGTTTTATTGGGTTCGGATTCGATTACGGAATAAAAAAGATGGCTTTCAAGCCAAGATTGTAGAGGAATAAAAATGAAGAATGTGAAAATTTGGAGTGGCGCATGTATTTTCTTAGTGTGGTCATTATTGAGTATGAATATTTATGCTCAAGCCTTACCTGAATTTACTGAGTTAGTAGCTGATAATAGTGCAGCTGTAGTGAATATCAGCACCACAACCAAGCAGAAAAGCAATCGTAAAATGCCGAGGTTGCCACCTAATATGCCTAACCCAGAAGGCACACCTTTTGAAGACCTCTTCAAGCACTTTTTCGACCAACCAGGACAACCGCAACCGCAACCGCGCAATGCTCATTCACTAGGTTCAGGTTTTGTATTGTCATCAGATGGGTATATTTTAACTAACCATCATGTGATTATGGATGCTGATGAAATTATTGTTCGTTTCAGTGATCGAAATGAGCTCGTGGCAAAAGTATTAGGTAGCGATGAGCGTAGTGATGTGGCGCTATTAAAGGTAGATGCAACAGGATTAAAAGCCGTCAAATTAGGCGATTCAACTAAGGCAAAAGTAGGAGAATGGGTGCTGGCAATCGGTTCCCCATTTGGATTTGACCATTCAGCAACTGCCGGTATTATCAGCGCCTTGGGACGTAGTCTCCCAAGTGATAGTTATGTACCGTTTATTCAGACTGATGTTGCGATTAATCCGGGAAATTCTGGTGGTCCATTATTTAATATGGACGGTGAAGTAATTGGCATCAACTCCCAAATATATAGCAGAACAGGTGGGTTTATGGGGTTGTCATTTGCAATTCCTATGGATGTCGTTATGAATACGGTCGCTCAAATTAAATCACAAGGGTATGTTAGCCGAGGCTGGTTAGGTGTTGTTATTCAAAATGTAACGCGTGAATTAGCAGAATCATTTGGTTTAAAAAAACCTCATGGTGCATTAGTGTCAAGAGTATTACCGGATAGTCCTGCGGCAAAAGCAGGTTTTGAACCAGGTGATGTGATTTTGAAATTTAATAGTAAAAAAATCCCGAGTTCATCAGCATTACCACCGATTGTTGGTAGAACGGAAATCGGTACAACGGTTCCAGTTGAAGTCATGAGACAAAAAAGTCGACAAACGATTTTTGTTGAGGTTGAGCAATTACCAGAAGAAAACGATATGGTTAAAGCGAGCCATGACTCTGGTCGTTTGATTGATGAACGTTTAGCCATTGAAATTGCTAGCTTAGATGATGAGAAGCGAGAACAATATGGTGTTGATACTGGCGGTGTAGTGGTTGTTTCGGTAGAGCAAGGTGTGGCTGCGGAAGCAGGAATACGTCAAGGTGATGTGATCTTAAGTATTAATAATCAGAAAATTGATGATGCGAAACATTTTTTAGATATTGCCAAAAAATTACCAACAGACAAAGCAATTCCAGTCTTAATACAACGAGGTGGTGGCGCTAGATTTTTAGCATTACGATTGTCTGAGAAGGGGTAAATTGCTTGACACTATTGCTGTGACACCACGTGAAGAAGCATTAGTGAGTGTAATAAATAAAGAATAATTATATTCAGTGTTTTTAAAAATCTCCGAGGGTGGATAGAGATACTCGGGGCTCAATAATTCTCTATAATGAAGAATTTTTATACTTTCCGGTAATAAACAGATAATAGTGTTTTTATAATATCTTCATTCTTTATGTATCTTAAGTTTGACAGCATATATAATGTGTTCCATTTGAAATATGCAGCCACGTAAATACACAACTAATAAAGGCTAGTCTTTAGCCATATTATTTGTAATCAAGGATACAAAAAATCAAAAACATAAGAAACTTTTCGATCATTGCCCACATGAATAATAGAGCTTTTGTCAAGCCAAGACTGACGATGCCAAGCAAGCGCTAAAACCCACGCAGTAGAAAGCTATCAGAGCGACAACCACAGACAAGCGAAACCCGTCAAAGCGAATGTAAGCCGTAAAATGTTGTACCAAGTTGAGTACCAAATTCTCACAAGTCTCTCTTCACAATAAATTTGGTACGTGTTATAAAATAACTGGCACAACGAGGAGAGCAATATGGCATTGACAGATGCTTGGCTAAAAGCAAACAGCGGCAGGGCTAACAACAGTCTTGTGGAAAAGAACGACCGAGACGGCCTGAGCGTAAGAATCTCACCAAGAGGCAAACTTGTATTTCAAGTTAGGTACAGATTCAAGAGGAAAGCCAAGAGATTAAAAATTGGTACATATCCGAGCATGACTTTAAAAGAGGCTCGCGATGAGGCGGTAGTGATGAAAGGTCACTTAGATCAAGGTTACGATCCGGCAGTGGTTTTCTTAGCTAGAAAGATAGACGCAAGTGACCAACATTCGGTAGAAGAAGTTGTCAGAGAATGGTACGCAAAAGAATGTACCAAAGATTCAAAAGCTCACAAGCAGATATTAAGGTCATACGAGATTCACGTATTCCCAATTATAGGTAAGCAAGCTGTAAAGGCGATGACCTCACGAGAATGGATTACGATAATAGAAGACGTGGCAAAGCTGAGACCACAGATTGCATCAAGACTGCTAACACAGACAAAGAAGGTGTATAGGTGGGCTTACAAGCGCAACTACACCATCAATAAGCCATTAGAAGGTCTGACTGCCAGTGCTGACTTCAAGATAGCCAAACCCAAGTCAAACAGAACGCTGTCGGACGATGAGCTTGTTATGGTGTGGAAAGCATTGCGTGGTTGTAAGATGGCAGAGAAGAATAAAATGTTCATCAAGCTGTGCCTGCTATTTGCTAATAGAACAAGTGAGTTGAGATTGTCCAAAAGAGAGGACTTTGATTTCGACGAAGGGTTGTGGACAGTGCCGTGGCAAAATCACAAGCTGGGTGAGAAGACTAAGATGCCAATTGTCAGACCAATACCTAAAGAGTTTGAGGTCATCATTAAACACCAAATGGCAATCTCACCTAGCAATGTTCTGATGTTTGTTAATAGAGACAAGCCTAATGAAGTGTGGCCCGTAGGTGCAAGCGTATCGCTGCCATACATTCTGAACGCTTGGATATTTAGGCACTTAGAGCATAAAATGAAGTCGTGGTCTCTTCACGACTTGAGGCGCACTGCCAGAACTAAGTTCTCAGCTATCACTGAGCGTGACGTGGCAGAGATAATGCTCGCTCACTCCTTGCCTGGAGTACAGGGCGTGTATGACTTGCACAAGTACGTTGACGAGCAACGAAAGGCATATACAAAATGGTGGTACGTGCTGGAAGAAATAGTCGGTAAGATTTAACCATGATCGCCAAGCTCCCATTCCTCAACGGTTTCGTAAGACCATCGGTTAAGTGAGCCTGTTGCTGGAATGGTTGGTTTTGGGAATGGGTGACTCGATCTGTTCTGCCACCTATTGAGAGTGCGTGAAGATATTTTGTACCGCTCTCCCAATTCTTTTGATGTAAAGAAGCCTGTTATTGTCATTTTTAAATCCCCCTAATACAAGTCACCAATGACTTACTAATGGGGCGGCATAATAGATGATGTTTTTTTTAATTGCAATAGGTAGTTTCGTGAACTGCGTCACATTATAGTTTGGTGACCAAAAAAAAGGCCGCTTTCGCGACCTGATTTAATACTATATCGTTACTAGATATAAGGCTATAAGGACTTTGAAAAATCCTTTAACTTTTTCTGTTGTTCTTCTGTGGCGATCTTAGGATTGTCATTCTCACTGTCAGAATTTCGTCTGATAAATTCAATCATCTCCATTTCATTTTCCGTAATAACATTTCCCAGAGTAGCCTCAAGCGCTTCCCATGTTTCGGGCATGTACTCAAGCATGGCAATTCTAAGCATGTTGACTGGATCAACGCGAAGCGCTATAGCAAGCGGTCTAATTTTATTAATAGGTACTTTTGTTTTGTTCTGCTTAAACATAGTAATGATATTTGGCTTTGTGTAGCCGATCTCTTCTGAGATTTCTTTTTGTGTACGACCGCAAACCGCTAGTTGCTTTGCGATATATTCGTGTAGTTTTACCTGTGCCATTTTATTTCCCCTCTATATATTCCTTGTTGGTGTATTCGATTGTTAATTCGACGCGCCAGCTCCAGGGCGCACACATCGTTTCGATGCGTTGGTGTAAGATTACAAAATAATCACTACATGTACAAGTATAGATTGGAAGATGTTGTTAAACGGTGACTTACTGAACCCGCACAAGTCCACATAAAGATAAGTAAGTAGTGAATTATTAGGTGGCGTTGCCAATTCAAGTGGTAATGATCCAAATCGTGGTTGATTTATTCTCCTTAATGTGAGTAAGGCTATCGTTAATATATTTCTTGATTTCCCTGATTTGCTTGTCTATTATGTCTTTGCTTAATTCAAGCAAGCAAAGGGAAATGTATATATGACGACAGAAGAAACAACAATAACGGCGCGTATAGAGACGGATTATGATTTGGAGCAGATAGTAGAAATGGTTGAGGGTTTAACAGTTATTTCCAATGTCGATCTCGGAATGGCATCTGTGAGTATATTAGAGGGTGACTCTGGCAGAGTGACGCTAATTACGACGGCAAACGGAAAGTCAGCATTAGTTCACGCATAAACTATTACCTGAAAAAAATAGCGCTGGGTGCTTTTAGTTCCAGCGTTTTTTTTGTAATATAGAAAGTAAGTCATAAATGACTAAGAAACGAAACAACTGGGGAGAGATGAATGTCATCATTAGATATAAACGTACTGCGAGAATCTATCGGAAACATCACTAAAATTCTATCGGGCAGAGGAATTAAAGTGACACAGCGAGGCTCGCGAGCCTACGTTCAGTCTACAAAAGAAGGTGTGCCAATTAGAGTCAACCTTCCATACATACCAGATACAGCAAGTGAGACCTTAATAGACGCGATTAACGGCTTCTTGGATCACGAGGTTGGCCACTTGATGTTTTCGGACTTCAGCACAATCTCGCAAGCAATGAAGCACGGCAAAGCAGCCGCAAATATGCACAATATAGTTGAAGACACCTACGTTGAACGTATGATGGCTAAGCGGTTTAAGGGTTCTGCTATGAATCTCGATAACGTCGGTAAGTTCTTCTTAAGCAAGTACACGACACCAACAGTTGAAGAGGCCATTTCGGAAGGCGACATGGCGAAGATAGGCGCTTGTTTGATGGTTCCAGCTATTAGAGCGTGGGCAGGACAGCAAATATTTATAGACTACATGGAAGACAAGTGGGAGTTGATCGCCGACATTACAAAGAAAATACCGCAAGAGTTGCGCGACAAACTTCCGACAATTAGAAACTCAAAACAGGCTCTTGATTTAGGACTTGAAATTCATCAATGCTTAAAAGAAAAAGAAGAAGAGCCCGAAGATGAGAAGGATAGCGGCGACGACTCTAAGAAGTCAGAGAAAGATGGTGGCAGCAAGGGTGAGTCCGATGATGACAAAGGCCACAAGGGTGACGACGATGAAGGTGATGTTGGTGACGAAGAAGAACCAGAACCGGAAGAAGAACCAGAGCCAGAGCCAGAGTCAGAAGGCGGTTCAGATTCGAGCGGCGAGGGTGATGAGTCCGATGAGGGTGAGGCCAAAGACGGTGAGGGTGAAGATGAAGATGAAGGTGGGGGCGAAGAT
>JABSQO010000014.1 GCA_013215775.1 Piscirickettsiaceae bacterium
TGCATTTGATTTAACCGCATCATAGATAGCAGGATCTTTTTCTGGTGCAGTCCAATCCCAAGCTTCTTTACCCACTTCTGCTTTTAATTCTTTAACCAAGTTAATCGCTGTTTGTAATTGCTCATGACCAAACATCACCGAACCTAACATCACTTCTTCTGATAATTCAGCAGCTTCTGATTCAACCATTAATACAGCGCTTTCAGTACCCGCAACAACTAAATCTAACTCACTAGTCAGTAATTGTTCTTTGCTTGGGTTTAATACATAAGAACCATCAATATAACCAACACGAGCACCCGCAATCGGGCCATTGAATGGAATACCAGAAATAGCCAATGCTGCAGAAGCACCTATCATTGCTGGAATATCAGGGTCAATAGCAGGATCTAAAGCAATAACAGTTGCAATCACCTGTACTTCATTCAAGAAACCTTTCGGGAATAATGGTCGTAAAGGACGATCAATTAAACGACAGGTTAATGTTTCTTTTTCAGAAGGACGACCTTCACGTTTGAAGAAACCACCAGGGATTTTACCTGCTGAATATGTACGTTCTTGGTAATTTACTGTCAATGGGAAGAAATCTTGCCCAGGTTGAACATTCTTTTTACCTACAACGGTCACCAAGACTGATGTTTCGCCAAGACTGACAAGAATTGCACCACTGGCTTGACGGGCAATTTTTCCAGTTTCTAGACTTAAAATGTGATCGCCGTATTGGACCGATTTTTTTACTGAATTCACTTTTCTTTCCTTTCTTTGTACTACGACTTATTTCGTAGCCAACTAATGTTCAAAACAAATATGCCTCTGAAACTAAAAGCTTCAGAGGCATATTTTAATTATTTACCTAGCCATCACAATCAATGCAAATAGCGCGGTGATATTCATATCGTTAATTGCCAACAAAATACTTAGCGACGTAAGCCTAGGCTAGCAATTAATTCACGGTAGCGAGTGATATCTTTCTTTTTCAAATAATCCAACATTTTACGACGACCACTGACCATTTTTAAAAGGCCTTGGCGTGAATGATGATCATGAATATTTACTTTGAAGTGATCAGCAAGGTCTAAAATACGTGCTGTTAATAAAGCAACTTGTACTTCAGCTGAACCCGTATCGCCTTCACTACGTTGATATTTACTGACAATTTCTTGTGTTTGTTCTACTGTTAATGACATTAAAAACTCCAACTTTTATGGTAGCCACAAAATGTATTTTATGGGCTACGAGCTAAATTCTGGATTACCACAGCCATGCGACCACGATATCCAACCAATTAAAGAGCCGAAATTTTACCGACTTTTTATATTATAGACAAGGGTTTTACACTTTTCCAGCTAAAACAAATACTCGTTTAGGCGCTACAATACCTTCTTGAGACATTTCACCTAAGCCGATGAATTGTTGGTTTTCATCAAACAAACGTATATTTGCGCTTTCAAAGTCTTGTTCTACCTTGATTGTTTGACCAAATCGCAATGCAGTCACCATCTCTTCCGTCGCCACAACGGATGGCCAACTTGGCAATGCATTCTCTGTTGGAAGTAACACATCATCTAACGCTTGCAGACCTTGCTCTGCAAGTTGTTCAAATTGTTCTACTGTGAGTGCTTGTTGCTGCTGGTAACCGGCCGCTTCAACACGTCGCAACATGGTGACATGACCACCACAACCTAATTCTGAGGCGATGTCTTCAACTAAAGTACGAATATAAGTGCCTTTACTGCATCGCACATCTAAGGTAATTGTGTCTTCAGTATAGGATAATAATTGAATATCATAAAGGGTAATAAGACGAGACTTTCGCTCAACTTCAATACCTTGTCGCGCCAATTTATAAAGAGGCTGCCCCTGATATTTCAAAGCCGAATACATGGGTGGAACTTGGTGCTGTTCACCGATGAATTTGGGGATTAAATCCAATAAATCTTGTTCAGTGAAATCCGGTATCGAACTGGTTGTTAATACCTTACCATCAGAATCACCACTATCGGTTATCACTCCCAATTGACAAGTAACATGATAGCGTTTGTCTGAATCTAGCAAATATGAAGATACTTTCGTAGCCTCACCTAAGCAGATTGGTAGTACCCCTGTTGCCAAAGGATCGAGGCTACCAGTGTGTCCAGCCTTTTTTGCATCAAATAAGCGCTTAATTTGTTGTAAAACGTGATTTGAACTACGACCTGTCGGTTTGTCTACAATCACAATACCAGTAATATCACGACCTTTTTTATTACGTCGGCCCATCAGTATTATTCGTCATCTAAGCCGGTGTTTGCTTTAGCAATCAATTCATCCATATGAAAACCATGCTCTAACGATTGATCGTAGTAAAAGCGTAACTCAGGGACAATACGAATCTCAACTCGTTTAGCGATACCTCGACGTAAAAACCCTGCTGCATTCGCCAATCCAGCAAGACACTCTTTCACATCTTGCTCTGATTCAAAATCATTCAGCCGAGTGACATACACCTTGGCATATTTCAAGTCAGCAGATACATCGACATGGGAAACGGTGACCATCCTAACGCGTGGATCTGCAAGCTCTTGCTGAATCATCTGCGCAAGCTCGCGCATAATAACTTCACCAATTCGATTTGTTCGACTAAATTCTCTTGCCATTATAGTTTCGGTGTCATCAAGACGCGTTCAAAGACTTCAATCTGATCACCTGCTTGAACATCTTTGTAGTTCTTCACGCCGATACCACATTCAATACCTGATTGAACTTCCTCAACATCATCTTTAAAGCGGCGTAATGATTCTAATTCACCTTCAAAAATAACCACATTATCACGCAATACACGGATAGGACTATTGCGTCTAACGACACCTTCAGTGACCAGACAACCAGCAATATCACCAAATTTTGGTGATCTAAAGACATCATCAACACGTGCTAGACCGATAATTTCATCTTTATAAACATCATCTAGCATACCCGTCATAGCTTGGGTTACAACATCAATTAAATCATAGATAATACTGAAATATTGAACGTCTAACCCTTTTTCAGCAATAATTCGGCGGGCAGTGTTATCAGCTCGAACATTAAAACCAATTAAAATTGCATCTGATGCTGCAGCTAACTGGGCATCCGTTTCGTTAATACCACCTACACTGGAAGAAACAACACGTACTTTCACTTGATCAGTCGATAATTTCAATAAGGCTTGGCTAACAGCTTCTGCAGAACCATGTACATCAGCCTTGACGACAACGTTAAGTGTTTTAACATCACCTTCTTCCATTTTATTGAACATTTCATCAAGCTTGGCCGCTTGCTGCTTCGCCATTTTTAATGCACGTGCTTTTGTTTTACGGAAAGTCGCGATTTCACGTGCTTGTTTCTCACTTGGAGCAACTTGCAAATTATCACCTGATGCAGGCGTTCCTGATAAACCAAGCACTTCTACTGGTGTAGATGGACCTGCTGATGTCAATACTTTTGAATTTTCATCTAATAAAGAGCGAACACGACCATACTCCTGACCAACCACGACAATATCGCCTTTCGTCAACGTGCCGCTTTGCACTAAAACGGTAACAATTGTTCCTCGACCTTTATCTAAGCGCGCTTCAATTACAGTACCTTTTGCAGGCCCAGTGACTGGCGCTTTAAGTTCTAACATTTCAGCTTGCAATGAAATAGTATCTAATAAATCATCAATACCTTGCCCTGTTAATGCTGAAATAGGAACAAATGGCACATCACCACCCCAATCTTCAGGGATAACGTCATGGTTACCTAACTCTGTTTTGACACGGTCAGGATTAGCATCTTCTTTATCCATTTTATTGACCGCAATAATCAATAAAGCTCCTGCTTCTTTAGCATGTTTAACCGCTTCAATAGTTTGTGGCATCACGCCATCATCGGCAGCAACCACTAATACAACAATATCTGTCACTTTTGCGCCACGCTGGCGCATTTCAGTGAAGGCAGCATGGCCTGGTGTATCCAAAAATGCAATTTCACCTCGGCTTGTTTCAACTTTATAAGCACCGATGTGCTGCGTAATACCACCTGCTTCACCCGACGCTATTTTTGTGCTGCGAATATAATCTAATAACGATGTTTTACCATGGTCGACATGGCCCATAACGGTTACAACAGGGGCACGATCGACCGCTTCACCTGCCTCGTCATCAGATACCTGTAAAGTCAATTCAATTTCATCTTCTTGAACTGGTTTAGCAATATGTCCCATTTCTTCAATAAGAATTACCGCAGTATCTTGATCAAGAACCTGATTAATCGTTGCCATGGTGCCAAGCCCCATTAACGCTTTGATCACCTCACCAGCTTTAACAGACATTCTCTGTGCTAACTCAGCCACGCTAATTGTGTCGGGAACATTCACCTCATGAATAACGGGTACAGTGGGTAGTGAAAACCCATGCTCTTCTGAGCTTTCCATCATTGGCGCTGATGATAATGTCGCTGCTCTTCCTTTTTTCTTCTTACGACGTCCCTTACCTTTAGAAACATGTAATTCTTTGCGTTCAAACTTGTCGTCGCGACTGTTACGACCGCCTCGACGAGCTGGCTTGTCTTGTGAACCAGGCGCTACAGTTTTTGATTCTTTTTCTTTTTCTTTATCTTTACGTGCTGCTTTCTGCTCTTTTGCCTTAGCATCTGCCTCCGCTTTTGCTTTTGCACGTTCTTTTTCTAATGCAGCTTCTTCTATTCTTGCTTTTTTACGTTCTTTTAACGCTTTTTCTGCTTCAATACGTGCAATATTAGCTGCTCGACGTTTTGCATCTGCTTCTTCTAATTTCTTATGCGCTATCTCAGATGCCGTTAATTTTTTAGAAGGTTTGGCTTCTTTACTTGCAGACTTCTTAACTTTAGCTTCTTCTGCTAATGCTTTTTTCTCTTCTTCTTCTGCTAAACGCGCTTCTTCTGCCGCTGCTTTTTCAGCTTCTACAGCTGCAACAACAGCTGCTGTTTCACGCTTAACTTCTTCCTTTTCTTGCTGCTCTTGAAGAGCCTGTTCTTGCAATTCTTTTTGTTTAGCCTCTTCTTCAATGCGTTGCTGTTCTAGCTTAGCATCTTCTATTGCTTTTTCTTCTTCTGCTTTTTTACGTTCTTTTTCAGCAGCCACTGCAGCTTCTTCAGCCGGATTAAGCTTCACAAATGTGCGTTTTTTACGTACTTCAACATTGACACTTCGTCCACCACTTCGTGATACACCGCCGAGTTTTATTTCACTTGTTGACTTACGTTTAAGGGTGATTTTTTTCTTTTTCATACCCTCACCATCAGCTGATTTACCATGACGTTGTTGTAAAAAATCTAACAATGTTTGTTTTTGCTTCTCAGTGATTGCATCATCCGGTTTTGACACTTCAATACCAGCTTCATTCAGCTGTTCAACTAAACGTTCCGCATCAACACCAATTGTGCCAGCCAGATCGGCTATTTTTATATCACTCATTGGTTATTCCCCCGCATCCGCTTGCTCATCAGCAAACCACGATTCTCTTGCTTTCATAATAAGCATTGCCGCCTGTTCTGCATCAATATCATCAATTTCCGTCAGCTCATCAACAGACTGATCGGCTAAATCATCTAATGTCACAATACCTTTACTTGCCAATGTTAAGGCAAGAATTTTATTCATGCCTTCCATCTCTAACAGGTCTTGTGCAGGCTCTGCCGATTCTAATAGCTCTTCATTAGCAATCGCTTTAGTTAATAAAACGTCGCGAGCACGTGAGCGAAGCTCTTCCACAATATCAGCATCAAATTCTTCAATATCGAGCATTTCTTGTTCCGCTACGTAAGCAATCTCATCTAAACTAGAGAAACCTTCTTGTGCCAAAATTAGAGCAACATCCTCATCAACATCAAGATCATCCATAAATACTTTAACTAAAGTACCCACTTCCACTTCTGCTTTTTGATCAGCATCTGTCGAAGACATTACATTTATTTCCCAACCTGTTAATTGGCTTGCTAAACGAACATTCTGACCGCCACGACCAATGGCCTGTGAAAGCTGGTCGTCTTCTACTGCAATGTCCATACTATGTTTATCTTCATCAATGACTATTGATAGTGCTTCTGCAGGCGCCATAGCATTAATAGCAAAACGAGCAGGATCTTCATCCCACAGAATAATGTCAACACGTTCACCGCCAAGCTCATTAGTAACCGCCTGTACGCGAGAACCTCGCATACCAACACAAGCACCCACTGGGTCAACACGTAATTCTGTTGCCAGTACAGCAATTTTAGCTCGTAAGCCAGGATCGCGAGCTGCACCTTTAATTTCAATCATGCCATCACCAATTTCCGGCACTTCCAACTTGAACAACTCACTCAATAACTCTGGTGCAACACGGCTGATAATTAATTGTGGGCCACGACCTTCTGGTTTAATTTCTTTTAAATATCCTCGAACTCGGTCACCTGTACGGAAATTTTCACGAGGAATCATTTCTTCCCGAGGAATAAAGGCTTCGGCATTGCCACCCAAATCTAAGGTCACATTTCCACGCTCTACACGCTTCACCGTACCATTAATTAATTGGCCCAATTTATCTTGGTATTGTTCAACTACTTGAGCGCGTTCAGCTTCGCGAACTTTTTGGACAATCACTTGCTTAGCTGTTTGTGCTGCAATACGACCAAATTCAACCGACTCCATCGGTTCACGAATATAACCACCCACTTCAGCATCTTTTTGTTGTTTCAAAGCATCAACTAAGCTAATTTGTGTTTCGGTAGACTCAAGTGGCTCATCTTCACTATCTTCAACAATTAACCATTGACGGAATGTTTCATACTCACCCGTTTGGCGATCAATAACGACTTGAGAATCCAGCGCCATTGAATATCGCTTGCATGTCGCTATAGCTAGTGCCGCTTCAATTGCCCCAAAAATAACTTCCTTGCTTACCCCCTTCTCATTAGAGACAGCATCTACAACCAATAAAATTTCTTTATTATTCATTTTGACCTCAATGGACCCTTCACAACAATCCGAACCAACTTACACTTAAACATCAACCGCTTATAATACGCTTTCTTTAGGCTACAAGTCTTGCTTTTGCCAACTTAGTGAATGGCAAAGCATAAATCTCACCATCCACTTCAATCAATATCTCACCGTTACTAAAACCGTGTAATAAACCTTTAAAATTTCGCCGGCCTTGTATCGGCAACTTCATTGCCAACTTAGCTTCACGACCTGTAAACCGTTCAAAGTCTTTAGGCTTAAATAATGGACGGTCATAACCTGGGGAGGAAACCTCCAACGAATAAGTGCTACTGATAGGATCTTCTACTTCCAAAATACCACTCACTTGGTGACTTACTCGTTCACAGTCCTCAATCGAAATTCCTTGCTCTGAATCAATATAAATACGTAAAACGGTATGCTGACCATTCTTTATATATTCGACACCCACCAATTCATAACCAAGCGATTCGGTTGGTACTGTAATTAACTGTTCAATTTGATCACTTATAGCCATACAATTAAAAAAAAAGGGCCATCGGCCCAATATAAATCTCCATAAAAACAAAAACCCCATATTAGGGGTTCTGTATCTTGTTGGTAGCAGAGGCTAATTTTAACCAAGGTCTTCTCAGACCTATTGAGCTAGCTTTTGCTACCTAAAACTCACTAGAAATGGGAGTCTACAGCATATTGAAGGTAATTTCAAGTGGTTTGTTGTTGTAAGTTATTGATTATTCTTCCCAGCTGCATAGTGACAATCAAAGGGCATTTTAACAAATTAATATAAAATATAATTATCAATCTTCTCTTGAGAAGTAATCCATTATGATCCCTCAAAAGTAGGGTTACTGCAAATGAGAATTGTTGATAAGATTAGTAGAGAAATTAATAGTGGCGTATAGTGAAATTATTACACCATAGTTATTAGTCAGTTAGGTTAAAATAGGAGTAATGAATTATGGATAATTTACTTTTTGCCATCACACTAGTTGTACTGATTGCTCTCTGGTTTTGGCTACACCATAAATCGACAGTTTCTTCGGAAAAAACCCATCAAAAAGAAGAATTCATAAAAACTCATCCAAAGGTGTATCACGGTATTAGCATTCATCAATGTGCGAGAGCGTGTGCAAATGTTAAAAGTTTGCATGGGAAAAGGATGTTAGCAAGTGAAGCAGTCGTATTGCCCGTTTTTGGCTGTACTGTTAAAAAATGCACTTGTTCCTATGTGCACCACAAAGATCGTCGTAGTGGAGAAGACCGTCGTTATGCAAGTCTTGTCATGGAGGGGGTCTTTTCTGAACACGAACACCGTACCGGTGGAAAAGACCGGCGAAGACAAAGTTTTGCTTAATAACGTTAGAGAATATGACCAACCTCACTATCAATAGTAGATAATTATTGTAGTTATTACCGTCATAAGGCTAAATTTATGACTGCTGATAACTGCCATCTTGTACATGCTGACACCAGGCTTGATTCGCCAAATACCATTCAACTGTCTGTCGTATACCACTCTCAAATGTTTCGATTGGCTTCCAATTCAATTCTCTGGCTATTTTACTGGCATCAATGGCGTATCTCACATCGTGACCTGCACGATCCGTTACAAAGGTAATCAAGTCGCGATAGTTATTTACACCAGCTGGTTTCTCTGGAGCAAGTTCTTCTAACAAATCACAGATAGTTTTGACCACATCAATATTTTGTTTTTCATTATGACCACCAATATTATAGGTTTCCGCGATTTCACCAGTCGTTGCCACGAGCACTAATGCTCTAGCGTGGTCTTCGACATAAAGCCAATCTCTAATTTGATTACCTTTGCCATAAACGGGCAATGGCTTACCGTGTAGCGCGTTAAGTATCACCAGTGGGATCAATTTCTCAGGAAAGTGGTAAGGGCCATAGTTATTAGAACAATTAGTAATTAATGTAGGTAAGCCAAAAGTGCGTTGCCATGAACGAACTAAATGGTCAGAGCTCGCTTTGCTGGCTGAATAGGGGGAACTTGGTGCATAAGGAGTAGTTTCCGTAAATAAATCATCCGTTCCTTCTAAATCTCCATAGACTTCATCGGTTGAAATATGGTGAAAACGAAAAGCCGCCTTTTTAACAGCATCAAGTTCATCCCAATATCCTCGTGCCTGTTCCAGTAAATTATAGGTACCCACAATATTGGTTTGAATAAATTCTCCCGGACCATCAATAGATCGATCAACATGTGATTCAGCGGCTAAATGCATAATGATGTCAGGCTGATATTGATTGAATACTCGTTGTATTTCTTGTGCATCACAAATATCAACTTGTTCAAAGCTATAACGATCATTATCACTTACTGACACTAACGATTCTAAATTACCAGCATAGGTTAGTTTATCGATATTAACGACAAGATGATCCGTATCATTGATGATGTGTCGAATCACAGCTGAACCAATAAAGCCTGCTCCACCTGTAACAAGAATGGTTATCATTATTCTTTTTCCTGTAATGCATTCAAGCATTGTTGTAGTGAATCTTTCCAATAAGGGATAGGCATATCATATGTCTGTTTGATTTTGGCTTTATTTAATAAGCTGTAATGGGGACGTGTTGCAGCCGTGGGATAGTCTTTGGTTTCAATGGGACTAACATCACATTGAATATTACTGAATTCAAAAATGGCCTTAGCAAAATCATACCAACTACATACACCTTCATTACTATAGTGATAAACATCGGAAGTGAAGTCGGTATGATCAAATAAATCACTTGATGCAATGGCCATAATTGCCTGAGCAAGATCATAAGCATACGTTGGTGTGCCTACCTGATCGAAAATAACATTAACAGCATCACGTTCGCGGCCAAGTTTAAGCATCGTTTTCACAAAGTTATTGCCAGACTCTGAATACAACCAACTAGTTCTGATGATAAGAGCATTATTAGGCATTGATTCTAATAATACTTGCTCACCTATAAGTTTACTTAAACCATAAACACCTTTTGGTTGAACCTTATCTGTTTCAATATACGGCCTATATTGCTGACCATTAAAAACATAATCTGTTGAGATATGAATCAGCTTCGTCTGTTGCTGTTTAGCAATTTCAGCTAATTTCTTCACAGCCAAGTGATTAACTTGATCAGCTAATTCTGCTTCAGATTCAGCTTTATCTACAGCAGTATAGGCTGCACAGTTAATAATAAGATCAAAGGTGTTTTGTTGAAAAAAGTGGGCAATATTTTGATTGTCACTTAAGTCTAATTGCTCGCGCCGTGCGAAAACAAACTGATAGGCAGGATAGTCATTTTCTAGACTTTTTATAGACTGTCCCAATTGCCCAGTTGCCCCTGTCACGAGGATTGTTTTGATATTAGGCATAGTAATTTTCGTTGTAATCAAAACACTCTTTTAGTTCAGATAATGATGGTTGTTCAGTATCTTTATCTGACAGTAGTAAATTTTCACTCGCTAATATCCAATCAATATTCAATTGAGCATCATCAAAAGCCAAACCACGATCATGTTCAGGTGAATAATAGTTGTCGACTTTGTAAGAAAAAGTAGCCGTTTCACTCAGCACGACAAAACCATGGGCAAAACCACGTGGTATAAACATTTGTTTTTTATTATCTTCCGTCAGCTCAACGGCCACATATTGACCAAAGGTCGGACTATTCCGGCGAATATCCACTGCCACATCTAAAACGCTGCCCTCAATCACGCGAACGAGCTTGCTTTGTGCTTGTGGCGCCAATTGGTAGTGCAATCCTCGAAGTACACCTTTCGATGATTTAGATTCATTATCTTGTACAAAATGAACCTTATGCCCAATTGCATCTTCGAACTCATCTTGTCGAAATGTTTCGATAAAATATCCTCGAAGATCGCCATGTATTATTGGCTCAATGATAAAAATATCAGGTATTGACTGAGCAATAAACTTCACTCCTTCATTCCTTCTTCAGCCAATTTTAATAAATACTGTCCATACTGATTTTTAACCAACGGTTTAGCCAGATCGATAAGCTGTCCTTTTGATATATAACCCTGTTCAAAGGCAATTTCTTCCAAACAAGCCACTTTCAAACCCTGTCTTTTTTCAATAATTTCGATAAATTGTGCGGCTTCTAATAGACTTTCGTGCGTGCCCGTATCCAGCCAAGCATAACCTCGGCCCATTAATTCTACTTTTAAACGTTGTTCGGATAAATAAAGCTGATTAACCGTTGTTATCTCAAGCTCACCACGCGCTGAAGGTTTAATTTCTTTGGCTTTTTGAATAACATCATTCGGGTAAAAATACAGGCCAGTAACCGCATAATTACTTTTAGGATCTGTTGGTTTTTCTTCAATACTAATAGCGTTACCCGAACTGTCAAACTCCACCACACCGTAACGCTGTGGATCAGAAACCCGATAACCAAACACCGTTGCCTTATCCTCTGCTTGTACATTAATAATAGCTGTAGATAGCATTGTAGTCAGGTTATGGCCATAAAAAACATTATCACCTAACACTAAGCAAACATTATCATCACCAATAAAATCTTCACCTAATAAAAAAGCTTGCGCCAAACCATCTGGTGATGGCTGTGCTACATACTCAAACTGAACACCTATTTCACTGCCATCACCTAAGAGGCGTTGGAAACTCAATTGATCTTCTGGAGTCGTAATAATGAGTATTTCAGTGATTCCTGCCAACATCAAAACAGAGATTGGGTAGTAAATCATTGGTTTGTCATAAAGAGGAACAAGTTGTTTAGACACACCTCGAGTAATAGGATAAAGACGTGTTCCACTACCACCAGCTAAGACTATCCCTTTCACATCCTGCCCCTCATTTTAATATCTTCGTCTTTTACGATGGTGAATATTGTATTTCAAACGCCTCAATAAAAGTAGTCAGCATGCTATTGGGTAATGCATTTATCCCTGCTGCCGCTTTTCGCCCCCCACCTGTTGGGAATTTACTGACCAATGTATCTGCACCAAATTTTCTATTAAGCGGTGCTCGAACGCTCACAAGGTAACTACCATCTGTCTTATTAGTTAGAATGGCATGCGCCTTGTCTGGGTAACGATTAGCCAGTTTATTACCAAACACCCCACTGATTCGACGCGCCCATTTTTCATTAGGCAATTGAATCACTGTTGAGTGATCGGTTTGATGAATAACAGGACTTTGTTCTGCCCGTTCCATATCTTGCTGATAACCTAATGCCAGCGTATTAAATGTATCTTCGTCTTGTTGTAAAAAGTCAAAGGGTGAATCATATCTGACTAATTTTTTATAAAGCTGTGCAGGGTCAAAAAACAGATCATCCACATTAGCACCGTAACCGTTATAATTAATGTAGGTGCCAAGCGCTTCCAGAGTAGTAAGTTGAGACTGATCAAATCCTGACTCTATTCCTAGTTGCATTGCCTTATCAGTCAGATTATCACCAAAAGCAGCCGTAATAGCCCATGCTCGATACTTCCCTTGCAATCGTTTATCGACAATTAAGGAAGTACACATATCCGCGGATAAATCTATATCAGTCGTCAGATTCGCATGTGAAATAACATCACCAATACGGTGATGGTCAATGTAGTCAATAACGGCACCTTGTTGAAGCAGTCGTTGCACATCATCATTATTCTTTTCAAAGGAAATATCCAGCACAATGATCTGTGAATCTGAACCGTCTTCAACTTGCTTTAATAAATTGATATCACGCTTTATCCCGGTCACCAATCGAGATTGGCGTGGTTCATTCCTGCGTAATTGAATCAGTGCACAAATACCATCAGCATCACCGTTAAAGACATCGATATACTGCATTTCGCTACTCGTTATATGCAAAAATCATTTGATTCGATTTTAAATAATCAATAACAACATCTGCACATTGTTCAATACTTAATTCTGTTGTATTAATGGTAATTTCTGCCCGTTCTGGTTGCTCGTATTCCGAATCAATGCCAGTGAAATTTTTAATTTCACCTTTACGCGCTTTCTTATAGAGGCCTTTGGGATCTCGCTGCTCACATGTTTCTATCGGTGTCGCCATATGAATTTCAATAAATTCATTTTTACCGACCAGTTCGCGCACCATTCTTCTATCGGATTGGAACGGTGAGATGAAAGCTGTCAACACCAGTAAACCTGCATCAACAAACAACTTAGACGTTTCACCAATGCGACGAATATTTTCTATACGATCTTCATCCGAAAATCCTAAATCCTTATTCAAGGCATGACGAACATTATCACCATCTAGTAGGTAAGTATGATGCCCCATTTCATATAGCTTTTGTTCTACAGCACCAGCAATAGTTGATTTACCAGCACCGCTTAGCCCAGTAAACCATAAAATACAGGGTTGTTGCTTTTTTTGTATTGACCGATTTCTTTTTGAGACATTATGTAAATGCCAAACTAACTCTATCTCTGTCATCCTTACCCCATCGGCATTACTGCCATACTAAATTCATATTGGAATACTTAATATTTGGCTAATATCAACACATCGTTACTAGATGTCAAAATTATTTTATGATTTTTTTGGCTAACTTATAGTGAAAACAACAGATCCACTAAATGATTACTGTGGATATTGTGATATGAGCTACATAACGCACTATTACATCAAAGTTCTATTCGTTAGTATCGGGGCTAAATATGAACCAACGACCTGATGATGAGCGCATCTCGATCTACCGTAAACTCAACAGAAATACAGAATATAGCTAGCTCGACGTTATTTCAAATTGGACGCTTAAATCCTTTAAATCTCCTCATATTATTTTGCTTGGATTATTTTCGAAATACGGGTCTCTCTACGACCAATATTAACGATTTCAATATTCTGGACTTTAGGCATTTTAAATATTCAATTAACGCCCAACATTGTTGCTCAGTCAGTTCTAATTGATCATAACAGCCAGTATCAACGATAAGTCTATTACATCCAATGAACGATAATTATTGTAAAATAAGACTAAAAGACATGTTTTATAGACTTATCAGCATATATGCTCTTTTAACAAAGAGGTATATTGGTAGTCAAGCTAATTCTAATACTCACTACAAGGAGTCGCTCACATGAATACCCAATTATCAACAAGTGTTGTACAACCAGATTTATTTAGTCCAGTTCAAATAGGCTCATATACGCTGAAAAATAGAATCGTTATGGCGCCACTAACTAGAATGCGTGCGGATGAAAATAATATTCCTACAAATATGAGCCGAATTTATTATCAACAACGCGCCACAGCTGGACTCATCATCACCGAAGGGACACAAATATCACCTCAAGGTGCTGGTTATCCTAATACACCTGGAATTTATAATCATGATCAAGTGAAAGCTTGGCGACAAATTACCGATTCAGTACATGCTCAAGGTGGGCGGATATTTCTACAACTGTGGCACGTTGGTCGTGTTAGTTACCCTGGCATACAACTCAATGATGAGCCTCCTGTTGCTCCATCGGCTATCAAAGCAGAAGGCGATTATGTTAAACCGCGAGCATTAGAGCCTGCCGAAATTGATGACATTATTTACGACTATTGGCGTGCTTCAGAAAATGCATTTGCGGCGGGATTTGATGGTGTAGAAGTTCATGCCGCTAATGGTTATTTAATCGATCAGTTTTTACGCGATAGTACGAATAAACGAACGGACCAATATGGTGGTAGTTATAAAAACCGAGCCAGATTCTTATTTGAGGTTCTTCATGCAGTTATTAGTGTTTGGGGTAGTGAGCGTGTTGGTTTACGATTATCTCCAACCAACCCATTCAATAGTATTTCAGATTCCAATCCTGAAGAACTTTTTGAATACATTGTGGAACGATTGAACCCGCTGGATCTGGCTTATCTACATATAGTAGAAGGTGGACTATTATCACCAGACACGACAGAAAAAGAGCCGTTATTCGACCCGCG
The DNA here is from genome assembly GCA_013215775.1 of Piscirickettsiaceae bacterium. Classification (GTDB taxonomy): domain Bacteria; phylum Pseudomonadota; class Gammaproteobacteria; order Nitrosococcales; family Methylophagaceae. The sequence goes on from JABSQO010000014.1 coordinate 14,916, forward strand.
AACGTTACGAAATATTTATGATGGACCATATATGGCTAATAACGGCTATTCAAAGGGCTCTGCCAAAAAAGCAATTAAAAATGACAGTGCCGATCTGGTTTCATTTGGCGACTTATTTATATCAAATCCTGATTTACCTGAGCGTTTTTTACGCAATGCACCATTAAATAAAACAGATCTGGACTCACGCTACGGCGGTAATGAAAAAGGTTACATAGATTACCCATCACTTAATTTAGCACTGGCCTAAATCAAAATAATCATTCATAGGAGAAATTATTATGCAATCTATCCAAATCGTTACTCAAAACGGCTGCAGTTATTGTCAGGCAGCTAAAAACCTTCTTCGAACCCGTGAAATGGACTATGAAGAAATCCATGTTATTCATCAGGCTGAACAAGCACAAGAATTGTTACGTTTATCTAATCAAAGAACGATGCCTCAAATTTTTATTGATGGTGAATCTATAGGTGGATTTACAGAGTTAGCTCAATTAGTAAGTCCAAGACATTAAAATAAAACAAATTGATCGCGCTAATACACGAGGTGTAACAGAAAATAACTGGTTGAATAGTCAGCATTCATTTAGTATTGCTGACTATTCCAACCCTGACCGTTCTTGCGTAGGAAAATTACGTGTTCTTAATGATGATACTGTCTTGCCTAACCCTGATACAAGAAAGGCTTTGACACACTCATAAAGGCTAACGCCACCATCGTCGATGAAATTTGAACATGTAATTACACTTGCTTACTTGCCTTTACGAAATCCCCTTTCCAATCACTTGATTTTCTATTTTCTGGGTTTTCAACTAGAGTATTCATATCTTCACCTCCACGTTAATTTTAAATACCATTTGTGACAAATTGTCTAATCCGACTTGCAAGATCAGAATAATCAAGTGACATAAAATGCCCAGCATTAGCCACAGTTTCTAATTTTGACTGTGGAATCAATGCCTGCTCTTTAGCTCGTTCCTCAGGCGTAGACCAATCACTAGCACCATAAAGGAGTAAAACAGGAACCTTAATATTGTGATATTTTTCCCTTTCGCTTTGCCATTTAGGAAAATGCTTTATGAGGTTCATAAAGGCTTGATAGTGCCCCTGCCGATCACCGGCTGCGTTTATTTCATGTATCAGTTGCTTGGGCAATGATTTGTTATTCGCCACACCACCACGCATAATTTGGAGAAAAATAGGATAAGCACGTAAACGCCAAAACGTTGCACCAAATATCGGTACATTAGATATTGAAAATAATACTCGTGCTATTAACGAACTCCGATGGATCCCTCGACCTTGACCGTAATCATAGGGATTAATCGCAATCACTTTATTAACCCGTGGATTAGATTCCGCTGCTAATATCAAACCCAGTGAGCCACCAATAGATTCACCGATTATCGTGGCATCATTAATATCCAAAGTCTGCATAAAACCAGCCACAACATTGCGAAATGCTTCGGGCGTATACTCTGATTTAGGAATATCAGAAAACCCATGACCTATATGATCCATTGCATAAATAGTAAAGTCTTTCGATAACTCGGGGATAACTTTTTGCCACATATCCAATTGTGTTCTTAAGGTATGCAGTAATACTAATGTAGGCCCTGTTCCTGTTTTTATATACCGAATTTTACTGCCATCAACCTCGACATACTGGTACTTAATCTCTGGTGCCCAACTTGCCTGTATTGGTTGTTTAGGTTTTGGTCGCAATGCCTCAACCACATATGAAACAGGCACCGGTGCTACTAATGCTAACCCTACTATTAACGTATTCATAATTGACTCCTTAAAAAGAAATTTCAGCGCCCAAAATTAGGCGATCATTATTTGCGAATTGGCCATATAGGCCCTCTTTCTTACCATAAAAAATATCAAATCCAATCCATGCTTCAAGCTCACTACTCCACTCATAGCTTATTTTTGGTCGTACTAAACCATCACCATTGTTTAAATTAGAAATCACTAACATTTCAACCTTTAAGGTTTCATACATAAAATCTTGTCTGTATAAGAAAGTCAGTGTTGTATCGACTTCATCTCGAACGATTGATGAGTCATAGTCAGTGATCCAGCTTTGAAATAATTGACCACTGATAAACACATCTTCGATGCCCGTCCAATCAACACCCAGCACATAACTTAACTCAGGGCTATCCATGATTCCTTTTGTTTCAACACTATTCCTACTTATAAAATAGTGGTCAGTGAAATAGCCCACTTCTCCTCTAATAACCACATCACCAAAGGCATTACTAAATGAGCCTCCTATTACGTGAGTTCGCTCATATTCAGGGTTAATATTTACCGTAGGCCCTGATGGCGAAACAGTAATATCTTGATATAACACTGATAAATTATTGTATTGATAGAGGTAGTTAAAACTCAGATCCCAACCACCTATAAATGTTGATGCTCTTATTCCTGCATCCGAATCAGTGAAAAATCTATCCGGTCTATCTGCATCATTGAGTTGAACGTCAATCCCTGGTGGTGCACTGGGTACAATCTCAGGCGATCTAAAAGCAAATGGGGCTTCTTGTTTAGGTAATGCGTGGTATGTTTTATCAGGAATCCATATAAACTGTAGATCCCAGTCTCCCCATGTCTGTTCAATATTTAATGCCCATAAAGGAATCCGTGAATCGTCATAGTCATCCAAAATAAATTGGTTAAACGATTGTGGATTTACAATATCTAACACTTTTAAACCGTCCGATTTCCCCCACACTATTTGTTGCTTACCAATAGTGAGATAACTATCCCTAAACTCACCTTCTATGAAAAACTCTCGTAGTTCTAGCTCAATATGGTCGGACAATAATGCAGATTTGCTGGCATCACTGACACCATCTCGTCTAATTGCACTGGGGTAGAGCTCATCATGAAAATCTCCTCTTAATCGTAATATTGAATTTAATTTCCAACCGTTATCAAACCTCACGATCCATTCGGGTAACACTGAAATCATCAATGCATCATTACGACCACCATCAATATTGCTAGACCATTCTGTACTGGCAATACCAGAAAACTCTACCTCTGAAGCAATGGCTGAATTCAATATTCCAGAGAGTATTCCAGCAATAAATATATTTATATTATTCATAATAATGACCACTATTTAGTCGTGTATTGACTACTTTAAAGGCCCCGTTTAATACTGTTCTGAGTGAATCTGCTGTCATCCACACCTTCCTTATAATTCACATCTGAAAATGTAAATTTAGTGTGGTGGCCTGTTTTATGATTCTCGACTTCCATCGTATGTGTCGTCCACAGATTATCTATCTGCCTAATGTCATAAACATAAATCGTTTTTAAAGGTTTACCTTTGACATCCCACATTTTGGATTGTCTAGCAATCCAAATCTCATCATCAACACATTGCTCAACTTTGCTGTAACCCAGCTCTTTTGCAATTTCCTTACTGATAGGCGTACTTTCTAGGACAACGCAGTGTTTGCCGTCTATCTCGCTCTCTCCCAGAGTTTTGAAGGTGTAATCACTCGTTGATACGCGAGTTTCAAGCTTTATATCTTCAAAGGTAAAATCTGTTCCTAAAAAATAATCCCCTCGATCAGATGCTGAAATTCGTCTGACTTTCCTCATTGCTGGCAAGTAAAGCCACTGATCATCGTCTCGATTTACCTCGGGATAATCGTAGGTTAAAAATGCTGTTTCTTTAATATTCTTAGGTGATAAATAGAAGATTACTGTTCGTTTTTCATCTCCGTAATATTTTCTAAAACCTCGCGTTTCTCTTATTCTTTTCTTGCCTCTTCTATCTGTCATTTCCATTGTCAATAATCGAGAAACAGCAACACCTTCATCTCTGGCATTAATTTGTTTTGCCACCTCATCACCCGACGGTAAATCAGCTGCAAATAACAGCGGTGTTGCTAACAAACTTGCGACTAAAAGACTTGTTTTTGATATGTTTTTCATGCTTCTTCTCCTAAAGAGATTCAGTTAAAATTTGAGGTGACTTTGAAGGTTCCGCTGATTTTGGCAAGCCCAAAAAACGCGGTTTAAACAACTTCACTAGTGCAGGAAGCACGGTCAAACTGGTGATAAAACTAGTGGCAATAGCAACAGCTACTAATAAACCAAACTCCTGCAAGATGATGACCTTACTTGTAGCCAGCACACCGAAACCGAGTGATAATGCAAGAAAGTTAAAAAACAAAGCCCTTCCTGTTGATGGGTATAGATCTAATAATGCGTCATCAATTGATTCCGCTTTCTCACGGATAAGCACTTGGAGCCTTTCCAGTGTATGAATCGAAAAGTCGACTCCTAATCCAATGGCAATCGCAGCAAACATAGAGCTACTAATAGATAACCAAATTCCATTGAATCCCATTACGGCATAAATCATTAATATGGTAATCACAACAGGTAAAAGCGACATAACACCGGCAACTGTTGAGCGAAAACTAATGCTCGCCATCAACCAAACTAACGCTAGTGAAATGGCGATACTACCGAAGTGACTATCACCCAGACGTTTAATCCAGTGATAATCCACATTGACTCGACCACTCAATTTAGCAGTGATATTTTCATCATTAAATTGCTGATCAATATAACGCTGGGTAGACTCAATAATTACCTTAGCTTTTGAGTAGCGACCATCATTAATACGAACTCGAATATTGGCCAATCGATAGTCATAATCTATCTCTTCTTCAAAATCTGTTGGATCCGCACTAGCCGAGTAGATAAGAAAATATTGTGCCGCCAAGTCAGCACTTTTGGGCAATACATAAGCTGCTTGTTCTCCACCATCAAGCGATCGATTCATCTGCTTTAGATAGTCAACAATTGAAGTGCTGCCTTCTACCTGAGGTAGTGTTGCTACATAGCTTTGTAACGCTTCAATCTTCTGCAGATTTTCTGGCTTAAACAAATCTTCTTCATTAGGTGTTTCAACCATAATATCCAGATAACGCGTACCATCAAATGCACTATTCAGTACTTGATCAGCAATATATAACGGCTCTTCATGATCAAATGTACGGATCAAGTTCTCATCTAAACTTATTTTTGATGCTCCCACACCACCGGCAATAACGATGGTCATCGCTAGTACTAATATTGTTTTTGGAAAGGTAATAACAATTGAACCTAGCGTTGTTAGACCTCGTCCAAAAATATCGACTTTTGGCACTGTTGAATCAATATGAGATTTATATGCCGTGCTAGGTTTAAGTTTAAGAATTGTTAAAAATGCTGGAATAACTGTTAATGAATACATCCAGGCAATACCCACACCAATGAGGGCAAATAAACCAAAGTATTCCATCGGTGGCATTACTGAAGCTAAGCTCAAGCCAAGAAAACCAGCCATCGTAGTTAAGGTTGTTAGTGTGATCGGCCGCCACATTCTCATCATGGTTCGAATAGTCAAATCACGTGATGTGTCTTTACTATTTACTGCTGCATCTTCGTAGTAATCATTGAGAATGTGAATCGTATCTGCCACTGAAATACCGATAAGTACGACCGGTAATGCATTGGTAATCACAAAGAAACTAACATCAAAAGCAGCCATTAATCCTAGTGCACCACCGGCAGTTGCAAGAACAACTAGATTAGGCAATAACATTCCACGTAGCGTCCGAAATGCTAACAAACAAATCAAGGTAATGACGACAGCAGCGATGGGATTTAAACGCATCGCATCAGAATCAATATAAGCGCCCATATAACCAGCAACGGCACCTTCACCAGCCACATGTATCTCTTCACCATCTTGTACTGGTGCTATTTCAATTAGCTGTAATAATTGTTCATAGAGTTCTTGTGCTTTAGTTTGATCGTGCAACTCAGCCACAATCAAAGTTCCACTACCATCTTTTGCTACCAGACTTCCGAGGTATAGAGGAAAGTCCATGACCGCATCACGAACTTTATTGGCCTCTTTTTGTGTTTCGGGGACCGTTTCAAAAAAAGGTTCGACTAGCATCCCTTCTTCTGTTCCAATAATATTGTTCTCCGTCGCCAAGCTAGTGATTCGATCGGAATCGATATTATCTAACTCTTCAAGCTGAGAAGTTAGCCAATCTACCAAGGCTAGGGTATGTGGATTAAATACACCATGTTGACCGTTATTGATAACAGCAATAACCATCGGGTCAGCAAGACCAAATATTTCTTTTGTTTTGTCACGAAATACCAGTGCAGGATGCTCTTCAGGAATAAAGGCATCCGATCGCGTGTCCTTGTGTAACGTAGGAATAAAGGATGCGAAAGTAATTATAAGGATAAACCCTAACGCAATAATTACTTTTGGCTTCTCTGTCACCGCATGAAAGAACCATGATGCCATCACCTGCGTAGTTGATTGATTATTCATATCTTGATCTCAATTAATGTTAATAAAATGTTAGTCAGGCCTTCCAAAGAACCAACAACAACCCTTTTATATTTAGACATTTCAGTCGTTTATAACCATTTAACCTAAAACCCACTGTTATTTATTATCGATATTTAATGATTTAACTAAATCTCAGATAATATTTAATCCGCGTTGAACAGCAGGTCGTGACAGCACCTCATCTTTCCATCGAGCTATGTGTGCGTATTTGTCAAAAAATACATCGTCATTACCAACGACTGAAGGCAGCATTGCTATATCAGCAATACTGTATTGGTTGTCTACAAGGAACTTATTCTCTGATAACTGCTGGTTAAAATATTGATACCAGTCATAAACGCGATCTTTTAACCTCTGTGCTGATTCTCTATATTCCAGCCACTCTGAATTTATTAAGTAGAAGGCGTTACCCGATGTTATTGCCACATCAGTTGCATGAAATAGGAACCACTCCAATACCTTCGCTTTTGAAATACTGTCGTTAGCGATGAACCGACCGGTTTTTTCTGCTAGGTATAATAATATTGCTGAAGACTGTGTCAGCACCAATGATTTTTCGTTATCCACAATGACCGGAATCCGTCCAGATGGATTCAATTGAAGAAACTCAGTTGTCTTTTGTTCACCACGCCTTAAATCTACTTTATGAACTTGGTAATCAAGATCACATTCCTCCAGCATAATGGCTACTCGTTTACCGTTACTTGTCGCATATGTGTATAGGTCAATCATCACTATATTCCTCTTTTCCCTATCAGACCAACTAGTCTGTTTGAAAAAACAATAGCACAGACCGACTAGTTTGTCTATAATGTACTTATAACTATTTTTTGGAGATCAAAATGGCTACTGAACGCAACCCAGAAAACACGCGAAATCGAATATTACACGCTGCATTTAAAGAAATGCACCGACATGGTTATCAAGGATTAAGGATCGATGCTGTACTCAAGGAAACAGGTTTAAAAAAAGGAGCGTTATATCATCACTTCACAGGTAAGCAGGCTTTGGGCTATGCCGTGCTTGAGGAGTTAATTCAAAAACGTGTAGCTGAATTATGGATCACTCCGCTTGATGATTATGATGATCCTATCGCGGGGATAAAATCTATTTTTACAACTGCAGGCGAATCGTGGGGGGATACATTCTTCAGTTTGGGTTGCCCATTAAATAATCTAGCTCAGGAAATGTCGCCAATTGATGAGGGGTTTAGAACATCAATTGAAAGCTTCATGTCATATTGGAAAAAAGAAATTGTCGAAGCTCTAACTCGTGGCCAGAACAATGGGGTTGTAAAAAAAGACATTAATTTGAATGAGACAGCCCAATTTATTATTACGGTTGCCGAAGGTGCTTTTGCTCAGGCAAAAATTTCTCAAGACAAAGAAGTATTCTTTAAATGTGGCCAGCAGTTAAATCGCTACTTAGACACTCTAACAAGTTAGCCCATTCATCATGAGTATCCTCTACCAGTTTTGTAGCTTTTTCAGCACTAGTTGCAAGCTTTCATTGGCGTCACCAAATAACATTCGTGTATTTTCATGCACAAAGAGCGGATTGCCGACTCCGGCATAACCTGAAGCCATACTCCGTTTAAGTACAATCGTAGCATGACCTTTCCAGCACTCCAGTACAGGCATACCGGCAATTGGGCTGTTGGGATCTTCTAAGGCAGATGGATTAACGATATCGTTGGCACCAATGACGATCGTGACATCAACCTTAGGAAAATCGTCATTAATTTCATCCATTTCATACACAATATCGTAGGGTACTTTTGCTTCTGCTAATAACACGTTCATATGTCCGGGCATTCGACCAGCAACAGGATGAATACCAAAACGGACAGTTTTCCCCTGACTACCTAACAACTTAGCGATTTCATTTACAGTGTGTTGCGCTTGAGCAACAGCCATGCCGTAACCGGGAATAATTATAATATTATTGGCATCATGTAACATCTGTACGGTTTCATCGACTTCAATTGGTTGAACGTCACCTTCAATCTCCGCAGCAGCACCTCCACTAGTACTACCAAAACCACCTGCAATGACACTAATAAAGTTCCGGTTCATGGCTCGGCACATAATGTAGCTAAGAATAGCGCCACTACTGCCCACCAGCGCACCAGTAACAATTAGTAAATCATTGGACAACATAAAGCCAGTAGCCGCTGCGGCCCAACCAGAATAACTGTTCAGCATAGAAACGACGACAGGCATATCTGCACCACCAATGGCCAGCACCATGTGCACACCAAACACTAAAGCAATGATTGTCATCATTATTAATGGCCAATAACCACCGCCTATTTCAGCCTCTGCTAAAAATGCGCCACCTAACCATATAACAGCCAGTAACAATCCTAGATTCAACCAGTGACGTGCTGGTAGCAATACCGATCTTCCACTGAGCTTGCCGCATAATTTTCCAAAAGCAATAATGGAACCAGAGAAAGTGATAGATCCGATCAAAATACCGATATAGATTTCGACTTCATGAATAGTTTTTTCAACGCCTGATAGCGTTGACGTACTATCCATAAAAGTAGCGTATCCAACAAATACAGCCGCCATACCGACCAAGCTATGCATTATCGCAACCAGTTCTGGCATTTGAGTCATTTCAACTTTAAATGCAGCTCTACCACCAATCAAACCACCGATTAACAATGCAATAATCAGTATGGTATAACTGGTGACAGCATCGCTCATCACTGTAGCAACAATGGCAATAGCCATACCCATCATTCCATAATAATTACCACGTCTCGCCGTTTCTTGATTACTCAGCCCACTCAAACTCAAAATGAATAGGATAGAGGCAGCGATATACGACACCGTTACTAAACCTTGTGACATCCTCTGATGCTCCTATTTTCTAAACATATTAAGCATTCGGCGCGTCACTAAAAATCCGCCAACAATATTAATGGCAGCAATTAGAATAGCTAGCCCCGATATAATGGTAATTACATTGTTATCTGATGATATCTGTACCAAAGCACCAATCACGATAATGCTACTGATTGCATTGGTAACACTCATCAGAGGTGTATGCAGTGAAGCCGACACATTCCAAATCACTTGATATCCGACAAAACAAGCTAAAACAAAGATCGTGAAATGAGACATAAAGCTGGCCGGGGCAACTGAACCGATTCCAAATAAAGCTAAGCCAACAATAATCATAGGTAACCATTGTTTTATTACTGTTGATACGACGCTCTGCTGCTGTTCCTGCTCTACTTTAACAGCTGGCGCCTCTGTTTGAGGAGGAGGCTCTGCTGATAATTTAGGCGGTGGTGGTGGCCAAGTAATATCACCATTTTGAATAATGACTGCACCTCTGATCACCTCGTTTTCCATATTTACAAACAAGTTTCCATTCTTTTCAGGGCACAATTCAGTTAATAAATGATAAAGATTACTGCCATATAACTGGCTAGCTTGATTAGCTAAACGACTCGGTAAATTAGTGTAGCCAATTATCGTCACACCATGTTTGGTGACTACCTCTTCTTTTTCTGTATAAGCACAGTTACCACCTTGTTCAGCTGCCAAATCAACGATGACACTGCCCGGTTTCATGGTTTTCACCATACCCTTTGTAATTAATTTAGGTGCTGGTTTCCCAGGGATCAAAGCGGTGGTAATAATGATGTCCACTTCCATCGCCTGACGAGCAAATAATGCCATCTCAGCGTCAAGAAATTCTTTCGACATTGTTTTAGCATACCCGCCTTCCCCGCTGCCTTCCTCTTCAAATTCCAGCATCAGGAACTCGGCATCCATACTTTCAATCTGCTCTTTTACTTCTGGTCGGACATCAAAAGCTCGGACAATCGCCCCCATACTTTTCGCGGTGCCAATTGCTGAAAGACCGGCCACACCTACACCAATAACCAATACTTTAGCAGGTGCAATTTTGCCGGCCGCTGTGATTTGACCTGTGAAAAAACGACCAAAATGTTGGGCAGCTTCAATTATGGCGCGATAACCAGAAATATTTGCCATTGAACTAAGTGCATCCATTTTCTGAGCCCTAGAGATCCTAGGAATACTATCCATCGCTAATATGGTGGTTTTTTTATCTGCCAATCTCTGCATCAAAGCTTCATTCTGAGCAGGCCAGATATAACTAATGAGAGTCTGGCCCACAGACATTAAATCAACTTCATCCACTGCAAACTCAGGATGTAATTCGGGCGCTCTCACTTTCATAATAATCTCTGAGTTTAACCATAGAGATTGAGCATCATCTACAATAGTGACACCCACTTCTTTGTATGCCTCATCCGTGATGTCCGATGCTAATCCAGCACCACTTTCGATACTTACTTCAAATCCTAATTGAATGATTTTCTCTGCTGAAGCTGGTGTTGCTGCTACACGCTTTTCACCTTCATGGACTTCTTTAGGTATCCCAATCTTCATACATTCTCCTGCTCTGGTAGATGCTTGTAATCCAATATAATTGGCCATATATGAGACGATATGTTTTGACTCAATCACAAGCATTAATACGTCGTATGCAAATCTGTCTTTGTTGAAAAAGCGAGCAACAACTCGCTTGAAAAGATAACTATCTTTTCTTGTTTGGTAGAATCACTGTTAGTTAGTTAGTTAGCTGCTGACAATGCCAGCATAACGTTTTCCTTTTCTGCCTCAGTAGCTAAATCAAAGACGGATTTTCCTTGTGCATCTTTTAATTGTGTTTGAGCGCCATGATTTAATAATTGCTTAATGACTTCAACATGCCCTGCTGTTGCTGCCATCATTAATGCACTTCGACCACGATCATCTTGAAGATCAACATCGGCATCTGCTCCTAACAGTAAGGCAACAGCATCATTATTGCCATAGCCCGCAGCCCACATTAATGCGGTTAAATCATGACCAAATTTCTGGTTAACATCTTCGGTGTTGGCTAAAATTAACTTCATTATTTGCAAATCACCATTTGCAGACACATAGATTAGCGCTGTCTTACCCGTATTATCCACAATATCAACTCTAGCTTGATGCGCTAATAGCATTTGAACAATTTCAGCGTGCCCACTATAGGCTGCTTCAGCTAATGCCGTCACATGTTTCAAGCTAAAGTGATTGACCTCGGCACCTTGTTCTAATAAATATTGAACAATATCAAAATAGCCCTCTTTTGAGGCTAGCATTAATGCATTTTTGCCTCGAGTATTGACCATATTAATTGCTGATTTCTCTTCTAATAAATATTTAACCAGCTCAAAATTTCCAGATTTTGCTGCATAAATAAAAGCTGAATTCCCAAAGCGATTGCGTGCTTTAACAGATGCCCCCTGCTCAATTAATTGTTGCACTTGTACTATATCGCCTTCCTTAGCAGCATCAAATAGTGCGAAATTAAGTTGGCGAAATTCATCTGCCTGCACATTGGAAAACTGCAGGCAAAAAAGCATCAATAAATAGAGTGGAATGTTCATTTTATTTTTCATAATATTTTGCTACCTAAATTATAAGGTTCTCAATAATTACTTGCCAAAACTGGCAAGATAATTAGCAACATCCTCTATTTCTTGATCACTGTATGTCTTAAATAAAGCAGCAATAGAAGGTGCGTTTTTACGAATATCATTTTTGAAATCAAGCATGGTATTCTTCAAATAGTCAGGGTGTTGATTCGCTATTCTTGGTACTCTACTATTGCCTTTTAATGTGCCTAGATGACACGCTGCACATTGACCTGCATCATTAATCATCTGTCCAGCGACCGCTTCTTTTGCGGTTACCGTGTAATTAGTTTCCGGCCATGACTGTTCTGCAAAAAACTCAGCGAGCAACCTTAAGTTAGCCTTTGATATATTCGCCACTAGCGGGCTCATCACAGGGCTATCCCTTAGCTTTTTTTTCATATCTTTGAGCTGAACATACATGTAATAAAATTCTTGTTCTGCAAGAATAGGTATTTCAACTTGTTTTGATGCGCCATTTTCACCATGACAACTGAAACATAGTGGTAGCATGCCGCGAATAGGTGCATATTTATCTTCTTCAGATAACACGTTAGCGCTGAAAAAAATAATTGTTATTAAGACTAAATATTTAATTTTCGAATAAAGCATTTTTGTTCCAATTTTACTACTATAAATTTATATGAAAATCATGGTGGCCATGACAGCCACCATAAATTCATCTTAAGATTCCTCTGATTAAGTCATAGACTTGATCTTTCATCTGAAATAACCTGCTTCTATATCATCACACATCAATGCTGCCAGTAATTACATTTAATATGTGTCTTATAAATTGCATGGTGACAAATTAATATTAGTTCTCGGAGGACTAACTTCAACTTATCAAGAATATTGCAAACTAAAAAGATGTTCATCTAGACTTAATCAGGGGCTCCTTAACCATTAGAAAAATAAATAGGGTGTCATTACTTTTTCAATTTATAAGCAATGATTTCATTCCCACGTTTATAATTCATTTGTGCATTACCACCCGAACCTACAACGATGTATTGATTACCACCAACGTTATATGAAGCAGGAGGCGCGTTAACACCCGCATTGGTTTGATCCTGCCACATCAATTCACCGGTAGATGAATTATATGCTTTGAATAAACCGTTACCTTCACCAGTGAATACAAGTCCACCACCAGTTGCTAGAAGGCCACCGATCATTGGGTGTTGTGTTTTCACTTTCCATTTAATCTTACCGGTGTTGTAATCAACAGCAGTCACATTACCCCATTGTTCTTGACTTGGAATAACCTTGAATGCACCACCCAACCATAATTTACCTTCTGGGTAGGGAGTTTCTTCAACATGGTAAGTCATAGGTTGATGTATATTAGCTGCAAACGCTAAACCTTGACTTGGATCGGTTGCCATTGGTGACCATTCAACACCACCGTTAGCGCCAGGCAACATACTCGCACCTTCTTTTGTAGGCAATACCCAACGATCACGCTGCATTACCATCGCATCAGAATAACGAATTAAGCTACAGTCAGATGCATCATGTACATAGACATAACCCGTTTTACCGCCATGTAATACACCTTTAACTGTTTGTCCATCGTCATTCTGTACAGGAACAAGGATAGGAGGACTAACAGCATCAAGATCCCATACATCATGTGCGATATATTGGAAGTGACAAATTTTCTCACCTGAATCCAAATCTACTGCAACAAGTGAATTGGTGTAAAGGTTATCACCTGGACGGATTGCACCATATAAATCAGGAGAAGGATTACCAACTACGAAATACGCTCTGTTATTATCACGGTCAATAGCCATATTCTGCCATACACCACCACCTAGCGTTTCGTACGGGTCGCCTAATTTTTTCAGGGCCGCTTTTTCTGCGTTAATATCACGATGCATGTAAAGACCTGTTGCATCATTTTCAGCCCATACACCGGTTGAATCTTCAGGGATACTATTGAAAGTCCATAATAATTCACCCGTTTTCGCATCAAACGCTTTAACAAAGCCGCGAATACCATATTCACCACCATTGGTACCAATTAACACTTTGCCGTTAACGATAGTGGGTGCCATAGTTTCACTATAGCCAAGTTCAGGATCAGCAATTTGCACACCCCATACTTTTTTACCGGTTTTGGCATCTAATGCCACTAATTGGGCGTCTAGTGTTCCCATATAGACCATATCACCAAATGCAGCGACACCACGGTTATTAGGACCACAACAATAGGTTGTTATTGGACCCATTGCGTGTTCATAGTGCCACTTTTCTTTACCTGTTTTAGCATCTAACGCATAGACATGATTAAATGATGAGGTAACATACATGGTGCCATTAATAACAATAGGTGTTGTTTCCAATGAATCAACAACATCCATTTTGAATGTCCAAGCACGTTCTAGATTATGGACATTTTCAAGATTAATCTGTTCCGCAGGATAAAAACGAGTTTGTGCGTAGTTACCATTGGTATGTAAAAAGTTATTTGAATCTCCTGCGGCATTATCTAGCAAGTCCTGAGTCACTGTTTGCATATCGCCAAACAGAGTACCAGCCTCGATTTCTTCACCAGCAAGAGCACTTGTACCTGCCGTTATCATCAGTGAGGCTAGCCCCACTTTGATCATAGTAGCAGTGGTCTTTTGTTTTTGTTTTAACATTTTCTCTCTTCTCCTATTTAGAAGTTTGGATGCAGCTTTTTTTTTAAACACCCCCTTGTAGCTGCTTACAAGAAGAATTTTATTTTTTATCTATAAACATCTGTCGCCAATTCTGGGTGAGAATTTTGCACATGATGTTTACTGTGAACTTCGCGAATTGTTAAATTGGCAATAAATGCAATAAATAATAATCCCGCCATTGCATACATAGTGGTGTTATACAATGTTGGCGTTGGGTCGATGGTGCCTGCGGGAACAATCTCCATAAGTTGAGAAATGGATACTGTTTTAGCTTCGATAAGCTCTTGTAATTGACTTATTCCAGCACCAAATTTGGCTTGGAAGGCTGCTGGATCGACTTTCTGTGCTAAGGAATTCATCGCACTATCGAGCGAATTTTGACGTAGATGAGTTATAACAAAAGGTCCCAAAATACCTGCAGTACTCCACGCGGTAAGTAAGCGACCATGAATACCACCCACATGCATAGTGCCGAAAATATCCGCCAAATAGGCAGGAATAGTTGCAAAACCACCGCCGTACATAGTGAAAATCAACATGGTTACACCATAGAACATGACCAACCAGGTTACGCTTGGGTTAATACTGGCTTGGGTAGCAATGAGAGGAATAGAGACATACAACATCATGCCAATTACAAAAAATATGTGATACGTATTCTTACGACCTAAATAGTCAGATAAGGATGACCACATAAAGCGTCCACCCATATTAAATACACTAATCATTAAGACATAAGTCGCAGCAAAACTAGCATCTACTACATTAGGTAAAGCCGGCCCAAAAATATCGGTGATCATGGTTTTTGCAACACCAATCATCGCAATACCAGCGGTGACGTTAAAACATAATACGATCCATAAACGATAAAACTGTGGCGTTTTTAATGCCTGATCAATGTGCACATGATTATCTGTGATAAGACCCTTTTTACTGTCGTCTGCTTTTGGCGCTTCCCAACCTTCAGGCTGCCAATCTTTAGCAGGTACACGAAAAGAAAATGCAGCAATCGTCATCACAATGAAGTACACAATACCCAAGGTCACAAACACACTTGCAACACCAGTATCACCAGTGCCAACTACATAGACACCTTCTGGGCCTGGCACAGTTGCTTGTGCCATATCAGACACCGATGCGACAACCACTTCGATTTTTGCTCCTGCTATTTCAGCAAAACGGCGGCCACCTTCAGTGATCAAATTGATGTCTGCAACTTTGCCTAGATACTCAGGTGCTTTATAAAAAATGCTTAATAAATAAGTTATTAATGGTGCACCAATCATGGCACCACCACCAAAGCCCATGATAGCAATACCTGTTGCCATACCCCGTCTATCAGGGAACCAACGAATCAAAGTACTTACAGGGGTAACATAGGCCAGACCTAAACCACTACCACCAATTGCACCGTAGCCTAGATAGATTAACCACAATTCGTGGGTGTTAATGCCGATACTACCGACAATAAAACCACCGCCCCATAAACACGCAGCCAAAAATCCAGTTGCTCTTGGTCCCACATCTTCCAGCCATTTACCACCTATTGCAGCAGCAAGTCCTAGAAATACAATGGCAGTGGAGAAAATCCAAACCACAGATGCAAAAGTCCAATCATCAGCAGCACTTGCCACCACGCCAAACTGTTTCATCAACGGCGGATTAAATATACTCCAGGCATAAACTGAGCCAATGCATAGATGAATGGCAACCGATGCCGGAGCAATAAGCCAACGATTAAATCCTTGTTTAGCAACTATTCGATCTTTAGTTAACGTGGCCATTAAACCTGAAAACATCGACATTTAACTTTTACCCCTTACAAAATATGTGACCAACATTGCACGCTCCTGAAATACTAGTTCAGTAAGAAATGAATGACTTACTTCCGTCTGTAGATTTTATTTACTTTAAAAAATTCTGACTTCATCCAAATATAGCAATTATCAAACCATGTCTGAAACGTCCATATAGCGTTGTTTAATATTTATTTCACAGGGTTTTATGGGACAAATTGTCCAAATTGAAAGTCAATGTGGGTCATTTTGACCCAATAATTAGGGCGTGTTTCTGGGGGAAATGGCAGTAAAATGTATTTTATTGTTTCGATTTTCACTAGCTGGCAACAAGGCTTGTACAATCTTATAGTCCGTGTTGAACGTGGCTGGTGCAGGGATAATAATTGAGTCTAAATGTGAAGATGGAAAAAAGCCTTGATGAAGAACATCAAGTTAGAGAACTATTTAGTAAACTTCTTTATCTGTTTTTATGCTGTTGTCACGTTGTTGCACCGAATCACAATAAAACCAGACAAAGAAACAGCTACCAACACCAACACGGGAGCGAACTAATATCTCGGCACCATAGCGATTAAGAATACCACTACTGACATAAAGGCCGAGCCCCGTTCCACTCTTTGTTTGCGTGTAAAATGGATCGAAAATTCTGGGTAGTGCCTCTGCGCTAATGCCTCGACCATTATCGCGAACAACCATCAAGACGCCTTGATCTCGCCAATTTCGAGTACGAACTGTAATCATACCTGCTGTTTCTTGAGCATTCATTGCATTCACCAGCAAATTGATCAAGACCTGTTGGAATTGTTGATGATTACCACTTACTGACACTGTCGACCTCAAATCAAGGTTCAGTTCTATTTTTTGCTGCTTCAAGTCGTGCTGTACCAGAGCGAGAGTATCGTTTATAACCTCATTAATATTAACAACAGCCGAGGCAACCTGATAATCCTCAGGTCGGGAATATTGCAATAAATTATCGGTGATAGCTCTGATTCTATACACCTGTTGAATAATCAGTTTCGTTTGTTGCTCAACTGGTTTGGCATTTTCACCTAACTCTTCCACCAATAAATCCATATTCCCCAGTATCACAGCAGTTGGGTTATTCACTTCATGGGCGATGCCTGCTGTAAGCTCTCCTATAGCGGCAAGTTTTTCCTTAGCGACCAGCTTTTCACGTGTCTGTTTCAACAGACTAAGATTGCGTTGCAAATTGATTTTTTGATTGCGTAATTGACGAGTGCGGTCTTCCACTTTAGCCTCAAGTACATTGGCAGAATTTTGGATTTGTTCCCGTTGCTCCTGCAATGTATCAAGCATGCCATTAAACTGCTGAGCTAGCATAGCCACTTCATCCTTGGATTCCAATTGACCGATACGTATTTCACCACCATGCTCAACTGTGTTGATCACTTTAGCCATCGCTTCGATAGGCTTATAAATTGACTTTGCTCCAAATACGGCCAATAAGATCGATATGAGTACCACAATACTGAAGAACAACAATAACAAGGTCATCCCAGTAAAATATGTTGCTCTAAATGGTGCCTCTAGAAATCCGGTATACAACATACCAACACGCTGCCCAAAGACATCAATAATCGGTTCATAAGCAGAGATATACCACTCACTAACCACGAAAGCGCGATCAGTCCATTTCAGGCCCTGTGATAAAACTTGCTCTCTGACTTTCTCAGAGACTCTTGTTCCTATAGCCCTTTGCTTAGGCATCTGTAGTTGACCGGGAACATTCGTACTGATACGTACATCTTCAAGAAAAATTGTAACTGTTCCAAGACCGTCTTCCGCCAAACTACCTTTGCTATAAACCAGATCTCGAAGTGTATCAACAAACTTAAAATTTCTATTTAGTAGCACCCCTCCGATCAATATAGCTTTTACTGTTGAATCTGTGTCGCGTATTGGATAGTAGCTATGTAAAACCATACCACGATCTTCAACTGTGTTTTTTGATGGATGTGCACGAAGTGTCTGTATCAATGGTAAATAGACTTTTTCAGCCAGATCAGGATTTATTGCCTGCAACTCTTGTGATGAAAAAATCTCAATACCGGCAGCGGGTTCACCAGATAACGCTTTGGTCATTAATGGACTTTTCTTTATGTTGCAATTATTGGCTTGCCAATAATCGCAGCCATTTATAGTTATCAACTGAAGAAAATCAAAGCCCTTCTCTTTTTTAAGATTAGCCATCAGAGGTTTAATCTCAACACTTTCCTGTTCTTTTGTTAACGACCTTTCCATCGGATCTCTAAATGGGTAAGACTCCGCTAACAGGGCTAGTTCAATGAGGTACTTATTCTGAGTATCAGCAAAGGCCTCATGAGCAACATAGATATCAGTATTAACTTTCATCAATAACTGCTGGTAGCTGACCTCATTTATCCAGACGTATACCATGCCAATAACAACACTCATTACCAGTAATACTGGTAGCAGCACCAAAGCCAGCAATTTATATCTAAGACAGCTGGATATTAGAGCATGAAGTTGTTTAATCATCAGCTTGATTATCAGCCCAGGCGTGTAGCTTTCTACCTAGAGTTTTACGTGATATACCCAACAATTTTGAAGCTTGATTTTTATTGCCCTTCATATTATTCACGACCTTAATAATATGCGCTTGTTCTACCTCATCCATAGACCACGAATCGGGATAACCAATCGACTTATCAAGCCTATCATTATTCGTAATCAACATTTCATCAGGTAACCTTCCAAGTAGAATGCAACGTTCAACCATATTTTTCAGTTCACGTACATTACCTGGCCAGTCATATGCTTCCAATAGTTGAATATCACTATGATTAAAAGGAACGGGGGGCAATGAAAGCTGTGCTGCTAATAACTTAGAATAATATTGAACAAGGAGAACAATATCCTGTTTTCGTTCCCTTAAGGGTGTCACATGTAACGTCAACACATTAAGTCGATAAAAAAGATCTTCACGAAAAAGCCCATTTTGAACATCTTCTTTTAAATTTCGATTAGTTGCTGCTACGACTCGAACATTCACTAATATCTCACTTTCACTTCCGACAGGTCTGATTCGTCCCTCTTCAAGTACACGTAAAAGCTTTGCCTGTGTTGATAATGGCATTTCTCCAATTTCGTCCAGAAACAATGTGCCACCATCCGCATAGGAAAACAATCCTTTATGAGCATATTCTGCACCCGTAAATGCCCCTTTTTTGTGTCCAAAGAACTCTGATTCAATAAGTTCTGAGGATATGGCTCCACAATTGACGGGTACGAATGGTCCTGAACGTTTGCTTTCATTGTGAATAGCATTGGCTACTAATTCCTTTCCAGATCCTGATTCACCTTCAATAAGGATGACTGAAGGCGTAGCTGCCACCCTCTTAATCAATTGACACATATCTTGTACTTGGGGACTATTACCAATCATTCCTTCGAACGAATAGAGGCGATTAACCTGATGCCTCAATACAAAGTTTTCTCGTTCTAGGGCGCGCCGCTCCAAACAACGTTCAACCGATAAAATCATTTCCTCAAGACGAAATGGCTTTTGAATAAAATCAAAGACACCAAGACGAAGGGCTTGGATCGTATTGTCGATATTAGAAAATGCAGTCATGAAGATTACATCAGAATGGTCAATCTGATTTGTAATTGATTCCAACCACTCAACACCAGAAATTCCTGGTAGCGAGATATCAATAATCAGTAAATCAAAGTGGCACTCCATACGAAGAACTTCTGCCTCTTCAGCAGATCCAGCGACCTCTACCACCGTATAGATTTTACTCAATGCTCGATGAAGAAAGTCTTGTATACCAAGCTCATCGTCCACAATCAGGATAGAAAATTTTTCCTTACCATTATATTTATTTATTTCATTCATAGTGATGATACTGGTCTATGCCGCATTTATCTGCAACATATAATTCGCTCAGGATTCATTAAAGAAAGATAAGAAGTCGAAACTATCTGAAAATTATCAACCATAATTTGATGTAATTATCGAGTAACGATCCTTATTTGACAGTTGTGTACTGCTGACAATGTGATGAGTTTTTAGAGATAAATTCACAACCTACGCAGATCAACTCAGACTTTTCATACCCGCTGTGATCGCCATCAATGCCAGAAGGTACAACTTATTCCACGATGATTTTTTGCTACTTGAAATAGATTTTTAGAATCACGGTTTAGTACAACATTAGACATATCTTATTCGACATGAAGCTATTGCCGATATTATCAATTACACGGAGGGATTCAAAGCCGGGAAACAAAGCGCCAGCTGAATATGAGAAAATCTATCTAAAACTACCTAACTTCATGTGCTGATTTTGTTGACCATTACACTACATAGAAAAACAAAAATATCTTTACAAGATACGCAGTAAGAATTATTCACTCAATGGTTCTTAAAATACCTAACGTCACAGCAATACGAGGGAACTTGCTACGCAGTATTCCGCGAACGGCATAGTGGGAAAAATAATATATACATTGTAATAATGATAATTTTTCAACTTCACGGAATAGTATCCACGTATATTTCGATGCCTTTAATTTACTACTGGATAAAGATTCATCATGGACCCGATACTGAGCTAACGGCTTATTTAAGCCGTAAGCAAATTCCACATGTTTCAATAATTCAAGCCACAATCCATAATCTTGCCGTCGCTTAATTATAGGCATCGCAACTTGACCAAAATACTTTTTATCATATACCACCGTCAAACAACCTATAACACATGTTTTTAGTAGTTCTTGACGACTAACCTTATCCGGCACGCCTACTTTTCCAATGCAATCACCATCCTCATTTATTTTTTCATATGCAGAAAAACAAAGAGGATAATTATTCAGTCTCATAAAAGAAATTTGTTGCTCAAGTTTCGTTGGAAACCAAATATCATCTGCATCTAAAAATGCGATATAACGTCCTTTTGCAATTTTTATAGCTATATTTCTGGCTATAGCAGGACCAGAATGCTCAGATAATATGATTAATTGTATGCGACTGTCTTGTTCCATAAAGGATTCAATTATTTCAACAGAGCCATCCGTGGAGCCATCATCAACAATGATAATATCGAAGTCTTCAAAGCCCTGTTCAAGCACGGAGATTATAGATAGTGCTAGCCATTTTTCAGCATTTCTACACGGTATTATTACTGTTACCAATGGATTCATTCTTGATTAGTACTCCAGACTCCAGAAATGATCTGTTTCCTCTGGAATAGTGCTATTCGTAGCCTTGAAAATTCCCCAAACATTCTACGTCCAACAAGTATTATTAGTAGCAAAGCGAGTGTTATTTCCGTATTTTGCTGAACGGTCAAAACTACTAATGACATGAAATATACTAGGAATAATATTTGAGAAACGAATTTAATACGCGCTTCTTCTTTTGAAATAGCTAACAAGCTAAAAAAATTATATTTCGTTTCTTCTTTCAATACCGTCAATCGCATTTGACTTACTGAAAATAAGACAACTGTTATCAGTAATGCATAAAAATTCACTATACCTATAATGACGATAAAAATAAAAAGTACTATGCTAGATGAAGTGATTTTCGTTGCAATTAATGCCATTTCTTCTGCTTCATCATCTTCGTTTCCATCATGAAAACCTCGCGCTCGACGTTTCGCAATAGCATGCAATACTTTCCCAAGAAGAAGTGAAACTGTCACCAATATGACAATAACAAACATAAGATGTGAAATATCTAGGCCGGCTTCAAACCAAAAACTTGGAAGCACTTCTGGCTTCATTAAAACGAAAATAGCTTTTACCGGAAGAATCATAGCTATAGTTTCAAGTATTCTTCCACTAGCGCTTAGTAGTGCAACGATCAACCACTCAATATGTGTGCGTTTTTCGATCATTTATTATTCTGCTTACAAAGAGCTCTTTTCAACTTACCAAGCCAAGAATATGAAAGCCAAGCTCTGTACACGCCTGTTATTTGAGTTAGTAAAATAAAATGAATTGTTATTATGCTTCTAATCAGTTTGTTTTTTGGTATTGTAATCTGTCCAACTTGCTTATCTACAGAATCCTCTAAAACACAAATATCCTCTAAAAGAAAGAGCTTGTTATAAGGGTTATCTTTTTGCTCTATTTTAGAATAATCAAGATCGCTAAACACGAGCCCATATCGCTCTCGAAGCCATATATAGTCAAAAGCAGAGGTTTGAATAAAGTCTTCTATTTCTTCTCTCAATTCTATATTTCCTTGGGACAACCCCAGTTTAGCCTTGCTTTTATATTTCTTAGTAAACCATACAATTAAGGCATTTGTTGAAATTAAGGGAAGTCTACCTTCGGGCTGGATATCTAATCGTAGTTTTTGTAATTTCTGCAATAGAACTGGAGATAATGCCACATTTTTAAATTGCGTTTTATCATCTTGTTGCATCAGATTCAATGCCTCAGGAATATTGTTTGTCAGAAAATCACACAACACATCACCTTTTTCTAATTGTGTTCTTTCAAAAGGAAAGATATAGACTGTATCAGGAAATTCCTGCTCATAGTACTCAATAATGGTTCGAATAGGTCTGATATGTGGAGACGTAATTTTTTTAGCTGTTCTTATGTCCTGAGATAGCCTTGATTTGTAATCAGATACTGGACTTCTAATATAAACAACTATACGAATATCATCAAAATACTGCCCTAAAAACCGAGAAAGCGACCTTTCTGATATCGCTGAAAAATCGTTAAATAAAGTTTCCGCTGAAAGAACTACCGTATAAGGCTTATATTTTTGTATATCACTTAGAAAATATTGCCAAAAGAGAGCGAAAGACTTCCAAAATCTATCAGTATTACCCATATAAAATCCATTATTAGGTAATTGGTAGTTTCGTTGCTGCACAAAACTTGCAGGCAATAAACTATGATTGGCTGCATGTGTTCCTCTTACTGGATAAAAAATCCCTTTAGCTAAAAGAGCAAAGTGATTCCGACAAAAAAATTGCTGTATTGTGGTTGTACCTGTTTTAGGGGCGCCGATATGGAGAATAAGTCGCAAAATAAATTACCTGATTTATAATAAGTTGCTCAATAAAATATTGATTTAATCCTGTGACGCAGGAGAAATAAGTTCCTAAAATAAAGGTTTCCTATTCTTTTTAAACGTAATAGCCCTATGAATGTAAAATAGGATAAATGATATGAGACCCCCTTTTTTTTGTACCAACTAATATCGACTTCAATAGGGTCTATATTTGAAGTGTCCAAAATACTATCGAGTGTTTGAATATTTAAATCCTGACCATCTATAACTATAGTAGATTTAATGTGCTCATAATCCATATCAGAAAATGTAACCCCATAAGCCTCACGTAACCAGAGGAAATCTCCTGAAATTTGGTACAGATAGTTACTAACCTGTATTTTTAACTGTGGCTTAATATGATCAGATGATTGCCTAAAATGTTTTTGATTTTCTTTGGCTACTCTGGCCAATAACATACGCGTTTGCATTGAAGGCTTTTTACCTTCAGGCTGTACTTGCAAGCGGATATTTCTTAAGCTTAGTAACAATGGCCATGAAAGTGACTCGTTAGAGCGCTTAGTCTTTTTATTTTCAAGTAAACTGACCGCGTCAGGAATATAGCGTGTTAAAAAATCATTCACAACATCACCGTTAACAAGTTGATTTCTTTCAAAAGCATGTACTTTAACCTTATTGGGAAACTGTCCCTCGTAATACTCTATAACACTCCTAATTGGACGGGTTTTAGGTGACAAATTCCTGATGCCTGTCCTTAATGATTGTGAAAGGCTAGACATATAATTTGTTGTAGGATTTTTAATGTAGGCCACCACCTCCACACTACTAAAATAAGCACTTAAAAAATCTACAAGACTCTCTTTCGACTGTGATGAAAAGTCACGGAACATTTGCTCTGCTGACAGAATCACTGTATGGGGTTCTAAACGATCTATATCCTCACGCATTGCTTTCAGAAATCGTTGAGTATCTTGCATAAACCACGCGGTATTTCCAACATATACTTGGTAATCATGAACATTCAAAAATTCTGTTTTCATAAATCCCCCACGGAGGACCACATGATTATTACGAGGAGAGCATTTTATGGGATAAAGATAGCCATAATTAAGTAACTCCCGGTGATTTTTAACAAGAAAATGTTGTATTGAGGTCGTGCCCGTTTTAGCATGACCAATGTGCAAAATAAGTTTGGGTTTATTCATGTAACACCTTAATTTAATCTCATTAGGTTATAAATTTACAAGGCACAACTTCAATATTGTTATTGAAAGCAGATAACGCAGCCTTCACTTGACTAGTACGCAACAAAGAGAAAAACAAAATTCCGACACAAAATGACAGTATTGCTTGAAAACGATTTAACCCAACAACATGACGATAGTTGATATGCCTTCTATAAATACGCTTTATATCCAAAAGAAAAAATTTAACCGCAGCTTTTACGCGATCATATTTCTTCTTTGAGTACCTAATAGAAAACTTCTTATCACGATCTCTACCTGCTACAATTGCCCGCCATATAAAGAATTTAATGGAATGATTCCAAAGCTCATGCTGAAACCACACATCGGAACGACTTATATCATAGCCTTCCTGTTTTAATCGTTGTGCCAACAAATAGCAACAGACTTTAAACCCCCCCCTTTGCACATCAAAACCCAAGGGCAAAAACCAGTCCTTTCTCACAGCAAAATTACTAACATGTAGCTGATACTTGTCTAATGTTTCTAGTTTGTGGTAGATAGAAAAATACCAAAACAATGCATACATTTTACTAATGAAATTGTTAGCCGGGAAACATGTGTACCCGTTGCTTGCTACTTGGTCACCACTATACAGTGGCTCAACTAAATCTTTGAAAGAGCCGTGTATTGGCGTTAAATCACAATCGAGAAATACTATTATTTCTCCTTTCGCTTGATTAGCAGCAGAATTTTTCATTATATAATAATGAGCTTGTTCTTTTTCTAGGCTTAACGACCTAACTCGATCACCCCATTCAACTGGTAGTTGTTCCATATACCGACTAACAGGCTTCAAATAATTTTGATTATGCACAATCAAAACCTCGACCACGTTAACGTCGTTGGAATGACTTATCCATTTTAACAATGTATTGGCATTTTCCATCCAAGTAGCTCCGCCATCAAAAGCAGCATTATCAAGCTCTATTGCTACCGTGACAGATAGTGTATCTAACTCGTGCATTAGTTAATCCCTAATAGTACTTATTTAGCTTAATGCCTATAAAGGGGGCAATACATCCTAGCCCATAGGCAATATCTGCAACTGACATTCCAATAAGTCGGCGTAAAGAGCGCTTATCCCAAATTCGGCGTATAGGTGCCACAACTAATTTTATCGGTGCCATAAGTAATTTATAGAAACACATTGACCAAATAAAGATATAGGCTTTCGTCGGAGGGAGGTTTTTACGATAACGATAATTGAAACTAACGCCATAACGTAACCAACGCATTAAAAGGTAACTAACTTCACGCCGACTTTGTGGCCACGTTTCAAACACAACATTACTTTTATCAAATACAATCTTTTTACCTGCTAATACAGCTCGCATAAAGAATTCCCTATCCGATCCACCAAAAACCATTTTTTCATCGAAGTCTATACTTAATGGGGGTAAAACCAATTCAGTTTTCAAAAGAACATTACTTGTGACAGCAGTTTTTACTTGTGTTAAGTTTTTTAAATCATTTAACGCATGGTAATCGGATGATGATTTAATGGCTTCTTCTAAACTTTCACAACGCCCAACCTCGCCAACAATAACATCTGCTCCATTAGCATTTATGCCAATAATCAAACGCGAAAGCCAGTTAAGCGGGGCAATTTCATCATCATCGATAAATGCAATATAGTCGGCATTCACACCAACTGCTTCATGTATTGCCGCATTTCTTGCAAAAGGGATTCCTTGGCGTTTTTCTCTATAAAAGACAAAATTATCATCGAAGATTCCATCGTTTTTAACTGTGGATTCAACTTCCCCATTAACGCTATTGTCAATAACAATAATGATCATCGAATTAAGGCTCGGTAATTCTTGCTGCATCAGAGATGTTAAACAGGCATTTAATAACGACTTTCTCGTACCTGCCGTGCAGACACAAACAGCTGTAATTTTTAATTGTTGTTTAATCATGATTTGGGCTATATCGTTGTCCAATTAAAATGAATAAATCAGTAATACAATACAATCGCACCATCACTTTTAGTTCGTTTCTCATTCAATTATTTCCAAACAAATCACGTGTGTAGACCTTATCGACAACATCCTTAATATCCGCTGTCATCCGGTTAGTAACAATAACATCAGCCATTTTCTTGAATTCTTTAAGATCTTTAATCACCCGTGAATGAAAGAACTCACTTTCCTTCAATACAGGCTCATAAACCACGACCTCGATACCTTTCGCTTTTATACGTTTCATAATTCCTTGAATAGCCGAAACACGAAAATTATCAGATCCTTGTTTCATTATAAGGCGATAAATGCCCACAACTTTTGGCTTACGTTTGAGAATGGCATCAGCAATAAAGTCTTTTCGGGTACTATTGGCATCAACAATGGCACCAATCAAACTGTTAGGTACATCTTTATAATTTGCTCTAAGCTGTTTAGTATCTTTTGGTAGACAATAACCACCATAACCAAAGGATGGGTTGTTATAATAATTGCCTATACGAGGGTCTAAACCGACCCCTTCAATAATATGTCGTGAATCCAATCCGTGCGTTTCAGCATAACTATCAAGTTCGTTAAAATAGGCAACTCTCATGGCAAGATAGGTATTTGAAAAGAGCTTAATGGCTTCGGCCTCTGTTGCATCACAATACAAAACTTGAACACCTTCTTTGTTTGCACCTTGCCGCATAAGATTGCCATATATCATCGCTCGCTCTGATTGCTCTCCCACAATGATTCGTGATGGGTAGAGATTATCGTATAACGCTTTTCCTTCTCGTAAAAATTCTGGGGAGAAGATAATATTATCTGTGTTTAATTGTGCTTTTATTTTTTTCGTATAGCCAACTGGAACTGTGGATTTAATCACTATCGTTGCAGCGGGATTAATCATCATCACATCGTTGATAACCGCTTCCACAGATGCAGTATTAAATGAGTTTGTTTCAGCATCGTAATCGGTCGGGGTAGCAATAATGACATAGTCAGAATTTGTATAGGCATCCACCTTGTCTCGCGTTGCTCTGAAATTTAGCGTTTTATTTTGTAGAAAATCTTCAATTTCAACATCTACTATGGGTGATATTTTATCGGCTAATAGATCTATTCTATCCTTGACGATGTCTACAGCGACAACTTCGTTGTGTTGCGCGAGAAGTATGGCATTAGCCAAGCCAACATAACCTGTACCTGCTACAGCAATTTTCATATTGGTCCGTTTTAAGTTTTACTGTCGAAATCAATTGATGAAGTCAAAGCCAAGACTATCGCCGGCGGAATCATCCCATAAATGCATAACGCATCATACAAGATTATATAATCTCTAACATAAACTTTACCGCAATCACTATACTTTCTCTTCATCATAGTGATAGGATTTATGACTTAATTTAACAGTGAAATCCCACCTATCTTTTAACAACACAGTGCCCATAATGCCTACCACATCATATGTTCGTAAATGCCTTTTCCCCGTCGCCGGCTATGGCACACGGTTTCTTCCAGCAACTAAAGCCATGCCGAAAGAGATGCTCCCTATCGTCAACAAGCCATTGATTCAATACGGTGTTGAAGAAGCGCTTGAGGCAGGCTTGACTCAAATTGGCTTTATTACAGGCCGAGGGAAAAGAGCTATAGCTGACCATTTTGATACTAGCTTTGAACTTGAACATCAAATATATGGGACATCTGAAGTAAAACACCTCGATGATATTCGTAATGTTATGGATCGCTGTGATTTTGTATTTATGCGGCAACGCGAAATACTCGGTTTAGGGCATGCCATATTAACGGGCGAACCGATGATTGGCCCAGAACCTTTCGCCGTCATTCTGGCTGATGATTTGTGCGCCCATCCATCTGATGGTGATCAGATGCGCGCTTTAGGGCAATTAGTAGAGTTATATCAACGCTATCAATGTAGCATTATTGCAATTGAAGAAATCCCACCTGAAGACACCGCTAAATACGGCATTATTTCTGGTGAAGAAATAGCGGATGGTCTCTATAAAGTCAGCGATATGGTAGAAAAGCCACAACCTGAGGATGCGCCCTCTAATTTAGCCATCATAGGTCGCTACATTCTTACCCCTGAAATATTCACACACATCCGTAATATCAAACCAGGTGCAGGTCGTGAAATTCAACTTACCGATGCAATAAAATCACTTTCCAAAGAACAACAAGTATTAGCAGTGAAATTTAAAGGTCGTCGTTTTGATTGTGGCAGCATCGATGGATTCGTTGAAGCGACTAATTACTATTATGAGCATTACCATAAGAATGGTGATTAAAAGCCCTACAATTTATTCGTTGGTAGCGGGGGCTGGATTTGAACCAACGACCATCGGGTTATGAGCCCTTCCCAAACCACATCCAACTCACTTGAAATGGCACTTTACAGTATGCTTTGAGGGGTTTCAAGAAGTTTATGATAATTCTAAGTTGTTGATTGTAGTTTAGAATTACGTTCTTTTTGCGTATAAAATCCGAAGATCATATCACTGAGTTAGTTAATACAATGGAAATCTAAATGCCCTTTCTTTAGCGATCTATTTACTAACTAACTTTAATTTTGTGCACTGATTTTCCTGTGACTAACCTAAAATTTTACTTATCACGGAGAAATAAAGTAACTATCCTAGTCACTATTTCGATCTGACGACTGTTTATTATATTCAAATGCTTTTACACACTCAGGTAAATCCATAAATAATGGTGCACGGCTTCCCTTTCTTGCTCCCAGATATTTGTTGGATTCTGCACAAGCCTCTTTTGTTTCCCCAGCATTAATACATTCTGCTATTTTTTCATTTTTTAATGGTTGTATCTTTTTATTTCGTGCTTGCTCACAGGTATAATCGTATTGTTTTTGTAGCTCTTTTCGTTGTTTATCTTCTACCTCGGCATAAGCAGAACTAGTCATACCACAAAAACAGATAAGCACTAATCTATAATATTTATACATATTGACCTTATCCTCGCATTTAATATAATGGCTTTCCATCATTATATTGCTCGTATCTTTTTCGATTTTCTACTATGCGCTGTTTAACTGTCTCCATTTTTTGCATCTTCTTTGCAGAAATCTCAGCTTTTATACTTCTCTTTTTACCATCATCATTTAGTAAGACTAAATTACCATCAACATCTGTTAGGAATATTGCTTGCAGATCCATACGATCTTTCGCATTCTTAATCGTTTTAACATAATTATCAAGCACCAAAGATTCTGTTCTATCATCATTAGTCCACACTAAGATCATATGTGATTCTCCTGTCCTTCTGATTTGTACAAAGCCAAGACGTAAGTTATTTTTAGGTATTCCCATAAGACGAAGCACAACAAGCTTGCCGATGGCCATATCCTCACAATCGCCACCAAATTGTGTCAAAGTTTCAAAAGGTGTTGCCCAATAATCTTCAGCGCTCCATTTGTCCCTATCCGTAATCCACGGTAATGCATTCAATGCATTATTAGCGTTCTCTAGTTTCTCACGGACTGGTTTGTCCTCATTTTCAATAATAAGTTGATAGATATTTCTCATCCGCGTTGAAGCGGCTTCACCATATTCCACCCCAATCTGTTTGAATACATTATCCGACCACGGCTGTAGTTTTACGTCAGCCCATAGAATAGAGCTAAATAACACTAGCGTAACAAACGGTACTATAAATATTTTCATGCTTATGTATCCCTATGACATTAAAAACATACTAGTTTTCAACAGATAACTGTTTATCCCAACTATAAAGCAAAATGTTGTATTTGTGATAACATTTAATTACTTATCATTTAATGCCAATAAATGGATTTATAAGTATATGAATAAGCACCACAAAATACACTTGTTGCATGCTTCAATTTTTGAACCATTTATTCTCGCAACAAAACAAATCGGCACGCCTGTTGAAAAAATACTAAACAAAGTAAACCTCCCACTACAGCTACTGGAAACTCAGGACATATTGATTCCAGAGCGGCCATGTTGGGAGTTTATTCGTGAAGTAAGCCGGCATGAGGGTATACAGGATTTTGGTATGCTAGCAACGCAAGCAATCCACCATGATGAGATGGAAGCTCTAGCGCCATTACTTACCGGTTGTGAAAACCTTTTTGATTTATTAAAGCGTTTCTGCCTAGTCGGCCCGACGATATGTGATACAGCTGACTACACTATTGAAATTGACCAAGATAGAGTAACCCTAAAACAGAGAGGCGATCGATTACTCGATGATGATATCCAAGTACAATTATTCGAAATCGCCGGAATGATCCAATTAATTAACCTTGCTACTAACTATCAATGGCATCCTCCTGAAATACACCTCACTTTTAAACATCATCGTGACATTGAGAATTCCGAATTACTTGGCTTTAGTCAAATCCTTTTTAATCAATCCTATCCAGCGATTACATTTCCACGAGCCATGCTGTCACTTCCACTACTGCTAAAACATTCTCATCACTCCTCACCTACGACTATTCCAAAAGAGTTTATTAGTAAGGTACAACATATTGTCACACCCTATTTTTCTTATAATCTAGATATACATATGGCTGCGGAATTAATTGGAACCAGTGTTCGCACATTACAACGTCGCTTAGAGGAACAGAATAGTAGTTTTTCTAATGTTGTTGCAAAGGCAAAAATGCTAGAAGGATCATCCCTATTATTAAACAATGAATTAAACTTATTAGATATTAGCCTCTCTCTTGGCTATACAGATGCCTCAAGTTTTTCACGAGCCTTTCGTCGGTGGTCTGGCATCTCACCCAGAGAATATCGTGCAGCTCATAATGACAATGAATTTCTACTATAACCTAAACGCAAAGTCTAGAGTTTCTTAGCCTTACAAGCAGTCTTCCATGTACTAAATGCCTTGACCATCTGGGCTCTTATTAAGTGCTTCCTTTGCCATTTCCCTTAATTTTATATAATCACTATCTGACAGTTCAGTTAAGGATGATTATTTCGTTAAATCTAAGCTTAAGTCCAAATCAATAGCCATAGACTGCATAGATATAAAAATACATGTCAAAGCAATGCTTAAGCTTTGTTAAGTTCACCTTTTTTTCCTAAACATTGAGGCCTAGTCTGAAATTCAAAGCTACACAATCTATTACAAGATTAATTCGTGCTAGCTTAAAGAATATATATTACAGTGCCTAATGTGCCAAAAATATAGATACTCGGATAAATCCATAATAAATAACGATCTATTGCCTCTGCAAGCTTAATTCGCCCATTATTTTCTAAATTCCTCAACATTACATTGAGTAAAATCACAATCGTCGTAATAAAAAAGGTTCCAACAAGTAAGGCGTCAATAAATGTAATATATCCAAGCTTGGGTAATGCATTTGAGATAGAAAAATTAAACGCAATGAACACGAGTAAATTTGAACCCGCCAAATCAATACGTTTTGCATAATCTCTCAAGAAGAAGGTAAACCATGACACAATAATAATCAGTGTCACCGGAATAAATATCTTTAAAATATAGTACACATAACGCCGCTCAGCTGTAAAAGCGATGGTAAAACGAGACCGTCCAGCGGGTGGGTCTATGATGTTCCTAATATCTGTTGAAAGATTAGTTATCTTCCATTCTTCCTCACCCGTAGTATTTTCTATTATTGAGAAGTCTTTCAGTTTTTTAAAAATGTATTTACCATTTGGTACCAATGTATCAAGCTGTATTTCAAATAACTGTGTATCAAATGGGAATTGTCGAAAATCAAATTTCGTTGCCTGCATAACGACCGTTAAACGCTCTAAGAAGGTAATATCACCCTCTGGCGTTACTGTTACCACACTGTTCTGAGGTTGGGAACGACCTTGTTGGTTATATATAACTGCGGCTGGAAAAGACGCCCCCTTCTCTATCAGTAATGCTCTCAGCGCAGCTTTATTTAAAGTTTTTATACTCAAACTATCGCTTACCTCATAAGCAAGCAATGGTTCATTCCATTTTGCCTTCACCGAAAGAACTGCTGTGAAATTTTTCTTCTTTTCGTTTATGTCTACAATTTGATGAATCCGAATACCAACTTCGACGGGGATAACATCAGATGCTGCCAGATTCGACACTTCAGCTTGTGCACTGGAAGTCAATATCACAGACCATGAAAATATCAACCAACATAATGTTTCCGATATTAATTTCTTATTCACAATCATCATTAATCATCCCGACAAGTTGTTATATCGCTATTTTTCCACTAAAATTAATTCTGGCACAGTCCATTCACCATTAAAGTAAGCTTCCTTTGGCCGGTAAATACGTAATGTGGCCGTCCAACCTTCAAATGTTTCCATATAGTTATTGGCATTTTTATCACCGCCAAAATTAATGGTGACTGAACCATCTTCTCC